>NZ_CAXTHR010000022.1:0-40277 GCF_964244095.1 uncultured Methylobacterium sp. | reverse complement strand
CCGGGCCTGGAACACCACGCCGAGGCGGGCGAGCGCCCGGGACGGCTCGCGGTCGTGGGCATGGCCGAAGATCGCGACCCGGCCGTGGCGGTTGTCGTACAGGCGCGTGACCAGCGAGAACAGAGTCGTCTTGCCGGCGCCGTTCGGCCCGAGCAGCGCCATGAAACGCCCGCGCCCGACGGTGATCGACACGTCGGCGAGCGCCCGGCGCGCGCCGAAGCTGTGGCTGACGTTCGCCACCTCCAGCGCCGGGGTCCCGCTCATCGCCCGAGGGCCCGTCTGGCGTCGCCGACGGCGTCGAGGCACTCGTCGAACTCGGCCTCGCCCTGCTCGCGCTCGGCCGCCCGCAGGGCCTTCCTCAGCTTCGGCAGCGCCGCCTCGGGCGGGTCCTTCGCCAGCGCGTCCCGGATCATGGCGATGCCGTCGGCGCAGGCGGCTCTCTCGTCGGCGAGGGCGGGCGCGGTCAGCAGCGTGGCGGCAAGGCACAGCGCGCGCGCCAGCCCTTCCCCGGCGAAAGGAGGCGGGAGAAGCGCGGCGCAGGCCCGACGAGGGACGGACACGCGCATCATCGCACCGTGATCGTGCCGGTCATGCCCTTCGCCTCCAGGCCGCGGGCCGCCCAGGTGTAGGCGCCCGGCCTGATCGCCACGAACTCGATCGCGATCTCGCCCGGCTCGTCGAATTCCAGGTGATCCGGCGGCCCGCCGCCGTGGATCTCCTTGTGCTCGATCACGATCTGGTTCCACCAGACGTAGCGGAAGAACTCGGAGGCGTAGAACTTGTACTCCTGCCGGCCCCTGGCGACGATCCGCAGGCGGTAGGCGCGGCCGGATTCGAGTTCGATGTCCCTGTTCTCGACGGCGAAGTCGTTGCCCGCGTCGTTGCCGAGCACGAGGTCGGGCAGGGTCTCGCGCTTCCTGGTGAGGTCGAGGGCGGACGCCGACCCGACGGCGAGGATGCCGGCGAGCGCCGCCGCGGCACGGGACAGTCCACGCATCATCCGCGTCCCCAAGCTCCGATAACAGGCTAGACGTTTACTGCGGCGAGACCGCCACGCCCCAGGGCAGCAGGCCCACGGGGATGCTCTTGACCACCTTCTCCGCCGCGACGTCGACCACCGAGACGTCGTTCGACGTGCCGTTGGTGGAGAACAGCAGCCCCTGGTCCGGGGTGAAGGCGAGCTGCCAGACCCGCTGGCCGACGGGCAGGTATTTCCGCACGTCGTAGCTCCCGGCATCGATCACCGCGATGCGGTTGGCGGGCCCGAGCGCCACGAAGGCCTTGGTCCCGTCGCGGGTGATGCGGATGCCCACCGGCTGGATCGCCTCGTCGTTCACGCCCGCGATCTTGAAGGTGATCTTCTTGACGACCCGCCGCCGGGCAACGTCGATGACGCTGACGGTGCCGCCGACCTCGGACGACACCCACAGCAGCTTGCCGTCGGCCGTGAACTCGGCAAACCGCGGCCGGGCGTCGACCAGCACGTTGTCGATCACCTGGAAGGTCTTGGTGTCGATGAAGTGGGCCATGTTCGTCGTCTCCGACGTGTTGACCAGCACCTTGCCGTCCGGCGACAGGCCCATGCCCTCGGGCTCGACGCCCACGGGGATCTCGGCGAGCACCTTGTTCTTCTCGATGTCGATGATCGTGACCTGGCTGTCGTCCTCGTTGGCGACGTAGAGCGGGTTGCCGGTGGCATCCAGGACGAACTGCTCGGGGTCCGGCCCGGAGCGGAGCGAGCGCACGACCTTGCCGGTGGCGGCGTCGAGAACGTCGATGCGGTCGTCGTCGCTGGCGCAGACGAAGACCTCCTTGCCGTCCCGGCTCACCGCGATGCCGCGCGGGCGCCGGCCGACCGCCCACGTCCCGGTGACGGCCATCGTGGCGGTGTCGATCACGCTGACCGAGTTGCCCTTCTCGTTGGAGACGTAGACCGTGAAGGCCGACGCCGGCGGCGACGGCCCGAGCGACGCCGCGAGCGCGGCAAGCCCCAACCCTGCTCTCGCGCAGCGGTCCATGCGTCTCCTCCCGTGGCGCTCTGGCGGCGCCGCTACACTGTTCCGGACGTTGTAGCGCGTTTCCCGCGCGTTGCGAGGGCGGCGCATCGGCGCTGCCCGCTTCGTGATCCGCGATCCGTCGGCGCGCGCGCCCGCCGTCACTTGAGCCTGCACGTCGTCTCCGGCAGGTCGGTGCCCAGGGTGTCCAGCGGCGTGCGCTGGTGCAGGAAGCCCTGCTCGGGCGCCACCGAGACCAGGGCCTTGGGCTGGACCACGATCAGCGGCTGGCGCAACTGGTGGTCCCAGGGGCGGAAGCTCAACGAGACGCCCTTGTAGGCCGGCAGGCCGAAGGCGGGGTCGGTCAGGTACGCGATCAGAATGGCCGGGTCGGTGCTCTTCCTCGCCGTGGCGGCGTCGCCGACGACCCGGACCGCGGCCCAGACCTGATAGTCGAGCGGCCGCATCAGCCGGCCGGAGAGCCGGCGGAAGCGGTTCTGCGCCTGCGCCGCGCCCCAGGTCTCCAGCACCGGCGACCACGTGGTGGCCACCAGCCCCTGCGTGCCGGCCACCGGCCGCGGATCGACGGTGCGATAGGCGACGTAGTCGCCCCAGTCGGCCGCCTCGTCGGCCACGACGGCCATGTCGTAATCGAGCCCGCGGGTGAAGACCATCGCCTCGGCGCGGGTCGGCGTGTCGCCCCGCGCCCTGGCCAGCGGCCCGAAGGTCCAGGGCTTCTCGGCGGTGATCTTCAGGGCGAATTTCCTCGCCGCGTTGCGCAACGCGTCGGCGTAGAGCCTGTCCGCGTCGGTCGGGCCGACGATCAGGAACAGTTTTCGCCAGCGCATGAAGGCCAGGTATTGCGCCAGCGCGTCGGCGAGCATCGCCCGGCTCGGCGCGACGTGGAACACGTTCGCTCGGCAATCGGCTCCGCGCAGGCGGTCGTCCGGGGCGAGGGCGTTGAGCACCACCGCGCCGTTGCCCTCGGCCCCGACCGCCTCGGACACGGCGAGCACCGCGTCGGCCGGGAGCGCCACCACGAGGAAACGGATGCCCTTGGCCGTCAGCGCCCTGGCCGCGTCGACCGCGCTCGGGCCGCCCTCGGTGAGCGCGATGTCGTCCAGGGCGTAGCTCCGCTTCGTGAAGCGGCCCGTCGTGTTGTTGTCGGCGATGCCCATCCTGGCGCCGGCCACGCCCTCGTCCGCCGGCGGGGCCTCCGCATCGTACGAGGACGGCACCGGCTGCGGCCGGTAGATCAGGCCGATATGCGTCGCCGCGGCTTCCGCGGGCTGCGCCGGCGCCGCGGCCGGCTCCTGGGCGCGGGCCGCGGTGCCGAGGATGGCGAGGGCGAGGATGGCGGCGCGTAGGAATCGTGCAGGATCGTGCATGGGGCGGGAGGTAGCAGCATTCGCGGCGCCGGTTCAACGCAGGCGCGCGATACGCGGCAAGCGAGCGATGCGCGCGATCCGGGAGGGCGATGCGCGAGCATTGCCAAAACGCCCGGCCGCGCGACCTATGCGGGGCGGCGGCCGGCCCGGCCGCGCGTTCCGCCGACCGCCCGGAGCCCCGCCATGATCAGTCGCGCCATGATCTGTCGCACATCGACCGTTCGCGCACCCTGCCTCGCGCTCGCGCTCGCCGCCGCCTGCCATCCGGGCGCGGCGCTGGCCGAGCCCGAGAAGGCGGCGATCTTCCCCGTCGAGCTGTTCGATCCGGGCGTCGTCGGCGGCCGCAAGGCCCGGCCAGACGAGGCGCGCAAGCTCGCGCTCGTCACCGAGGAACTGCGCAACGCCCTGAAGGACAGGGGCGGGCTGGAGCCCGTCGACACGGCGCCCCAGGCGCGGGAGGTCGACAGGCAGGGCCCGCTCTACAGGTGCGACGGCTGCGCCGCGCCGATCGCCAAGGCCCTGGGTGCGGATCTCGCCGTGACCGGCTATGTGGAGAAGGGGTCGGGCCAGATCTTCAACCTCAACGTCATCATCAGCGAGGCCGGCACCGGCAAGGTCGTGCGGGCCGGGCAGGTGGTGATCCGGGCCGACACCGACGACACCTGGGCGCACGCGATGCGCTGGATCGTCAAGAACCGCCTGCTCGCCGAGCCCCTGCCCGGCAAGTCGTGATGTTCAGGTCGTGATGTTCAGGTCCCCCGAACGCCGCCGCGTTCCCCGTGCGAGTGTCCCGTGTCCGAGTGTCCGCCGCCCGCCCCATGCCCGCCCCGCCTCCTCGTCAGCGTCCGCGACGCCGCCGAAGCCGAGGCCGCGATCCGTGCCGGCGCCGACCTGATCGACGCCAAGGACCCGGATGACGGCGCGCTCGGCGCCCTGCCCTGCGCCGTCGTCCGCGCCATCGTCGCGCGCACCGCCGGCCGCGCCGCGACGAGCGCGGTGGCCGGCGCGCCGGAGGCGGAGGAGTTGGAAGCCCGCGTCCGCGCGATGGCCGCGACGGGGGTCGCGTGGGTCAAGGTCGCGGTTCGCCCGGCCCTCCTCGCCGACGCCGCGTCCCTGCGCCGGGCGGCCGACGCGGCGCCCGCGCGCCTGATCGCGGTGCTGTTTGCCGAGGACGCCCCCTCCCCCGCCTGCGTGCCGGCGCTCGCCGCGGCGGGCTTCGTCGGCGCGATGATCGACACCGCCGGCAAGGAAGGCCGCCGCCTGCCCGACCTCCTCGATGCCGCCCGGCTGTCCGCCTTCACGGCCGCCTGCCGGACGCACGGGCTGGTCTCGGGGCTGGCCGGGTCGCTGCGCGCCGCCGACATCCCCGCCCTGGCGCGCCACCGGCCGGACTATCTCGGTTTCCGCGGTGGGCTCTGCCGCGACGATGATCGCCGCAACGGCCTCGATCCGGCCCGCATCGCCGGCGCGGTGCGGACCTTGCGTGGTCTTGCCGCCCGAGACGCTGCGTGAGCCCGCTCTCCGTCGTCAAGGTCGGCGGCAGCCTCTGCGCCGACCCCGGGCGCCTTGCGGGCCTTCTCGCGGCGCTGGCCGAGGGCGTTCACGGACGCTGCGTGATCGTGCCGGGCGGGGGCGCCTTCGCCGACGCGGTGCGCACGGCGCAGGCGCGCGAAGGCTTCGACGACGCCGTCGCACATCGGCTGGCGCTCGATGCGATGGCCCGCATGGCGGCGTCGTTTCGTGAGATCGAGCCGCGGCTGGTCCGCTGCGCGGCGCTTTCCCTCCCCCGCAGAGGGGGGAGGGAAAGCGCCGGCGGGGTTCTGGAAAACGAAGCTCTGGTCTGGGACCCCACCCCCCTGAAGGCCGGCCATCCCGACATCCCCGAGACCTGGGATGTGACCTCCGACAGCCTCGCGCTGTGGCTCGCGGCGGCGGTCGGCGCCGGGCGCTGCGTGCTCGTGAAATCCACCGACGCCCCCTCCGGCCGCAGCCCGGCGGAGCTGGCCCGCCTCGGCCTCGTCGACGCCGCGTTCCCGGCCTTCGCGGCGGCCTATGCCGGCGCCATCGAGGTGTGGGGACCGGACGGCGCGGTGAGGCTCGCCCACCGGATCGCCGCGTGAGCGCGGCTGACCCCGGCACGCGCCCGGCCGAGCACATCGTGTTCGTGACCGGCAAGCTCGCCCGCGCCCGGCTGGAGAAGGTGGCGGGCGGCCTGCCGGCCGACCGCTTCGCCTGGAGCATCGCGGATGCGGGGGTGAAGGTCGCAGCCCTCATGACCGAGGAGATCATCCGCCGCCGCGTGACCATCCCCGCGGGCGCGACCCGCATCGTCCTGCCGGGGCGGTGCCGCGCGAATCCCGACGCGCTGTCGGCGCATTTCGGCCTGCCGGTCGAGCGCGGGCCGGACGAGGTCGTCGACCTGCCGGCCCATCTCGGGCTCGCCGGCCGCATGCCGGACCTGTCGCGCCACGACCTGCGCATCTTCTCCGAGATCGTCGACGCCTCGAAGATGACCGCCGCGCAGGTGGTGGCCAAGGGCCTCGACCTCGCGCGCCGCGGCGCCGACGTGATCGACCTCGGCGGCCTGCCGGACACGGCGTTCCCGCACCTTGAAGACTGCGTGCGCGGCCTGAAGGCGGAGGGGCTCCGGGTCAGCGTCGATTCGTTCTCGCTCGACGAACTGCGCCGCGGCGCGGCGGCCGGGGCCGACTACCTGCTCAGCCTCAACGAGGAGACCCTGGATCTGGCCTTCGAGTCCGAGGCGGTGCCGATCCTCGTGCCGATGCGGCCGGACGACCTGCCCTCGCTCGACCGGGCGATCGAACGGATGGTGAGGGCGGGCCGTCCCTTCATCGCCGACCCGATCCTGGAGCCGATCCATTTCGGCTTCGTCGACGCGATCGTCCGCTACCGCGCGACGCGGGCGCGCTGGCCCGACATCGCGATGATGATGGGCACCGGCAACCTCACCGAACTCACCGAGGCCGACAGCCTCGGCATCACGGCGCTGCTGGTGGGCATGTGCTCGGAGCTGTCGATCGGCAACGTACTGATCGTGCAGGTCTCGAACCACACCCGCCGCACGGTGGAGGAGCACGACGCCGCCCGCCGGGTGATGTACGCCGCCAAGCAGGACGCTGCCCTGCCCAAGGGCTACGGACGGGCGCTGCTGGCCGTTCACGACAAGCGCCCCTTCGTGCAGACGCCCGAGGAGATCGCGGGGCTGGCCGCCGCGGTGCGCGATCCGAACTACCGGATCGCCATCGCCGAGGACGGCATCCACGTCTACAACCGCGACGTCCACAGGGTCGGCACCGACGCGATGGCCTTCTTCACCGATCTCGATGTGGCGCGCGACGGCGCCCACGCGTTCTATCTCGGCGGCGAGTTGACGAAGGCCGAGACCGCGTGGCGGCTGGGCAAGCGTTACGTGCAGGACGAGCCGTTGGACTGGGCCTGCGCGGCCGATGCCGCGGTCGAGGACACCACCGCCTTCAAGAAGGCCGGCCACACCCGGCATTCCGGCCCGGACGCAGCCGCGGGCACGCGCGACGCCGGGGTTCCGCCGGACGCCGATGCGTCGGCGCCCCGCACCATCGATGCGGACGAGGCCCGACGCGCGGCGACCCTCGCCGACATGCCGGCCGGGGAGGCGTGAGCGCGTGCCGCTGATCCTCGAGACCATCGTCACCACGCTGTCGCAGGAGGGCGGCGTGCACCTCGTGCCCTTCGGCCTGATCCGCGAGGGCGACGACTACGTGCTCGCCCCGTTCCGGCCCTCGCCGACGATCCTCAACCTCGACGCGAACCCGTGCTTCTGCGCGTCGAGCCCGCGCGACGTGCGGGTCATCGCCGGCGCCGTCACCGGCCGGCGCGCGTGGGCCGTCGTCGATTGCGACCGCATCCGCGGCAAGCGGCTGGCCGACAGCTTCGGCCATGCCGAGTTCGCGGTGGCGGCCGTCGAGGACGACCCGACGCGTCCGCGCTACCGCGGGCGCATGGTCCATTCCGCGGCGCATGCGCCGTTCATCGGCTACAACCGGGCGCAGGCCGCGGTGCTGGAGGCGGCGATCCTCGCGACGCGGCTGCACAGGCTGGCGCCCGACAAGATCCTGGCCGAGATGCGCTATCTCGCCATCGCGATATCCAAGACGGCCGGCCCGCGCGAGCGGGAAGCCTGGGACTGGATCGAGGACAAGGTCGCCGCCCATCTCGGGACCGACGCCCGCATCCTCGCCGCCGCCGACGCCGCATGAGACGGCGGATGTTCGGGGAAGACACCCCATGACAGGAAAGGATCGCCGATGAGAAGACTGGCCCTCACGAGTGCCGTGGCGATCGCCGCGGTCGCGGCCTCCACGGCCCAGGCCCACGGCCCGACCCGCAAGAAGGTCGAGGAGACCGTGCAGATCAACGCCGGCCCGGACAAGGTCTGGGCGGTGATCGGCAACTTCCAGGACATGAGCTGGCTGCCGCCGGTGGAGAAGACCGAGGGCAAGGAGGGCAACACCCCCGACAAGGCGACCCGCGTGCTCACGCTGAAGGGCGGCGCCACCGTCGAGGAGAGCCTGTACAAGTACGCCGCCGAGAAGATGAGCTACTCCTATCGGATCACCAAGGTCGACGTGAAGACGCTACCCGTGAACGATTACTCGTCCACGCTTCATGTCGAGCCGGACGGCGAGGGCAAGTCGAAGGTCTCGTGGAACGGCGCGTTCTACCGCGGCTACATGAACAACGATCCGCCGCCCGAACTGAACGACGAGGCCTCGCAGAAGGCCGTGCGCGGCCTCTACCGCACCGGCCTCGACGCCCTGAAGGCCACGGTCGAGAAGGGCTCTTGAGCCGCCCCGCGGCACGCAGGCGCGGGGGCCGGCGGCTCGCCGGCCTCCGGCTCGCCCTCGGCTTGAGCCTCGTACCGCTCCCGGCGCTCTCCGCCGAGGCGGTCGTCACGGCGCAGGGCGCCGACGCCGTCGACGTGATCGACATCGACGCCGGCACGATCGTCGCGCGGATACCGGTCGCCGGCTCGCCCGCCGGCGTCGCGCTCTCCCCCGACCGCAGGACCGCCTACGTCACCCGTCCCGACGGGCCGGGGATCGCGATGATCGACCTCCCGTCGCGAAAGGTCGTGCAGATGCTGCCGCTGCCGGGCGGGCCGCTCGGTATCGCGGTCAACCCGAAGAGCGGCGCGGTCTACGTCGCCGACTGGTACGCCGAGCGCCTGTTCGTGCTGGTCCGGACCGAGGCCGGCCTGCGGCTCGACGGCGAGGTCGCGGTCGGCGCCTCGCCGTCGGGCATCGCGGTGACGCCGGACGGCGCGACGGTGCTGGTCGCCAACCGTGCAGCCGATACGGTCTCGGTGGTCGATGCCGCGACGCGCCGCCAGACCACAATGATCCCGGTCGGGCGGCACCCGTTCGGCATCACCCTCGATGCGGACGCCAAGCGCGCCTACACCGCCAACGTCACCGGCGACGACGTATCGGTGATCGATCTGGCGACAAGCCGCGAGATCGGCCGGGTGAAGACCGGCCAACGCCCCTACGTGGTCGCCCTGGCGGCCGGGCGCGGCTTCGTCACCGACCAGTATTCCGGCACGGTCACGGTGTTCGACCGCGCGACCCTGGAACCGGCGGCGCGGATCGAGGTCGGCGACCACCCGGAAGGCATCTCCGCCTCCGCCGACGGGCGCTCCCTCTACGTCGCCAACTGGGGCTCGAACACGCTCTCGGTGATCGATGCGGACAGGCTGACGGTGACCCGCGAGATCAGGACCGACGACGGCCCGCGCGCGTTCGGAGACTTTTTGCGATAGGGCGGTCCGCGGGGTGGGCGTTCTGCCGCGTCCGCTACCCTCGCCTCAATCCAGCCCGAAGGTCCGCCCCGGGAAGCCCGCCGCATCGAAGTAACGCTGGTCGCCGACCTGCTGGAAGCGCAGCACCGTGGTCAGGCCGGCGGGCGAGGGCTCGGAGCGCAGCGTGCCGGAGGTCGCCTCCGGCACCGCCGCCCCTCGCATCGCCTCCCGCATCGGCCGGCCGATCATCCGGCCCTTGGCCGGGATGTCGAGCCCGAGCAGAAGGGCCAGCGTCTGCCCGATGTCGGCGTTGCTCACCGGCGCCGGGTCGACGAAGCCGGCCTTGAAGCTCGGGCCGATGGCCGCCATGAAAGTGTGGGTGTCGGCCCGGCTGAAGCTGCCGTGCATCCCCTGCCCCTGCTGCAGCGCGGTGTCGGCGACCTCGACGACGCAGGTCTCCGGGTCGGCGCAGCCGGTGCTGTAGGAGCGGAAGTTGACGACGATCGCCGGCACCGGCGTCACCGCCTCGCCCTTCAGGTTCACCGCCGAGAGCGGCAGCGCGCCGGGAAACGACCCGAGCGCGTCGTCGACGAACAGGCCGCTGACGTAGTCCTGCGCCAGCAGGGCCGCGACGGCGCGGGCGGCGAGCGCCCTGTCCCCCTTCGGAATATAGACGAGGTTGGAGCCGCCGTTGACCGCGACGACGAGGTCCGGCGCGCCCGGATCGGGGCCGAGCAGCGCGTTGCCGAGCTTCGGCCGCTGCCCCGGCGCGATCGGCGCGGCGCCCGTGTCCGGCTCGTGCAGCGGCAACGCCAGCGCCGCGGCGAGGTCCAGCGCCAGGAAGCCCGGCGGCAACTGGCCCGGCGGCACGCCGGGAATGGTGGTGCGCGCCGACGGGCTCGTCGCGCTCTCCTTGGAGATGGTCGAGAAGCCGTGGTCGGCCGCGACCACGATGTCGGTGGTCGCGGCGAGCCCGAGTTCGTCGAGCGCCCGGCGCAAGCGCGCGAGGTTGTCGTCGGCGTTGCGGATGCCGGCGAGCGAGGTCGGCCCGTTGATGCCGGGCACGAGCCTGCCGAGGCTGTCGCCCTGGTTGTGCTGGGCACCGTCCGGGTCGCGCGACCAGAACACCAGGACGAACGGCTTGTCCCGGCCCTTGAACAGCGGCAGTACCACCTTCGTGGCCACCTCGGCGAAGTAGGCCTGCTGCGCGACGTTCGCCACCAGCGTTCCGGGGGTCGTCGCGTCGCCCGCCTTGCCGTTCTCGCCGCGCGCGGGCGCCGCCGCCGGCAAGCCGTTGCGCGCGAGCAGGTCCCGCATCTCGGCGCTGAACGGGATGCCCCGGGCGGAGCCGGTCTCGTCGTCGACGACGATCGTCGGGGCGCCGGTGCGGCCGAGGTGATCGAAGATCAGCGTCGGCCCGACCTTGCCGATCGCCGCAGTGCTGATCCCGGCCTTCGCGGCGGCGTGCAGCACCGTCTCCTCGCCGAGCCAGTCGCCGTTGAAGCCGGCGTCGAGTTCGCCGAGCACGGCGTCGTTCTCGACGAACGGCGTCACGGTCCCGTTCTGCGCCGCGATCGGCTTGGCGGTGTAGATCGTGTTCGAGAAGTCGCCGGTGTCGCCGAGATGGTGGCCGGTGGCCATGCCCGAGGCGTTGGCGGTGGTGAAGGTCGGGAACAGCGCGTGGCTGTTGGCGAGGTTCACCCCGGCATCGCGAAGGGCGGCCATCGCGGGCGCGGTCTCGGGGCTCACCATCCCGGCGCGCAGGCCGTCGGGGACGAACAGGATGACGTTGCGCGGACGCTCGGCCGCCGAGGCCGCGCCGACGAGGCTCGCCACGATCAGCCCGCCGATGATGCCGCGCATCGATGTTCCCCCTGCTCGAACCCTGCGCTCCGGCCATGGAGGCCGGGCGCGGATTTTGTTCTCGCCGCGATGGTGTGACGGCCGTGTGACGGCGTCCGTGCGATCGTCCCGGCGGGAACCGCCGTCGGCGACGCCTACATCGGCGGGGTCAGCCCGTCCTTGCCCACGGCGACCCGGCGGGCGCTGACCGTCGCGCCGTCCCGGGCTGCGGTGACGAAAGCCTTGGCGCCGGGCTTCAGCACCGATCTGTCCGCGGGCTCGAAGGCGACGACGGGCGCCTGCGGCGGCACCAGCACCGTCTGCGCGCCGTCCTTGTAGGTCACGGTGAGCGTCCGCGCGCCGCCGGCGCCCGTGCTGCCGGCCACGGTGCCGTTGGTCATCGCGCTCTTGACCCGCGGGGCCGGCGCGTCCGCCCTGACCGTGCCGTTGGTCATCGCGCTCTTCACCCGGGCGCCGCCGGCGGTGGTGTCCGGGATCGTGTCCCAGCCGTAATGGCCCTCGCCGGTGCCGCGCATGGCCTCCGGGAACAGCACGACCTCGATCGCGGTGCGCGGGTTCTCACCCTTGGTGGCGGTGCCGATGAAGGTGCCGTCCTTGACGTCGTCGAGGCTCGCCTTGACCACCGAGACGAACTTCGTGTCGTCGGCGAGCGCAACCGTCTCCGAGGCTCCGTCGATCGTCCTGAGGGTGATCGAGCCGGGCTCGACCGCCTCGATCGTCCCGCGCAGGCGCTCGACCTGCGGGGCGGCCTGCGCGGCGGTGAGCGTCAGGAGGCTGGCGAGCGCGAGGGCCGGGATGCGTGTCATCGAGGGCTGCCTGTGTTGCAATGCGAGCGGAAGGCTTGTGCGCGACCGCACCGCGGTCCCCGTCGGATACCCGACGCCCGGCGATCCCGCCATATCAGATTGCACGATGGCGCGGCCTTTCGCGCGGCGGCACGGGGGCTCCGGTTTCCCCTGCGGGAAGTGCCAATTCCCTGCGGGGGGCTTGCCCCGAAACCTTTCCGGCCGATCTCGCGTTCGACGGACAGGCACAGGGCCCGACGCGCCACCGGACAGGCATGCAGATCCACCTCGACGCGCTCGGCGGCATGGCCGGCGACATGTTCGCCGCCGCCCTCCTCGACGCCTTCCCCGAGCATGCCGAAGGCGTGGCAGCGAGCGTGCGAGCCGCGAGCCGCGCGGGCGTCGCCTGCCGGCTCCTGCCGCACAACGACGGCATCCTCCAGGGCAGCCGCTTCCTGGTCTCCGGCCCGGGCGAGGCCGCGCCCTCCGGCTCGGCGCCGCGCGGCCACGATCATGCCCACGACGGCCACGGGCATCCGCACGATCGTCGCGAGCACCATCACCACGACGGCGGGCACGGCCACCGGCCGTGGTCCGAGATCCGCGAATCCCTCGGGCGCGCCGGCCTCGAAGCAGCGGTCCGCGCGCACGCGCTCGCGATCTTCGGCCACCTCGCCGCGGCCGAGGCGCGGGTTCACGGCATCGCCGTCGAGCAGGTCGCCTTCCACGAGGTCGGCGCCTGGGATTCGATCGCCGACATCACGGCGGCCGCCCACCTGATCGCCGCGGTCGGCGCGACCCGCTGGAGCGTCGGCGCCCTCCCCCTCGGCTCGGGCTTCGTGCGCACGCAGCACGGGCTGCTGCCGGTGCCGGCGCCCGCCACCGCGCGGCTGCTGGAGGGCTTCCCGACCCATGACGACGGCGTGCCCGGCGAGCGGGTGACGCCGACCGGCGCCGCGATCCTGCGCCACCTCTGCGGCGGCGCGTCCCAGCCGCGGGCGCAGCCGCGGACCCTGCTGCGCTCGGGCGTCGGGTTCGGCACGAAGCGCCTCCCGGGCCTGAGCAACTGCGTCCGCGTGCTGGCCTTCGACGAGGCGGCCGCCGAGGCGCATCCGGATCACCGCACCGTCGCGGTGATCGAGTTCGAGGTCGACGACCAGTCCGGCGAGGACCTCGCGATGGGGCTCGACCGGCTGCGCGCGCGGGCCGACGTGCTCGACGTCGTGCAGATGCCGGCCTTCGGCAAGAAGGGCCGGATGCTGGCGCATGTCCGCGTGCTCGCCCGCGCCGAGGCCCTCGAGGCCGCCGCCGCGGCGTGCTTTTCCGAGACCACCACGATCGGCCTGCGGCACGCGCTCGTCGCCGGCCGCGCCCTGCCCCGGCAGGCCGCCAGCGTCGCGGTCGATGGCCGGCGCGTGCGGGTGAAGCTCGCCGAGCGGCCGGGCGGGCGCACCGCCAAGGCCGAGGCCGACGACGCGCTCGCGCAGGAAGGCCACGCCGCGCGGGCCGCCCTGCGCCGCACGGCCGAGGCGCTGGCGCTCGCCGATGGGCCGGAGCGGGCGTCGTGAGCGCGCCCCGCGCCCGGCTTGAACCCGTGCTGCGCGCGATCGGCCCGCTGGCGGTGGCGGTGAGCGGCGGCGTGGACAGCCTGACGCTGGCCGCCCTCGCCCATCGCGTCCTCGGGGCCGAGGCGGCGCTGATGGTGCATGCCGCCTCCCCCGCCGTGCCGGCAGACGCCACCGCCCGCGTCCGCGAAGAGGCGGCGCGCGGAGGCTGGAGCCTGCGGGTGATCGAGGCCGGCGAGTTCGCCGATCCGGCCTATCGGGCCAACCCGGTCAACCGCTGCTTCTTCTGCAAGACCAACCTCTACGGCGCGATCGCCCGCGTCACCGCCCGGCCGATGGTGTCGGGCGCCAACCTCGACGACCTCGGCGAGTACCGGCCCGGCCTCGACGCCGCCCGCGGGCACGGCGTGCGCCACCCCTACGTCGAGGCCGGCCTCGACAAGGCCGCCGTCCGCGCGCTTGCCCGCGACCTCGGCCTCGGCGCGGTGGCCGACCTGCCCGCCGCCCCCTGCCTGTCGAGCCGGGTCGAGACCGGCATCCGCATCGAGCCGGAGACGCTGGCCTTCATCCACGCCGTCGAGCGCCGCGTCGGGGCGCGGGTGGCAGCGCAGGGCGATCCGCGCCGCGCCGTGCGCTGCCGGGTGCGCGCGGCCGGTATCGTGGTGGAGCTCGATCCCGCGAGCCTCGCCGGCCTCGACGCGGGCGCCCGCACGGATCTCGCGGGCTGGATCGCGGCGCAGGCGCCCGCAACCCTGGCGCGCGGGCCGGTGCGCTTCGAGCCCTACCGCACCGGCAGCGCCTTCCTCGTGGGCGCGGAGGCTCGGGCGTGAGCGTGGCGGACGAATTCACCCTCGACTTCGCGCGCCCCGAGCGGATCGGCCTGGAGGAGGCGGTGTTCTGCGCCGGCAAGTCGGCCGCGCAGATCGCGGCGATCCTCGATGCGGCGGCCGCGCGCGAGGCCCGCTTCCTGCTGACCCGCCTCGATCCGGACAGGCACGCCGCGCTCGGCGTCGGGCATCGCCGCAGGCTCGATTACTGCCCGGTCTCGCGCACGGCCTTCTTCGGCGCGCCGCGTCCGGTGGACGGGCCGGCCCGCATCGCCATCGTCGCGGCGGGCACCTCCGACGTGCCGGTGGCGCGGGAGGCCGAACGGACGCTGGCCTACCAGGGCCGGGCCGCGACGCTCGTCGCCGATGTCGGCGTCGCCGGCCTGTGGCGGCTCACCCGGCGGCTGGAGGAACTCCGGGCGCACCCGGTCGTGATCTGCGTCGCCGGCATGGACGCGGCGCTGCCGAGCGTGCTCGGCGGCCTGGTCGCGGGCGCCGTCATCGGCGTGCCGACGTCGGTCGGCTACGGCGTCGCGGAGGGCGGCCGCACGGCGCTCGACGCGATGCTCGCGAGCTGCGCGCCGGGCCTGACCGTCGTCAACATCGACAACGGCTACGGCGCGGCCTGCGCCGCGCTGCGCCTGCTCCACGCCGCCGACCGCCTCAAGGCTGCCGGCTGAGACCCCTCCCGCCCCGCGAGGGGCTTTCGCGGTCCTGACCGGACCCGCAAACCGATGAGGCCGACACCATGGAACGCCGCAGCTTCCTCCAGAGCGCCGTCGTCGGCGCGGGCCTCGCCGCCGCCGGCAGCACCACCGCCACCGCCGCCGTGAACCCGGCCGCGCTTCCGGGCAACCGCCCGGCCGACCCGGCCGACCTGCCCTTCGTCACCGATCCGGGCGAGCGCCGCGGCGAGATGCTCTACCGCGCCTTCGGGCGGCACGCCGAGAAGCTCTCGGTGATCGGCATGGGCGGCTTCCACCTCGGCAAGAGTGCGCTCAGCAACGCCGACGCGGCACGCCTCATCCACGAAGGGATCGATCGCGGCATCACCTTCATGGACAATTGCTGGGACTACAACGACGGCCGCTCGGAGCTGCGCATGGGCGCAGCCCTCAGCGAGAGCGGCTACCGCGACAAGGTGTTCCTGATGTCCAAGATGGACGGGCGCACCAAGGCGGAGGCGGCCAGGCAGATCGACGAATCGCTCAAGCGCCTGCGCACCGACCGGATCGACCTCGTCCAGCACCACGAGATCCTGCGCTACGACGACCCCGACCGGGTCTTCGCCGAAGGCGGCGCGATGGAGGCGTTCGTCGAAGCCAAGCAGGCGGGCAAGCTGCGCTACATCGGCTTCACCGGCCACAAGGACCCGCGCATCCACCTGCAGATGCTGGAGGTGGCGCACGAGCGTGGCTTCGTGTTCGATGCCTGCCAGATGCCGCTCAACGTCATGGACGCGCATTTCCGCAGCTTCGGCCACCTCGTGCTGCCCTATCTGGTGCAGAACGGCATCGCCGCGCTCGGCATGAAGACCTTCGGCGACGGCGTGATCCTGAAGAGCGATGCGCCGATCAAGCCGGTCGAGTACCTGCATTTCGGCCTGAACCTGCCGGTCTCGGTGCTGATCACCGGCATCGAGAGCCGCCGCGACCTCGACCAGGCGTTCGAGGCGGTGAAGACGTATCGGCCGATGGACAAGGCGAAGGTCGCCGAACTCCTCGGGCGCAGCCGCCCCTACGCGCTGGAGGGCAAGTACGAGTTGTTCAAGACCAGCGCGACCTTCGACGGCACCGCCAAGAACGCGGCGTGGCTCGGGGAGGACGTGCCCGGCGTCAAGACGCTCGCCCCGACGATGGAGTGATGTTTGCCGTAGCGCCCGTCGCCCATCCGTCCGATGATCGCCGCCATCACCCTTCGGGACCGTAACCGTTCAGGATTTGCCATGAAGCCGTTCGCTGCCCTCGCCCTCCCCGCCCTAGTGCTGCTGCCGCAGGCCGCGCTCGCCCATTCCGGCCACGGCGAGGCGGCAGGCCTCGCCCACGGTTTCCTGCACCCGCTTGGGGGCGCCGACCACGTGCTCGCCATGGTCGCGGTCGGCCTGCTCGCGGGCCTGCGCGGCGGGCGGGCGCCGTGGGTGCTGCCCGCGTCCTTCCTCACGCTGATGGCGGCGGGCGCCGGCCTCGGCATGGCCGGGATCGGCCTGCCGTTCGCCGAGACCGGGATCGGGCTCTCGATCGTGGCCTTCGGCCTCGCGGCCGTGTTCGGCCTCGGCCTGCCGGTGAGCGCGCTCGCCGCGCTCGTGGGCGGCTTCGCCCTGTTCCACGGCTACGCGCACGGCGCCGAGATGCCCGAGACCGCCTCCGGTCTCGTCTACGGGCTCGGCTTCCTCGCCGGCACCGCCCTGCTCCACGCCGCCGGCCTCGGGCTCGGGCTGATCGCCGCGCATGCCGGCCGCACGCGGGTCGCGCCCGTGCTGGGCGGGGCGGTGGCGGCCTCCGGCGCCGCGCTGCTCGCGGTGCATTTCTAAGTAGAGCGGTCCGGCGGGTCATGCACCCGCCGGACCAAGCGCGATCAAAACACTTGTTTCGTTTTTCGATCGCCAGAATAACCGTCGAATTCGACTGAAAGACTTCCAGTTTGGAACGATTATCATTTGAGCATGTGACGAACATGCCTCTTCCAATTTCGTCGCGTCCGGGTATGCGATGCGTCCCATGCGCGCGACCCTCATCACCCTCCCGCTGCTCGCCGGCCTCGCCGGGCTGACCGCCCCCGCGCTCGCCAAGGAGATCCCGATCGGGCCGCACGTGACCCGGAACGGCCTCGAGGTCGCCGCGGTCTACCTGCAGCCGATCGAGATGGACCCGCCCGACATGATGCGCGCGGCGGCGCAGTCCGACCTGCATCTCGAGACCGACATCCGCGCCGCCAAGGACAACCGCAACGGCTTTGCCGAGGGCGACTGGGTGCCGGCGCTGACCGTGACCTTCGAGGTGGTGAAGCTCGACGGCGACAAGCCCACCGACCAGAAGGTCGCGGGCGCGCTGATGGGCATGGTCGCCAACGACGGCCCGCATTACGGCGACAACGTCAAGCTGTTCGGGCCGGGCCGCTACCGCCTGAAGCTGTCGGTGGCGCCCCCCGGCCCGCACGCGCATTTCGGCCGCCACGTCGACAAGGAGACGGGTGTGGCCGCGTGGTTCGAGCCGTTCGACGTGACCCAGGACTTCACCTTCGCCGGCATCGGCAAGAAGGGCGCTTACTGACATGGGAAAGCCGAGGCCGTCGGCCATGATCCGTCTTCCGAGCCTCCTCGGCGTTCTCGTGATCGCCGTCCTGAGCGTGTCGGCGCGCGCCGACGACATGCCGGTGATCAAGGTCGAGATGCGCGACGGCGTGATCCTGCCCGCGGTCATCGAGGTGCCGGCCAGGACCCGCTTCAAGCTGGAGATCTCCAACACCGGCGCCTCGCCGGCGGAGTTCGAGAGCGCGGAGCTGAAGCGCGAGAAGGCGCTCGCGGCCGGCTCCACCTCGGCCATCGTGTTCCGCACCCTCGATCCGGGCAGCTACGACGTCTTCGACGACTTCCATCTGGGGGCGAAGGCGACGCTGGTGGCGAAGTAGCCGATGGCCGCATCGAGCCTCATCCTCGAGCGGGAGGCGTGGATCGACGGACGCCTCGCCGGCCTCGGCGACTGGCTCCGGCGCCACGGCGGCGCGCTGCGCACCGTGCAATGGGCGGTGGTCGGCCTCTACGTCGTGCTCGTCACCGTCCCCGCCTTCCTGCCGCTGCCGGACCGCAGCGCGCATCTCTGGTCGAACCTGACGCTGGCCGCGCAGTTCGCGTTCTGGGGCATCTGGTGGCCCTTCGTGCTGGTCAGCATGGTGGTGGCCGGCCGGGCATGGTGCGGCGTGCTCTGCCCCGAGGGCACGCTCACGGAATTCGCCAGCCGCTGGAGCCTCGGCCGCGCCGTGCCGCGCTGGATCACCTGGGGCGGCTGGCCGTTCCTGGCGTTTGCCGCCACCACGGTCTACGGCCAGATGGTCAGCGTCTACGGCTACCCCAAGCCGGTGCTGGCCGTGCTCGGCGGCTCGACGGTGGCGGCGGTGGCCGTCGGCCTCGTCTACGGCCGCGACAAGCGGGTGTGGTGCCGCTACCTCTGCCCGGTCAACGGCGTGTTCGCGGTGCTGGCAAAGCTCGCGCCGGTGAGCTTCCAGGTGGACGGCGCGGCCTGGGGCGCCTCTCCGAAGCCGGCGCGCCGCGACGGCTTCACCTGCGCGCCGCTGGTGCCGGTCAAGACCATGCGCGGGGCCGGCGCCTGCCACATGTGCGGGCGCTGCAGCGGCTACCGCGGCGCGGTGCGGCTCGCCCGGCGCTCGCCCAACCACGAGATCGTCAACGTCGCCGGCTCGGAGCCGTCGCCGGACCAGACCGTGCTGATCCTGTTCGGGATGATCGGGCTCGCCGTCGGCGCGTTCCAGTGGTCGTCGAGCCCCTGGACCATCGACGCCAAGCAGTGGCTCGCCACCTGGCTGATCGAGCGCGGCATCACGTGGCCGCTGGAGACCTCCGCGCCGTGGTTCGTGCTGACGAACTACCCCGAGCATAACGACGTGCTGACCCTCCTCGACGACGCGGTGCTGCTCGCCTACGTCGCTGGGGCCTGCCTCGGCATCGGGCTGGCGCTGACGGGGCTGGTGGCGCTCGCGGCCCGCGCCCTCGGGCCTTGGTCCACCGCCCGCTTCCATCACCTCACACAGGCCCTGATCCCGATCGCCGGCTGCGGCGTCTTCCTCGGGCTCTCCGCGCTCACGGTCACGTTCCTGCGTGGCGACGGCATCGTGATCCCCCACGTCCAGGAGATCCGGGCGGCCCTGCTCGGGGGTGCGAGCCTGTGGAGCCTGTGGCTCGCGTGGCGGGTCGCGGGCCTGTCGGCCGGCGGCCTGCGCCGGATCGCGGCGACCGCCGGCATCGCCGCCGCCGCCGGGCTCGCGGTGGTGAACTGGGCCCTCCTCTTCTGGATCTGGTAGCGCGTCGGCGCTGCCCAACCGCGACAGCTAGGACATCCGCATGATCGGAGCCTTCGTCATCGCCTTCCGCGAGGTCATCGAGGCGGGCCTCATCATCTCGATCGTGCTGGCGGCCACCCGCGGCATCCCGGGCCGCGGGCGCTGGGTCGCGCTCGGAATCGCTGGGGGACTGGCCGGCGCCGCCGCCGTCGCGCTGTTCGCCGAGCGGATCTCGGATGCGTTCGAGGGTGCGGGGCAGGACCTGCTCAACGCCGCCGTGCTCATCGTCGCCGTGATGATGCTGATCTGGCACAACACCTGGATGAGCGCGCACGGGCGCGAACTTGCGGGCGAACTCCGCGCGGCGGGCGAGGCCGTCCGCTCCGGCCGCCGCAACGCGGCGGCGCTCGCGCTCGTCGTCGGCGCGGCGATCCTGCGCGAGGGCGCGGAACTGGTGCTGTTCCTCTACGGCCTCGTGGCCTCGGGCGCGTCCGGTGCCGATCTTCAGGTCGGCGCGCTCGCCGGCGTCGCCACCGGCGCGCTCCTGTCAGGCGTGAGTTACTTCGGCCTCGCCGCGATCCCGAGCCGCTACGTGTTCTCGGTGACGAGCGTGCTGATCGTCCTCCTCGCCGCCGGCCTCGCGGCGCAGGCGGCGCAGTTCCTGTCGAATGCCGGCATCGTCACCGGGTTCGACCAGATCCTGTGGAACAGCTCCGCGCTGATGCCCGAGAATGGCTGGCCGGGTCGGGTTCTGCACGCCCTCGTCGGCTACACCGACCGTCCCACGGCGTTGCAGGGTATCGTCTATGTCGCGACGATCCTCGTGATGGTCGGGCTGATGCAGGTCACCACCATCGGCAAGCGCCGGGCGGTCCGCACCGCCTGACGCCGGATGCCCGCGGATTCCGGGCCAGCCTCGGCCGGCCCGGTTGCCCGTCCGCTCAGTACGGCGAGCCGTAATAGGGCCGGCGGACCGGCCGGTACTGGTCCCGGGCCGGACGGGCGTAGCCGTCGCCGTAGGCGCCAAGATACGGGTCGAGCCGCGGATCGCGGTAGTTGCCGTTATTGACGCCGGCCGAGCGGTCGTTGCCGCTGAGCGCCGAATACGGCGAGAGCCCGCTGCCGCTGTCCCCGTTGCCGCCGCCGCCGCGGGCGAGCACCGCCCCCGCCGAGCCGAGGATGAGCGCGGCGGCCAGCGCCGCCCGAATCGTCGTTCCCGTCATGATCGTCTCCGTTGCGGCGCACGCGGCGCGTTGCGGACAGAACAGGTTCGCGCCGGACGTTGTTCCGGCCCGCGCCGGAACCCGGACCCGACCGGGGTGACGACGCCCGCGATCTCGGATACGCCTTCGGCTGCCGCCACGGCAGGGCCTGTAGCTCAATGGTTAGAGCCGACCGCTCATAACGGTCTGGTTGCAGGTTCGAGTCCTGCCGGGCCCACCAATTTTCTTCTAAGCAGCTGTAAGCGCTTAACGTTCGTCGACCATACGGCCTTGCGAAGGGCCGAAATGCATAACAATCTGCATAACATGGACGATGAGAACGTGCCCCTGCCCAATCATGTGATTCGCCGGAACGGCGTCTTTCAGTACGTGCGACGCATCCCGGATGATGTTGCAAGTGCCTTCGCCACGACCCGGATTCAGCGCTCGCTGAAGACCCGGATCCCGACCGAGGCGAGGTTGCGGGCAGCTCAGATCGACCGGGATGTCGAAGAGCAGTTCACGAAGGCACGCCTGAAGCTTGGCTTCCAAGTGGCGCCTGTAGTGCATGAAGGGTGGACATGGCCCGACTGGGAAAACTTCATCGCCTGGCTCAAGGCGACCTGGATCGACGATGACCTGCAGCTGCGCGCGAAGGCGATGACGGGTCGGCACCTATCCCGCGATGAGGTGCCGAACCGGGCCGTCTGGCTGGACGCGTTCGTGCTCAAGGAGAGGATCGCCCTTAAAAAACGACTTCTTGATATGAGCATCGCTGATTACGGCCGGGAGCGCATCTCATACCTGCAGACCTATGCGACGCGCCTCGGGGTGACCCTATCGATTTCCTCCCCCTATTACGACCAAATCCTGCGTGGATGCCTGCAAGCCGAACTCCACGCGCTTGATGTCGTCTTCGATCGTGAGGGCGGCAAACCCGTGAGCCACATCCATCCCGATACGATCGACGGACCTTGGCGCCGGAAGGCAACACAGATCGATATGACCCAAGAGGTGGTCGCATCTATCTCAGCTGTGACCCATGGCGCCGGCAAATCGCTCGATGAATGCATCGACGAATGGATTCGAGATCGAGAGAGGCTCAAGAAAAAAGTTGATGCTCATCTCGTCGCGGACATGCGCGCGACGATCAAGCGGTTCGCGGATCTCACCAAGGTCACGGATGTCGGCTTGGTCGAACGCAAACACGTCATCCGCTTTCGGGATCACCTAACCGATCATGCCGGCTACAAGGTCGCGACTGTCAACAAAAAAACCGGCTTTCTCACCACCATGGTCGCGACGGCGTCCGGTAAAGGCTGGGTCCACAGTGCGATCGAGGGCGGTATCTACATTGACGTTCCGGAAAATGAGGACAAGCGCGATTCATATTCACCTGACGAACTCAGCCGCATCTTCGCTCATCCGATCTTCCGCTCCGGTGAGCGATTGGCCCGTGTGAAAGCGTGCGGCGAACTCCAATTCTGGCTGCCGCTCATCTCGTGCACGCACGGTTTGATCTCGTCCGAGATTCTTCAGCTTGGCCCTGACACGATTTGCAAGCACCCCGACGCCGACGTGTTGTGTTTCAGGGTAACGACGGCAGGCGGACGAGCCATCAAAGCTTATTCTCGGGAGCGTTACGTGCCGATTCGGAAAGAGCTTTTATCCTTCGGTTTCCTCGGCCTCGTCGACGCAGCCCGGCAAAAAGGATGGCGCACCTTGTGGAGCACCATTGAGGACAAATCAGGTGATATCTCAATCGCGTCCAATTATTTCTCGGCGTTTTGGAGCGAATTTTCAAAAAATACGATCGGTATCAATGAAGAACAGAAATCACTTTATTCATTTCGACATTCATTTAAAGATGCTCTTGATCGTGCAAAAGCTTCATTGGAAGTAAAGCAGGCGCTTATGGGGCATTCAGACCCTGGAACTACAGGTCGATATGGGGCGAAGCGCCGGCCCAAGCCCGTCGACATAAAGATTCTGAGCCGAACGATTCAAAAACTTGAATGGAAGTTTATTCCATTGATTTTAATTAATCCACTAGGCCAGCAGCCAAGTTCTCAATTAAAATCGCCTCGTGTTAATTGCTGATGTATTGGTATTAAATTGCCTTTCACATGCCGTAGCACACTTCTATGGGCGACGCCTAGCAATAGCTGATGTGTCTCCGTCGATGCTGTCGACCGCCGGCTACACAACTCTGTGCGAAGTGGACGCTTGCAAGTCTCGAATAGTAAATAAGATATCTAGTTTCCATAATTTATCAACTTATATTCTACGAATTTTATTATTTCGGCAAGCAATTTTTACAAAAAATTTATTTGCACGGCCATATTGCTTAACTAACAGACAGGGACGCTTCGAATGACCCCTCAGATTAAAAGTTTTATTATAAAAGCGCTGCGTGCAGCAAGATTTAAGTCGCGCCAAAATAATAATCTAGACTCACCACAGCCGTTGAGGATCGACCGACCCGACGTTGCTGAAGGAGATTTCAGTGATCATCAAGCAGCAGCACATGAGGTTGGGCATGCATTAATCGCATTAGAACAACAACATCGGATCCTCTACGCTTCCATAGAAGATTTTTATGATGGAAAAAGGTTTGGAAAGCAGGTTCTAATTAGAACTCAAGGGAGCTCGACGTTCTTCCAGTCGGGCGGCGTTGCCGGCTCGATTTATTTTTATTTGTTAGAAAACAATAAAACTTTGAATAACCTCAGTTTCGATGATTACCTACAAAATCAAATTGGCTCGTCTATCGATTATCAACAATTTATCAATCAAACGTCCGAGATATCAAATAATTTTCACGAACTGGCTTTTTGTCTGAAAGTCATGCGGTCGATCGAAAATAACTCGAAGGCTTTTATCGATCTTGTAAACGCCTTGTCCCAATCTAAAATTCTGTCTGGGTCAAACGTCCGACTTATTAAAGAGGGTAACGCAATGGACCATGCAGCAAACAAAGAGATGATTTTTCGATATTCAAGAAAAGGGCGAATTCATTCAAGTCACACGAGTATAAACGAACCAAATAATGAAAGATATTTCTAGGATATTTTTATCTATTTTTACTATTCTGCTGGAACAAGAAAATGCATCAAGAAAAAATTCTTAAACGCTCTATTGCCTTGATCATCGTCGTCGTCGTTATGCTAAGTTTTGGCTACCCAGCCGCATTCATTGCAACGCATGGCCTAAATCCAGCGGGATGGCCATCTGGTCCCGGCCTCCCCGGAGCCTGGTTCTCACCGGAGGGCGCGACTCTCGGCGAGAAGTCTGGTTTTTTCGTCCAGCGGATCGGCAGAACATACACGAACATGGCACTCGGCCGATCGGACGGCCTTCCGGGCGGCGGCCGTGTCGCTTTGGCCGCGATCGTCGCTGCCGCAGCGCTAGCCATCGTGATCGTGCTGATGAGCGGCAAGCTCGTGCCGGTCCGCCATCGCTCCAAGCGCTACGGCGATGCCAAGTGGGCCGGTCCCAAGGATCTCGCTCGCATGCGCAGGGGTCTTGAACTCGGTATCGATCCCGATACGGACCGGACGGTCCGCATCCAGGTCGAGGGCAACTTGGTAGCCATCGCGCCGCCGAGGTCGGGCAAGACCTCTGGGTTGATCCTGCCCAACTTGATCCTTCCGGAGCCCGGCGCGTGGGCCGGCCCGGTCGTGGTCGTCGATCCCAAGGGCGATGTGGTGAGGGCGGTGCGCCGCCGGCGCGAGGCGCTCGGGCGCCGGGTCCGCTGCATCGATCCGGTCGGGATCGCTCAAGGTGGGGATCGCTGGAACCCGTTGCTCAAGCGCGATGCGGGCGACGTGCTCTACCTGCAGAGCATGGCCCGCGCGTTGCTGCCGGACCGGGTGCAGTCCTCGGATGGCGGCGAGTTCTTCAAGGACCGCGCCGTCTCGGTCGTCGTCGCGGCGCTGAGCGTGTCGATCAGGAGAGGCCGAAACGACGTCATCGAGGCGGCCGACCTGATCCGCGACCCTGTCCGGCTGAAGGCTGCGCTCGACGGCCGGACCGATGCCGCATCACGCGATGCGCTCGGGATCCTCGATTCACCCGACGATCGCTCCCGCGGAGCGATCCTGTCGACGGCGGCACAGGTATTCAGTTGGGCCCTCGACGAGCGCATGCAGCAGGTGGTCACCGAGCATACCTTCGAGTTGAGTGATCTCTGCCGCGGCGACACCGATCTCTACATTGTGCTTCCGGCCGACAACCGCCGTGCGATCCTCGCCCCGTTCGTCAGGTGGTTGCTCGCCGACTTGTTCACAGCCGTCCGCGAGACGCGCGCCTCCGAGCGGATCGTGGCGATCATCGACGAGGCAGCAGTGCTCGGCTCCTTCGATGCGATCCTGCGAGGCGTCGGCGAGCTGCCGGGCTACGGGATGTCGTTGTGGACGTTCTGGCAGACGAGTTCACAGATCGAGGAACTCTACGGGACGACGGGCGCCGACACGATCATCGGGACGGCCGAGGCGCTGATGCTGTTCAATCTGTCGATGGCGCAGGGTCAGGAGCGGCAGAAATGGTCCACTTCGCTCGGCACCTGGACCGGGGCCGATCCGCGTCCGGGCCGAAACGGCGGACCCGACATCCACGATGTTCCGGTCTCCGTCGATCTCGTTGCGCCGACCGCCTTGGCAGGGGCCACCAAGGACCACACGATCGTGTTCCTCAACTCGGGCCGCTACACCACCGACCCGCTCAAGCTGCGCAAGACCAAGTACGATGATGCCCGGTTCGCGGGGCTGCTCGACGGGGCGCAACCCGTCGGACCGACCCGGTCGTAGCAGTTCAGGGCTGGATCTGCAGGGCGGCTCTCGGCACGGCTGCCGTGGCGTAGCCGAGGCGTGGGTACCACACCCCGATCACCGGATCGGCGGCGGTTCGATCAAACACCGGCGCCGTCCACCCCTGGGACAGGGCGAGGACCTGCTCGCTGCCGTCCGGCAGCCTGAAGGTCGCGACTCCCTTCTGGGTCAGGACGGCCAGGGGCCGGGTGTTCTGCCAGGACAAAGCGAGCCAGGGACCGCCGACGACGATCAGGCCGATGGTGATCGGCGAGAGCGTCATTCGGATCAGGGCGGACCCCAGGCGGCGCCTGAGCCCTCCCCTCCGCCAGAGCCGGGGAAGCGGGATTCGGCGTCGCTCGGGCACGAAAATCGCCTCCAGAGAGCGACGCAGCGCGACGCGGTCGGCCGGGACGAGATCGGGATCGTCGAGGTAGCGGATGCGGTCGGCCAGGGCCAAGCCGAGGCATTCCGTCAAGCGCTGCGCACTCGCAGCCGAGACGGCACGCTCGGCCGCATCGGCCTCCGCCCGCGCCTGCCTCAGCGCAAGGTCGGGACCTGCCCGTGCGGGGCGGACTGGCGGCTCCGGCGGCCTCATCCGACCAGCCACTCGGCAGCCGGCTTGACGGCTTGCATCGCCTCGGCGCGGAAGCGCGTCAGGTCGCGTCGGATTCTGGAGCCGAGGGCCAGCCCGTGGCGTTCGTTCAGTTTGGCCGCATCGAGCTGCGGGATGCTCGCCAGGCCGCCTGCCTGCAGGATCTCGACCGCCTTCTCTTCCATGACCTGCTCGGCAAGCATGGTCACGGTCGCGCCGGTGCCGATCTTGGCCAGCGTCTTGGCATCGACTTCGCCGCGAAGGCGGTTCTCGACCACGAAGCGCGCCGCAGCGAACGGCTCAGCGAGCTTGAGCAGGCGGGGCGCCTCGGCGAGCGCACCCGGTTCGGCGGTGACGAGGACGAGCACGCCGATCGCGACCCCGGCCTCCTTCAGGTCCGGGGCGAGGTCTGCGAGCAGAGCAAGGAAACTCGCCGAGGTGTTGGCGCCGATATCGGCGATGGTCGGCAGGGTCGCGGCCGTCATCGCATCGATGATCGGATCGAACTCGGCTCTCGCCGCGCGACCGCCGGTCCGTTCGATCGCGGCGCGGTCGGCGCGCATCGGGAAAAACTGGACGCGGTCCCTTAATTCGAGAAGCCGTTGCGAGGCATCAACCTCGATCAGCGGTGCCTCGGGCACGGCGTCGGCCAGCGCTCGCGCGACGATCGACTTGCCGACGCCACCCTTGTCTTGAACCACGAGCAGGATACGGGGCATCGGATCAATCCTTCTTGGGAGTGGTTGGCTTCAGGAGACCCTGGAGCTTGTCGAGGTTCTCGCGCCGAATGGCGTCCTCGGTGTCGGCTGCATCCGAGACGACGAGGTCGCGGGAAGCGGTCGGCTGCACGAGATCGGCGGATAGGTTGAGGCGGCGCTCGGTTCCGCGTTCGGCTACCGGCTGCGGCAGATCGGCCCGCGTTTGCCGCGTCGCCGCTTTGGCCGCACGGCGTTTCGCCTGCCGGCGCACGCTCGACACGATGCCGGTGACCTGGGCACCGGTCAGGTCACGGCCATCACCGGTCGCATAGCCTTGCTTGGTCAGCGCGGCCGCGATGGCGTTCCAGGTTACGCCGCCGGCCTGCATCGCCACAAGCGCGTCGAGGTTGTCGCGCACGAGCGCCATCAGGCCCGTGGCGGATCGGCCACCCGGTGCGAGCCCGGCGGACCGCGGCGCGGCACTTGCCACGTCCCGTTCGAGGCGGCGGAGATCGAGGTGCGGCGGCTTCGGCATGGGACGGAGGTAGCATGCGCCCCGTTGCCGTCCGGTGATGGCGACGACGCCAATGCCGACGAGCGCGGTAAGGATGCGTTAGGGTACGGTAAGGAGCAGCAAGGCACGGTCGGAGCGCAGTAAGGTACGGCAAGAGTACGGTAAGAAGCGCAGCAACAGAAGGGGTATCACACCGTACGCACTAAAGCTGCTCGGCGTTAACCAAGGGGCGTTTCGGGGGCGAGAGCGTTGGCTTTGAGCTTGCCCGACAGCCGAAAGCCGGAGCAGGTTCGCCTGCCTCGCCGCCTGTTCGTCCACCGCCCCAATCCAACGCCGATCGCCGCGCCATGCAACCTATCCGCACCCTGACCGTGACCTTCGATGCCGATCTTGGTACCCGTCTGGCCGAGGCCGCCGAGCGAAGCGGCCTCTCGCCGGTCGACCTCGTGCTGCGGGCGGTGCGCAACGAACTCGACGGCGTCACCGCGTATGCCCGCGTCACCGACGAGGTCAACCTCGTGAAGGATGGCCTTGCCGCCTTGGCCGGGCTCGTCGGAGAGGTTTTGGCTGTACCGCCGCCCGACTTGGTTGGCTCGATCTGTCGTTACGATCCGCCCGCTTCATCGCCCGACCCATGACAGCGAGCCTCCACACCCTCGGGGCTGGAGCGAGCGCCGGCGCCTACTATACCAACGACCCAAATCGCGAGGCCAGGAACCGCGACGAGTACTACGCCAAGGACGGCGGCGGCCGGTGGTGGACCAGCGCCGGCAGCGTCGTCCGCAACGGAGCGGCGATTGATCTCGCGAGCTTCCAAGATCTCTGTGCCGGTCGCGATCCGCGCACCGGTGGATCGCTCGTCCGCGGCGCCGGCGAGGGCCACAGGGCGGGGTGGGACGTGTGCCTGACCGCGCCCAAGACCTTCTCGATCCTCTGGGCCAATGGCGGAGCTGACCAGCGTGCTCAGCTGGAAGCAATCCACGCCGCCGCGGTGACGGAGGCGCTGGAGTTCCTGCGCGAGGAAGGGCTCGTCGAGGTCCGGCTCGGGGCGGGCGGGTATCTGCGCGAGCAACCGACCGATCTCATGGTCGGGCGCTTTAACCATTATACGACGCGAGACGGCGATCCCAACTGCCATACTCACTGTGTCCTGATAAACGTTTCTCAATGTACTGATGGTAAATATCGAACACTTGAGCCGACCAAGTTATTCGATTGGCAAAAGGTCGTAGGCTCGGCGTTCAGGGTGGCCCTCGCGGAAGGATTGTCGCGCGAGTTCGGTCTGGCCCTGCGCTCGGCCGGCCAGGGTCAGTTCGAGATCCGCGGCATCTCCGACGCGGTGATCGCTGCGTTTTCCAAGCGGTCGGCGGCGATCGAGGCGGCGATCGGCGGGGATCGCGCATCGGTCTCCGGATCGCAGAAGGAGGTGGCTGCGCTCTCCACCCGCGCGGCCAAGGCCGATCTGCCGACCGGCGCCGAACTGGAGCAGCGCTGGCGCCAGGAGCTTGCCGGCTTCGATCTCGACCCATGGGCCGCAGTGCGCGCGGCGAGCCGGGTTCCGGTTGCCGATCAGGACAGGGCGCATGAGCCCGAGCAGGATGTCGGGCGCGAGCCCGGTTTCGATCCGCCCGAGATTGCCGGCGAGACGCCGGTGGCGCGAGCAGCCTCTGCCTTGTTCCGGCATCAGAACGTCGTCGACCGCAAGAGCCTGATCGAGCAGGCGCTGAACGACGCCTCGCTTCAGGGCATCGGGATCGCGGCGGTTCGGGCGGAGATTACAGCGCTGGAGGAGCAGGGCCAGCTTGTCCGCCTCAGCCCGTCCGACGGGCAAGCCTGCTGGACCACGCCCGGCATCGCCGCTGCCGAGGCCGCGCTGCTCCGCGCAGCCGACCGACCGGAGGCTAGATCACGGTTCCAGCCCGAGGCCGTGACGGCGGCGATCGAAGCGGCGCCAGAACTCTCGGCCGAACAGCGTGAGGCGGTCATCCACGTCGCGGGCCCGGATGCCGGTGGCGTCAGCGTCCTTGAGGCGGGTGCCGGGACGGGCAAGACGACGACCGCACGCGTGGTCGTGAAAGCCGCCAAGGCGTCCGGGCTTACCGTGATCGGCCTGGCACCGAGCTGGGTCGCAGCCCAAGAACTCGCCGCCTCGACGGGAATCGAGACCTTCGCCATCGCCCAGTGGCGTTACGATCTCGAACACGGCCGGATCCCGCCGCTTGATGGCAACACCCTCGTCCTTTGCGACGAAGCCGGCATGGTCGGCACCAAGGACATGGCCTTCGTTCTCTGCACCGTTGCAGCAGCACCGAACGGGGGCGCACGCACGATCCTGCTCGGTGACCGACGCCAACTCGCGGCCGTGCCGGGTGGATCGGCGTTGCGTGCGGTCGTCGACGTGCTCGGGCGGCACGCAACGCTGAGAGAAGTGCGACGCCAGGCGGTGCCATGGCAACGCGCCGCTTCGATCCTGATGGCGCGCGGCGAGGTCGAGGCGGGGCTTCGCGCCTATGCGAGACACGAGCGGATCGAACTCGTGAGCGGGGCGACGGCAGCGCAGGACAAGGTGATCGCGCTCTGGACGGCGGCACGCGAACGCTACGGCAACAGCGAGGTCCTGATCGTCACCCGCCGCAACCGTGATGCCGCTGCGCTGAACACGGCAGCTCGCGCCGTCCTGCGTGCCGAGGGGCAAATCACCGGAACCGACGTCGAGGTCCGCGCGCGGGACCGCGAGAACAAGCCGGCGACGCTGAACTTGGCAACCGGCGACAAGATCCGGTTCGGCGAGGGAATCAGGCGGCACGGTATCCGCAACGGCACCCGCGGTACGGTCGAGGTGATCGGCGCGGACGAGAAGGGTGAGGTACGGATCGCGGTGCGCCTGGAGGATGGCCGCAGGATCGAGGACGCCTATGCCGCATTGGTCCGGGATTCCGTACCGGGACGGCCCCCTGCACCGACGCTGCCTCGGATCAGCCTGGCGATTGCAGGAACGGCCTACTCGGTCCAGGGACGAACCGCCTTGGCCTGCGTCTATTACGGCGCCACCGTGAGCGATGCGCGCGAACTCTATGTTGGGCTGACCCGCCATCGCCACGACGCCTGGCTCGTGGTCGAGCGCGACCGGATAGAGGCGGCGGTGCGTGGCCGCGGATCGGACCCTCGCAGGGTGCCGAGCAACGCCGAACTCCACGAGCGGCTGTTCGTCGAGGCGCGACGCTACGCCGACAAGGTCAACGTCGTCGATCATGTCGAGGACCGTACTGCCTTCGTCCGGTCCGGCGTGATCCCGCCAGCACGGGCAGAGGCCCGGCTCGATGTAGAGCGCGGCTTCCTGGCTGGCCGACTGCTGCGAGCAATCCTGCAGGAGATCGCCGCGGTACCCGGCTTGACCGGAAGAGCCATTGTCAGACTGGTTCGTGCAACAGAGCACGGCATCACCCGTCTCCCACAAGACCGACGCAACCCATCCCGAGTCACCAATGAAGGCAGTCTTTCCGATCGGCCTACCGCGTCCAAGAGGCCGGCGCCGGAAATTGGTCGATAGATTTATGGACCAGTCTTGAAACAGTTCTTCGACGGTAATGGCCTAAATTCGCCGAGCTTACGCGTTCAAGGACTACTCAACGATCGGGGCCGGGGCTGGCCTGCTTCTCCTCGAAGCCTATATAACCCTGACCGCTGTGTTTAGCCCGCAAAGAAATCAAGGGCGACACAGACCTGAATTAACTGCAACCATTCAGTCGTTTATGGTGCCGTACCAATCCCGCATTCGCCCGGGGTGTAAAGTTTGAGCCGCCGAAATGGCGTCGGATCGAAGAGCCGCCCGAAACTGTTTGGGCGATTGTCCGTAGAGTTCCTTGAATGCGCGCGAGCTGTGACTGATACTTGAAAAACCGACCTTTTCCGCGAAAAAACCGATCGACATTGCTGTATGCGGTCGGGATATCAGCATTCTCAGACGAGCGGCACGCCGACGCTTGACGACCGTTTCGACGCCGCCGACGGCTTGCATCGCACGATACAAAGAAGATCTGGAAACGCCGAGGCTATGGGCGACGGCGGCGGAGCTCAAATCCGACCCGAGGTTGTTGTCGATGAAGATTTCCGCTCTGAGGCGCCGCGACAATTCCAAATTGCTTTCGCCGATAGCGTCACTATAGGCCGCATCGGATCTTCCCTGGATCTGGCCGAGCATGCTGGTGATGACGTGACCGACCCCGGCGGCCGAGGTCTCCGGGAAACTCGATGCACAGCGCATGAAAGAAAGCACAGCTTGGCCGAGCGAGCCTGTCTCACTCCCAGGAAGGATGCTTCCATGCAGACGGCGCACGTCCGGCGCGACCGCCTCGACTTGATCGCGGGCCAGGATGATCGTGACGACATCGCCATCGTCCACGATCGACCGCATCGGTCGGGTCGCATCGAAGAGAATAGCGTCACCCGGGACGAGACGACGCTCCTCCCCAGGCCGACCGCTCACGACCCGGCCGGATCGTAAGATCTGGAGATAGTAGTGCTCGAAACCGTCGCGCCGAATGTGCACGGGCTCCCGCCTATGGTCGGCGCCGATGAGTTGCCGATCGTACAGCGTCAAGCGACCGAAATGTTGCGCGGCGATGGTCGCCTCGAATGTATTGCCGAGGAGGTACGTCGCCGCTCCACTCGACTGGATCATATCGTGATAGAAGCCGAAGCTGTCGCCCGACGCCCTGCTCAGATACCTTCGTTGGGGGGTCTTCGCCTGCGGGATGCCAGAACTTGTCATATTCTCTCAGTGGGAGCGGTAAGTTAGGCCAATCGTCTAGCAGAATAGCCATGCCGCGGCCAAGGCACAGTGGCGGCGGATGGCCGACCAGCTCCGGCCCGAGGTGCACAAGCTCGCCGCCCTGATGGACGCGGCTGAACCCGACGTGCCGGCCTACCCGGGGCTTCCCGGCCGCCCACCGGGTCAAGCTGCACTTCACGAACCCGCTCGAACGCCTCAACGGAGAGATCAAGCGCCGGACCCGGGTGGTCGGCATCTTCCCCGACGAGACTGCCATCACCCGCCTCGTCGGCGCGATCCTGCTGGAGCTGAACGACGAGTGGGCCGTCCAGCGATCCCGCTACATCACCCTGGAAAGCATCGCCCCAATCGGCGATGATCCCCTCGTCAGCCTGCCGATCCTGGCAGCCCGATCCTCTCGGCGCCGGCCGGTGATCGTGGTGGCTTCGCTGGACGCTACACCACGCCAGGGGACACGACCCGCTGCAAAAGCCCGACCGATATGCGGAGCCGATGAGAAGCCGTCCTGCTTGGCAATCTGCTTGATATCGCGGAAGCCATCCAGATCGGCCAAAATGACTGCGGCCGCCTTGTCGATCCGGTGGATCCGGATCCGCCCTCCGAGACCGCCCCAGGGTTCGACCAGCCTGTACAGCGTCGACCGAGCGATCCCGAACTGCGTCTGGATCAATCCGGGCTTCAGATCTCTGTCGGCGAGCCGATCATCGATGAGGGCTACGATCTGATTGCGTCGTACGCCTCCGCGATCCGAGGTCTGTTTCTCCGGCTTTTCCAGTTAGCAGAAGACCACGGCGCTCATGCCTTTCGGTCAGTAGAGTCATGGCATCATAAAGGCGCGTGCGGTTTTTCCCCAACCACATACGAACAACTTGCCCTGTTGCAGATTTGGCACTGTCACATCGAAACTACAGGCTCGATGCGGACCGGACCTGAGGCAGCGAAATTGGGACGCTGAGACAACGACAAAATCCAGCAACACGGTATCGCACGGACAACAGGCCGAAGAGGCCGCGATCCGATTGCGTAGGGGTACTCACATGGCACAGCGGACATCGAACGCGCGCGCGCTGCATCAGGCGTACGTGGCCTCGACGGCGCTGGTGGGGATCTCGATCCGGACCGCCGAGCGGCCGACCGTGCTGCATCTGGCCGCCTCCGCCTCCCTACTGCGGGCGCGGATCGCCCGCCTGCTGACGCTCGCTGTCGAGACCCCGGCCTCGTTGCTGGCCCGTCTGAACCCGCTGCGGGCGGCGCGGGTGCGCAAGGTGAGGCCAGCGGCCCGTCTTGGGCGGCGGAAGTGCCTGGGCGCGATGCGAGGGGCTGCCATCGCGTCGGGTCTTCTCAGCGCGTCGGCGGCAATGACGCCGGCTGCGGCTCAGACCTTCACGCCCGCGGGCGGCGGTACCATCACTGGTACGGGCGCGAAGTCGCAAGCCGCCAACAGCGGCGTGCTGGTCACAGGTACGGTTAATGCCGGCATCACGGCTACCAACGTCATCGTCAACAACACGTCCGGGACCGGGACAATCAACGGGCTGGAACAGCAATCATCGACCAACGGTTCATCCGCTGTCCTCTTCACATACGGATCGAACCGTCTCACGACGACGGTGAGCGGCGGCGCAGCCCTGCTGATGACCACGACGACAGGCGGAAACCTAACCTGGGCGCAAGGACAGGGTGGGATCGGCGATAGTGGGGACGTGCTGACCGGCAGCTACGGTGCGGTGCTCAGGGCAGCCGGCTTCATCAACGTCGTCAACTTTACAGGCGACAACACCTACACGGCCAACGGCACCGCGGTGACTGGCGTCGATGGGCGCGGGAACGGCACCATCCTCCATCTCGGCAGCGCGACGATCACGGGTTTTGCCACCGGCATCTACGCTGGCGGTAATGGCGGGACGGATATCCAGACCACCGGTGGGTCCATCAGCGGCGCGAACACCGCCATCGGTATCGACGCGCAAGGTCCGGGCGGCAACACCGTCAGCTCCGGCTCAGCGATCACCGCCAGCAGCGTCGGTATCCGCGCGAGCAGTGCGGCGGGTGGAAATTCCGTCACCACGATCACGGGCGGCACGATCGATAGCGCTGCTGCAGGCACCGGCACGGGTATCCTCGTCTCGGCAACGGGCGGCACGGGTAACATCGTCGTCAACGTCGGTGCCGCGATCGGCGGCACGACCGCATTCGACACCGGTGTGAGTGCGGCCACCAGCGGCGGTGCGACGGGTACGGTGTCGATCACCAACGCATCGGCGATCACCGCCGCCACGGCGATCAACATCGCGAGCGACAATGCCGGCACCGTGACCCTGCTGTCGGGCTCGACCACGACCGGCAACGTCGTCTCGACCGGTGCGGGCTCGCGCACCGTCACGGTCTCGGGTGCGCTGAACGGCAACTACAACGGCGGCAGTGCTACCGGCGCCGTGAACTTCACCCTCGGTGCCACCGGTACGATGCAGGCCGCCACCTTCGGGGGCGCGAACGACACCTTCACCTACCGGGGCGGCACGGTCGGCGGCGCGATCAACGCCGGCGCCGGCACCGACGCGCTGGTCAGCGTCCTCGGCGCGAACGGCACGGGCGCGCTCAACCAGTCCAACATGTCGAACTTCGAGAGCTACACGCATCAGTCGGGCACGCTGACGCTGACCGGCAGCTACAACGGCGCGCTCACCACCGCCGTGACGGGCGGGCGCGTGATCGCGCAGAACACCGGCAACGCCTTCGGCACCAGCGGTACCGTGGCGATCAGCTCCGGCGCCACCGTCGAGCTGAACAGCACCGTGGCGCTAAACAATACGGGGACCAACTATATCGCCCAGGCCGGCAACACCTTCACCGGCGCAGGCATCATCGCGAAGACCGGGATCGGCGAGTTCGATTTCGGCGCCAACGGCGGCACCGTCACCATCGCACTCGATCAAGGCGGCCTGATCGATGTTCAGGGCGGAATCCTCAAGGGCAGCAACAACAACCAGGGAATCTGGACGAACAACAAGGGCAGCCTGAGCATTGCCTCCGGTGCGACGTTCGACGGGGTCGAGGGCACGATCTTCGTCGACCGGCTCACCGGCGCCGGGACGCTGCAGGGTGGGTATCTCAACGGTACGCGGACTACGACGGTCGGCGTCGCCAACGGGACGGACACGTTCTCGGGCATCATCCAAGACGCGACCGGTCCGCTCGCCCTCACCAAGGCCGGCACCGGCACGCAGACGCTCTCGGGCGCCAACACCTACACCGGCCTCACCACGATCTCGGCCGGCACGCTGGTGGCAGCCAACGCTTCGGCGCTGGGCAGCACCGTAGGGGGCACGACGGTCGCCACCGGCGGTAACCTGACCATCGCGAACGTCGCCATCGGTGCCGAGGCGGTAACGCTGAACGGTGGATCGGCCTTGACCGGGACGGGGACGGCTTCGCTCGCCGGCACAGTCACGCTCAACGCGACGAGCACGGTGACGACAGCCGCGGCCGGCGATGCGCTGACGCTGTCGGGCGCGGTCGGCGGAACGGGCGGGCTGACCAAGGCCGGCGCGGGCACGCTGACGCTGTCGGGCACCAACACCTATGCCGGCACGACGACGATCAACGCCGGCACACTGGCAGTGACCGGCGGGGCCGCCATCGTGGATGCCGGCACCGTGACGCTTACGGCGGGCGGCGGCGGCACCTTCGCGGTCCAGGCCTCGGAGACGATCGGTGCGCTCAACGGCGGGGCGGCAGTCGCCAACTCGGGTGCCGGTACCGTGGCGATCACGGCAGCCCAGACCCTAACGGTCGGCGGCGGCAACGCCACGGGGGGGATCTATGCCGGCGCGATCAACGCCAACGGCACCGGTATCTTTGCCAAGACCGGTACCGGCACGCAGATGCTGACGGGCGCGATGACCGGGGGGGCGCTCGTCGCCAACCAGGGCACGCTTGCTCTCGGGACAGGCGGTTCTTTGAACACAGCCGGCGTCGCCGGGCTGGTTCCGGGCGCAACGGGTGGGCAGGCCCAGGCCGCGGTGCTCGTGAACACTGGCGGGATCTTCAATAATGCCGGCACGATCACCGCCACCAACCAGGGCGTGGCGCTGCAGGGCGGCACGTTCAACAACACCGGCAGCGTCATCGCGCCGAATCAAAGCGGTGTCTTCGCACTGACGGGCGCGGTCGCGATCACCAACACGGGCACGGGCTCGATCAGCGGCGTCAACGGGATCGACGCCAACCTGACCACGGCTGATGCAATCTCCATCACCGGCAACGGCTCGGTCACCGGCACCGGCGGCTTCGGCATTCGGGCGGTCAGCAACGGCGGCAATATCGTCGTAGGGACGGCGGGGGCCGCGCTCGGCGCAGTGACGGGCAACACAAGCGGTATCATCGCGCAGACCAACGGCGCGGGCACGATCGGTATCGTCACCGGCGGCAACGTCACCGGTGGCACCACCGACGCGATCTCCGCTCAAAGCACCAGCACCGGCGCGGCCACCGTCACGATCGCCGGGGCCAACGCAACCATCCGCGGCGCCTCGACAGCCACGGCACAGAACAACCTGCACGGCGCGGGCGTGCGCGTCGTCACCACCGGCAGCGGTGCGGGCACGATCAACGTCACCGGCAACACCAACACCGTGACCGGCGACCAGCCGGCGATGCTCGTGCAGACCACGAACGCCAACGCGGCGATCAATGTCATCGGCACGGGCAACACCTTCACCGGCTCCTCGGGCCTGATCACCGACCAGCAGGGCACGGGCGCGTTCGGCTCGACGATCTCGGTCGCCAGCAACAACACCATCGCGTTCAACGCCTCGGACACGACCGACGCCTATAACGGCCAGGGAATCTTCGCCGGCAACCGGGGCACGGGCGCGACCAGCATCACCACCGGCATGGGCTCGGTGACCGGCAACGCAAACGGCGTCGTGCTGGCGCAGGCCAACGCCGGCAACACCAGCGCGATCACGGTGACCACCGGCGGCAACGTCACCGGGCAGGGCGGCGCGTCGTTCCCGGCGGGCAACGCGACCAACCAGCCCTACCGGACGCTGTTCACGAGCGCGCCGGGCGGCTCGGTCGGCGCCATCCCGACCGGCCTCGGCGTGCTGGCGGTGAATGCGGGCAGCGGCACGCTCACCGTGAACACCAGCGGCGGGACGATCCAGTCCGCGCAAGGCGCCAACGCCATCGACGCGCGCAACGCGGGCGGCCTGCTGACGGTCACCAATTCCGACGCACTCCAGCACGCGACCGGGGTGACGAACGGCACGGGCCTCAACGCGATCAACACGGGCAATACCGGCACGAGCGGCGTGACGGTGACCAACTCCGGCGCGATCGGCGCGGCCGGCGACGCGTTCATCAACGGCATCGTGGCCTACAGCACGACGGGCACGGGCAACGTCGGCGTCGACAACCAGGCCGGCGGCACGATCGGCCGGACCGGCACGCCGGTCACGACCACGGGCATCATCGCTTTCAATCAGAACGGGGGGGCGGGCACCGTCACGGTCGGCAACGCGGCCTCGATCACCGCCGCCGTCGGTATCAACGTCGCGACGAGCGGTTCAGGCACCGTCACCGTCAACCAGACCGCCGGCACCATCCAAGCCAGCGGCGACGGCATCTTCGCGACTTCGACCGGCACCGGCGCGATCGTCGTCAACCAATCCGGCGGGCAGATCAACACGACCGGGACGGCGGCGGGCGTAGCCGGCATCAACACGCAGCGCTCGACCTCGGGCACCATCGCGATCACCGCGGGGGCGATCACCTCGACCGCGGAGAGCATCCGGGCGATCAACAACGCCTCCGGCGACATCACGGTCGCCACGCAGGGCAACATCACCGGCGGGTTCGGGGCGGTGAACGCCTCGTTCCAGGGCGGCGCCAGCACCGGCAACCTAACACTCACCACCGCGCAGGGCACGACGCTCCAGTCCACCAACGCGAACGCCGGTGTCATCGGCGTGGCGCGCGCCGCCACCGGGACGGGCTACGTTCAGGTCACCAACGCCGCGACCCTCACCCGCCCGTCCGGCACCGGCGATGCCGCGATCGGCGCCTCGAACGTTACCTTCGGGTCCCTCGCCGGCGTCGATACGGCGATCTCGATCGCCAACTCCGGCACGATCACCAACAACTTCGTCACCGGCATCTCGGCCACCGCCACCGGCGCCGGCTTGGTGAGCGTGTCCAACTCCGGGAGCGTCGCGGCCGGCACCACTGGCATCTTGGCCACCAGCTCCGGTGCCGGAGCCGTCACGGTCGGGACCACCGCCGGGACGATCTCGGCCGGCACCGGCATTGACGCGCGCTCGACCAACGGGACGGCAGCGGGCACGGTCACGGTCAACGTCGGAGCCAATGTCACCGGCACCGGCGGCAACGCCGTGTCCGCGATGGGCGTGGCCGGCGCGGTCACGGTCAACCAGACGGCCGGTACGATCCAGGCCACGGCCAACGGCATCAACGCCACCGCCACGGGGGCGGGCGCGATCGTCGTCAACCAATCCGGCGGGCAGATCGGCACGAGCGCGACCACCCGCGTCGGCGGCATCGGCATCAACGCGACGCGGGCCACGGCCGGCACGATCACGGTCACGAACAACACGATCTTCTCGACCGGCATCGGCGTGAACGCGCAGAACACCGCCAACGTCGCGGGCAACATCGCGGTCGGCAGCGTCGCCGGCAGCGTGATCACCGCCGGCACGACCGGCATCAACGCGACCACGGCCGGCACGGGGACGATCGCCGTGACCGCCGGGGCGATCACCACGACCAACGGCTCGGGCATCGTCGCCACCGGTACCACGGGTGCAGTGGCTGTAACCGCCAACGGCGCGATCACGGCCGCCGGCGCGGGCAACGCCGGCATCTTCCTGACCGGCAACAGCGCGAGCAACACCGCGGCGGTGGCCGCCAACACCACCGTGCAGGGGGCGATCGGCCTGCGGGTGGCCGGCACCGGCACCACGGGGCTCGCCAACAGCGGCACCATCGCCACCACGGGCGGGGCAGGCGCCAACGCGCTGCAGATCGACGGCGGCACGCTGGCGATCGGCAACGCGCCCGGCACGCTCATCGGCAACATCGCGATCGTGAACGCGGCCGCCAACGGCGGCAACGGCCCGAGCGTGCTGAACCTCACCAACACCGCTGCGATCACGCTCGCCAACACCGTCACCGGCGCGGGCGTGCTCAACCAAGCCGGCAGCGGCACGACGATCCTCAACGGCACGAACAGCGCGACCAACGGTCAGTTCTCGGGTACGGCCAATGTGAACGCCGGCATCCTGTCGATCGGCGGAGCCGGTACGACGGGCGTCGTCTTCGGCAACACGGCCAACAACAGCGCGACCGTCAACGTCAACACCGGCGGCACGCTGCACGGCTCGGGCACCATCGCCGGCTCGGTCAACGTCGTCGGCGGTACGGTCTCAGCCGGCAACTCGCCGGGCACGCTGACGGTGGCCGGCAACTACACCCTGAACGGTGCCTCGACCTCGCTCTACGAGTTCGGCGCACCCGGCGTGGTCGGCGGATCGAGCAACGACCTGATCAATGTCGGCGGTAACCTTGCGCTCGCCGGGACGCTGCGCCTCGTCGCCGCCGACAACGCCGCGAATGCGCCGGTGTCGGGCGCCTACCGGCTGTACAACTACGGCGGCGCGCTCTCGGGCGCGTTCGGCAGCGTGAGTACGCCGTCGGCCAACAGCACGGCGCTGGTCTACACCAACATCCCGACCCAGGTGAACGTGCTGCTCACCAACGGCGGGCAGTCGGTGCAGTACTTCGACGGTGCCGACATGACCGGCGCCACCGCAGGGGCCCAGGGCGGCACCGGCACTTGGAACGGGACCAACACCAACTGGACGATGCTGCCCGGCGGGCAGGTCAACGACGTCTGGCGCTCCGGCGTCGGGATTTTCGGCGGTACGGCCGGCACCGTGACGGTGGCGGGCGCGCAGAACCTGCAGGGCGTGCAGTTCACGGTCGACGGCTACCAGCTGACCGGCGCCGGCACGCTCAACCTCACCGGCGACCCCTTCACCACCGCCAACCAGAGCTTCGTCAACGTCGACACCGGCGTCGGCGCGACCATCGCCAACGCGCTGACCTCGACCGGTGGGACGATCGGCCTCGTCAAACTCGGCGCCGGCACGCTGACGCTCACGGGGGCCAGCAGCTACACCGGCACCACCACCGTCCAGGCCGGGACGCTCGCCATCGCGGCCAGCGGTTCGATCGCCGCGTCGGTTTCCAACAACGCCATCTTCACCAACGCCGGCACGGTGACCGGCAATCTCACCAACGCCGGTTCGGCCGGCAACGGCGGGACGATCACCGGGGCGGTGGTCAATTCCGGAACGCTGACCAATTTCGGCACGGTCGGTGGCGGGCTCACCAATCTTGCCGGCACTTCGACCA
>NZ_CAXTHR010000021.1:0-41306 GCF_964244095.1 uncultured Methylobacterium sp. | reverse complement strand
GTCGACGTGATCTGGGGCGAGGCCGCGGTCGACTCCGTGGCCGAGGGCAACCAGCCGGGGCAGGTGACCGTCAAGGAGAGCCGCCGCGCCGAGCCGCCCAAGGGCGCCAAGGGCGCGGGCACGTACAGCGCCAAGCACATCATCGTGGCCACCGGCGCCCGGCCCCGGGCGATCTCCGGCATCGAGCCCGACAAGAAGCTGATCTGGACCTATTACGAGGCGATGGTCCCCGAGCACATGCCCAAGAGCCTGCTGGTGATGGGTTCGGGCGCCATCGGCATCGAGTTCGCCTCGTTCTACCGCACCATGGGCGCCGAGGTGACGGTGGTGGAACTGCTTCCGCAGATCCTGCCGGTGGAGGATTCCGAGATCGCTGCCATGGCGCGCAAGCGCTTCGAGAAACAGGGCATCAGGATCCTCACCGGCGCCAAGGTGACGCAGGTCGAGAAGGCCGCGGATTCCGTCACCGCGACCATCGAGACCGGCGACGGCAAGTCCCAGACGATCAGCGCGGAGAAGCTGATCTCGGCGGTCGGCGTCGTCGGCAACATCGAGGGGATCGGGCTGGAGGCGCTCGGGGTGACGATCGAGCGCGGCTGCGTCGTCACGGACGGGCTCGGGCGCACCAACGTGCCGGGCCTCTACGCGATCGGCGACGTGGCCGGCCCGCCGATGCTCGCGCACAAGGCCGAGCACGAGGGGGTGATCTGCATCGAGACGATCAAGGGCCTGCACACCCACCCGATGGACAAGGGCAAGATCCCCGGCTGCACCTACTGCCAGCCGCAGATCGCCAGCGTCGGGCTCACCGAGGCGAAGGCGAAGGAGCAGGGCTTCGCGGTCAAGGTCGGCCGCTTCCCGTTCGCCGGCAACGGCAAGGCGATCGCGCTCGGCGAACCCGATGGGCTGGTCAAGACGGTGTTCGATGCCCGCACCGGGCAGTTGCTCGGCGCCCACATGGTCGGCGCCGAGGTGACCGAGCTGATCCAGGGCTACGTCGTCGCCATGAACCTCGAGACCACCGAGGAGGATTTGATGCACACGGTGTTCCCGCACCCGACCTTATCCGAGATGATGCATGAGAGCGTGCTGGATGCTTATGGCAAGGTGATCCATACTTAAGCGAAAAAAAAGCCGCATATTCAGACACTTAGGGAAATTTTGTTAAGCGTAGGAACTTGCTTTGAGGCATGATCCTACGCGATCCCCTACCCCATTTCTGATGCTGAGTGTGACCAGTTTGTGACCGGTTGAGCGTGGCTGTGAGCCGTGGAGGCCAGCGACAACCGCTCATGTGGCGCCTATGGGCTATGACGCCGAACGTGACGGTTCATGGTCTAGCGTGACCACTGCTCAGAAAATGGATGCACGCTCTTCGCACGGCATTTGACGGCCGAGAATCTTATCGGGCCTGGTGGGTCAAAGCGTATCGAGCCTCACTAACGCTTGTCACCACATCAAACAAAAAATCATCGTCTTTTCAGGTCCTTAGAACACCAACCTACCGTGGGACGACCGTAGGCACAATGGACAAAAAGGCGTCGCAAGCGGCTGTTTTTCGCGCCAACTGTGACAGAGAGTGTGACAGGATTCGCCGGGCGTAATCGGGGCTGGTCGCTCATTCCGGTCATGTAGTGACAGAAATTCGAGTGGTATCATCAGCTAAGATTTTTGATCTGGCAAATTAAGATTAGGAAGCATACGCTTTTAGCATGAAACTCAATTCCTAATTACGATAAGATCTGAAAGTAGAGACTTCATCAGCTTCCAATTATCTACTTGTTCCGCCTTCATGTCCTTCATAATTCTTCTCTTTAATCTATCCATCGATATTTTCATCGACATTTTTTTATGAAGATCATTAAACAGACGCTTGCCGTCGCAATTATCTTTCCACTTATCTTCCCACTCAGATTCAATTTCTACTTTTCTAGCGTGATGACGAACCAGAAATTCTGTTTTCCAAGCATCGATTTCACGTTCAGCCAGCTTAGCTTGAACAACGCTCATCCTTTCTCCTAAACTTTCCAAAACGTCACGTAGTTGTTTGTTAAGAAAATCACTCTTCCTTAAATCGAAGTTGATAAAATCAAATGTGTTAAAAACTTCTTTTGCAGCAAGTTCATCAATTTGGTCAAATGCAAGCTGCCGAAGTATGCGACTAACTTCCCCTATGTTCGAAACCGGAGTCTTAGTTATTTCTTCATCTTTGAGTACATCTGTAACTAGATCAACATCGATCAGATAATTCTCCAAACAACGCTTCCCCCATTGCAAGACCTTGACTGTCTCTGTGTCCACCAAGTTTGTTGGCGCTTCGTCTCGATCGAATATAAAAAATCGTTTCGTCAGCTTCTCGCCCCTAGCCTCGGCTGCTTGGAGCTGTCTAATTTGCTTCTCTACTTCCTTTCGACCGCCTAGATCCTTGATTTTGTGCTTACGAAGCAACGACCCAAACCCTAATTCTAGCAAGTCAGCGTCGTCGTCACCCTCCACGAAAAGAGTTCCTTGATACAGCAAGCCCTCACTTTCGGATGTGCCAAGTCGACGCAAAGCGTCTGTTATTTCACGATCGTCCTGACTGCGAACCTTAGTAAGATTTGTTCCCGAAACTAGGTGGAACAGTGCACATTCATCCCGCGCAAATGCGCCCGCCAGTATTTCAGGCGAATGCGAACAGATTATAAATTGCAGAGATTTTGGCGCCGCATACTCATCAACAATAAACGAAAGCATATCCTTACATACGGCAGAATTTAAGTGTAGTTCAGGCTCGTCTAACAATACGATACCGCCGGACTCCATAGATCGACTAATAGTCAAAAATGTGAGAAGTATGCCTTTCTCGCCACTACTAAGAGCATCAATATCGAACTTTCGTCCAGTCTCAACGTCCGTCACAATAATTGTAAGCTGTCCATGCTCATTTACACCTATGCTGCTATTTGAAATTTCACGTCCGCGGAGTATGCCGCTAAATATGCTAGCAAAGTCTTTCTGGATAGAAAGTCTATCTTCTTCACTCGATATAATAGCCCCAAATATAAGTTTTTTTAATCTCGAATATTTCAGCTGCGGCTGACTATTGTAAGACTCTAACTGCAGATGAGCATCTTGAATGCCAAACTGTATATGCTGTTCGCCGCGAGGAAGTGCACGATCGGCAGGAAAGTAGTTGAACCCGGTTGAGTAAGGTGGTTTATTGTTTTCGATAAATTGGAATAAGGCCACATCAATAGGGTTATCGGTTTGAACTAAGTCCGATGTAGGATCGATAGATATATCAAGCACCAGATTTTTACTGGTGATTTTCAGTTTTTGCAAAGATAGAGCTACATCATGAGTTGATTGCTCAAGTGCGGCTTTACCATTAGGGGAGGAAAATATTGTCGCAGAAGGGACAGCGCTTACACCCGGCGCAACTCGAGATAAGGCTAAAGAGACACTAATCTTTTCCGCGTGAAGTTCGAGGTATTCAACTTCCTTTTTATCTAGCTCATAGATACACTTGATTTTTATGGGTATTTCTTTATTGTGAGCTGTAGCTGATGGGATCATTTGCTGAGCATTATGGGGAGATGCCGCATTCAGCGCCAACAGCGATTGATGAGCCTCGGATTGTGTTCGCGGAGCCAACATTGCCTTCGCTAGTTTTATAGCTTCAAGTATTGTTGCCTTACCAACTGCGTTCGGACCGACAACTACGTTAACTAGACTATTAAATTCAACCTCAATATCCTCGATGACCCTAAAATTACGCACTGATAGTTTTCTCAAATGCATCTAGGGTCTCTCTCTGCCATGATAAACATTATAGTAGCTAGCTCTAAGGCTATATTCCTAATATTATTGGAAGCGTGTCAGTTCAGCGGTTTCGATGATGATCGCAGATTCTTGGTTAATTCTCAAGCGACCATCGCTGCGCCATATCATGTCCGATCTGCATCGTGATTTATGGGTAAGGTCTAATGCGACTTAAGCGTGAGGCATTGGCTTGATCGCGGGCCCGTATCGTTTGGCTCGGCAGATAGTTGCCCCCAAGTCGAGGATTCGGAGGTATACGAGACAATAGCGCGTTATCGCTCGTCTCCTGGAAGGTCACGATCCCCCAATCGGTCGCGTGCGGAATCCATGCTCGACGCCACAAAACTCTTCGCCAACGCCCTCGGCGAGCACCTCGCCCTGGTCTACCGGCGCACCTTCGGCAGCCGGGAGCCAGGCACCATCGCGGTGATCGAGGAATCGGCGCGGCTCACCATCGAGCGGATCGTGCAGAGCGACGCACTCGACCACGATGCTGGCCATACCACCGCCGCCACGTTCATCGCCCAGGGCCTATCGCCGGCATGAAGCCCATACCTGCCACGAAACATGCCGAGGCGAAATAATCGGCCTATCGCTTTGTGAATCAAAGACGAACGCGCCTTTCGGGCCAAAACGTCACATCGCGTTGCAGCCACTACAGGATTTTCATCGGCGCTCTATTTAGTTTTGTGAGCTGCAAGATTTGAATATCTTCAAGTCCCGCAGTCTCGCAAAGGATAGATACGTGGCCGATACCAAGCACGACATCGTCGATACCGCCGTCGCCGCGGGATCGTTCAAGACCCTCGTCGCCGCCGTCACCGCAGCCGGCCTCGTCGAGACCCTGAAGGGGGCCGGTCCGTTCACCGTGTTCGCGCCGTCGGACGACGCCTTCGCCAAGCTGCCGGCCGGCACCGTCGAGGAGCTCGTGAAGCCGGAAAGCAAAGCCAAGCTCACTGCGATCCTCACCCTCCACGTCATGGCGGGCAAGGTCATGGCCGCCGACGTCACCGGCAAGACACTCACCCCGGCCTCCGTCAACGGCGAGGCCCTCCACGTCGATGGCACGCACGGCGTCGTGGTCAACGGCGCCAAGGTGACGGCGGCCGACATCGCCTGCACCAACGGCGTGATCCACGTGATCGACGCGGTGCTGCTGCCCAAGGGCTGATACGGGTCAAGGGCTGATCGGGCCGGCCCCGGCCTTCGGGCCGTCCGGCCGATCGCCGTCGCGGGAGCAGTCGGGGGCCGTGTCCGATCCGTGTGGATCGGACACGCCCCCGTTTCCGTTGAGCGCACCGGAGGCTGCCCCGGACGGGGCCGTCGACCCCGCTAGGGGGCTGAATTTGCATGGGACGGAAGGGCTCGTAGGGTTGCGAGGCCCGGCGGCGGGCTCGAACGCCGCGCGCCGTCCCCGATGAGCCGCCCCATGCTCGACGCCACGAAGCTTCTGGCCAACGCCCTCGGCGAGCACCTCGCCCTGGTCTACCGGCGCACCTTCGGCAGCCGGGAGCCGGGCTATGTCGAGGTGATCGAGGAATCGGCGCGGCTCACCGTCGAGCGGATCGCGCAGAGCGACGCGCTCTACCACGACGCCGACCACACCATCCTGGTGACGTTGGTCGCCCAGGACATCTTACGCGGCCGCTTCGTGGCCCAGGGCGTGTCGCCGAACGACTGGCTGCACGCGATCCTGGCCGCGCTCTACCACGACATCGGCTACGTCCGCGGCGTCTGCGCCGGCGACAGCCGCGACCGCTTCGTGATCGACCGGGCCGGCAACACCGTCGGGCTGCCGCGCGGGGCTTCGGATGCCGGGCTCACGGCCCACCATGTCGAGCGGTCGAAGATCGCGGTGTGGGAGCGGTTTTCCGCCCACGAGTTCGTCGATGCCGAGCGGGTTGCGCGCGCGATCGAGCTGACGCGCTTCCCCGTTCCCGACGACGGCGACCATTCCGAGACCGGCACCGAGGCCGGGCTGATGCGGGCTGCCGACCTCATCGGGCAACTCGGCGACCCGCTCTACCCGCGAAAGCTCAACGCGCTGTTCCACGAGTTCGTCGAGGCCGGGCTGAACGACACCCTCGGCTACGCCAACCCCGCCGATCTCGCCGAGCGGTACCCGGCGTTCTTCTGGGGCAAGGTCGAGCCGGTGATCGGCGACGGTGTCCGCGCGCTCGACCTCACCGTGGAGGGGCGGCGCTGGGTCGCCAACCTCTACGCCCACGTCTTCGCGATCGAGCACGACCGAAGGCGGATGGGGCCGCATCCGGGGTAGGGGGCCCGCGAGCAGTCCTCCCCCTGTGCGGGCCGGGCCATCGCAGAGGGAGGCCGAGCTTCCGGCAAAGCTTGCTCGGAGCAGGGCATTCTTCCTCAAGCACGCATCCCGCCGGACGCGGGCCGGGAAAGCTTCCGCGTCACGAACTCTTCCGCGCCCGCGCCGGCAGCGTCCCGCGGCTTGCCGGCCGCTCGACGGCGGCGGAGCGGATCTTGGCAGCCTCCGGCGCGTGGTGGGGCCGGTGGGCGTCCGCGGAGCCGGTGCGCTCGCGCAACGGGCGGTCGAGGATCGCCGAGAGCAGGTCGCGGGCGGCGGCGCGGTCGGTGGTGCGGAACAGGCGCACGAGGTCGAACACCCGCTCCGCCGAGCGCGACACCGCCTCGTCCAGCGTCAGGAAGACGTAGACCGCCTCCTCCTCGTGGAGGTCGGCGGCGCGCAGCCCCAGGGTGAGCAGGTCGTAGCGCGTCCCGGCATCGGGGGCGTCGCGCAGGAAGTGTCCGGGAAGCCCGAGCCCGTCCGCGAGCGCGGCGACGAACCCCGGCACGTCGTGCGCGGCCGAGAGGCCGATCAGCACCGCCCCGAGATCGCGCGGCGGCGGCGGGCAGGGCCGGAGCGCCGCGGTGGCCGAGACGGTCTCGCGGATCGCCTCGCGGCGGATCGGGTCGGCATGGAGGTAGAGCGGCGCGAGTTCGCCGGCCGAGAGGTCGGGGCGCGCCAGCAGCAGGCGGGCGAGGTCGTGGTCGGTGCGGGCGCGGCCGACGAGGTGGCCGACGCCGTCGCCTCGGAGGACGATGCCGGTGTTGGCGGCGAGCGCACGGTCGATCGCCGGATCGCCGCGGTGGACCAGGTCGGCGACGACGCCGCGCCCGAGGCCCGGCCTGCCGGCGATGGCCGAACCGATCTCGGCGCCGTCGCGCAGCGCCGCCTCGATCAGGCCGGGCGACAGGGTGAGGGCCGAGGCGACGACGATATCGCGCACCCGGCCGCCGCGGGCGGCGAGTGCGGCGAGGACCGATGGCGGCGTGTCGGGAAAGGGGGCGAGCTTCTCGGCGACGATCGCCGCCGTCTCCTCGTCGACGATCGGGATCAGGCCGCCGGCGAGCGCGGCGAAGGATTGCAGGTCCGACCGGTCGCGGTTGGCCGCCTGCATGAACAGGTCGGTCTGCACCCGCAGGATGACGGGCTTCAGGTCGAGATGCGCGATGCGGGACAGTTCGATCAGCCCGGACAGGTCGGGCGCGACCGCGACGGATGGGGGCATGGCACTCGGATACGCGACGACGGGACCGACCATCACGCTAGCGGCCTTTGCGTGAATCGACCTTTAATCCGGTCGCGGGACCGGCGTGCCGTCCTGCGCCAAGGCGGGAGCCGAGGCCCGAGCCGCGCCCGCCGCGTCAGACCCCGGCGCCGCTCCGCGTCACGCGGCCCTCGACCGGGTAGGCGGGGTCGTTGTAGCCCGGCGTCGAGGGGTGGCCGGTAACGACGAGGCCGTCGACGAGCGCCTCGTCCTCGGGGGTGAAGGCGTAGGCGAGCCCGCCGAGATAGTCGTCCCACTGCGCGAGCGTGCGCGGGCCTGCGATCACCGCGGTCACGGCGCGGTTGTTCAGCACCCAGGCGAGGGCGAACTGGCCGGCGGTGATGCCGCGCGCCTCGGCGTGGTCCTTGAGGATGCGGGCGATGCGCAGCGATTCCGGGCGCCACTCGGTCTGCATCATCCGCGCGTCGGCGCGGCCGGCGCGGGTCTCGGCCGGCGGCGGGGCGTCGGGGTCGTACTTGCCCGTCAGCACGCCGCGGGCCAGCGGCGAATACGGGACCACGCCGAGGCCGAAATGCGCGCAGGCCGGCAGGTGCTCGGTCTCGGGCATGCGGTTCAGGGCGTTGTAGTAGGGCTGGCTCACCACCGGCCGGTCGATGCCGGCCGCGTCGCACAGCCGGCAGATCTCGGCGATCCGCCACGACCGGTGGTTCGACACGCCGAAATGCCGAATCTTGCCCTGGCGGACGAGGGTCTCCATCGCCCGCACGGTCTCGTCCAGCGGCGTCGCGTGGTCCTCCTTGTGGAGGTAGTAGATGTCGATGACTTCGGTGCCCAGCCGCCGCAGGCTCTCGTCGGCCGCGCGCAGCACGCGCACCCGCGACAGGCCGCGGTCGTTCGGGCCGCCGCCCGTCGGGTTGGCGACCTTGGTCGCGAGCACCCAGGCGTGCCGGTCCCCGGCGATCGCCCGGCCGGTGATCTCCTCCGAGCGGCCGTCGTTGTAGACGTCGGCGGTGTCGATGAAATTCACGCCGGCCTCGCGGGCGCCGGCGACGATGCGGCCGGAATCGGCCTCGTCGGTGGCGCCGCCGAACATCATCGTGCCGAGGCAGATCGGCGAGACCTTCAGGCCGGAACGGCCGAGCGTGCGGTACTGCATCGGGGTAAATCCTGCTTGATCCTGCCGCGCTATCTCGGCGCCGACCGCTCCGGGTCAACCCGTCGCGAGGTGCCGCGCCTTCGCGGGCGGACCCGACCGTAACCGGAGCGCGTTGCCGCCGAAGTCTCCGGGTCGCGGCCATCCGGTCCCGCAGGCGCGCGCCGTCATGCGTCGGCGCGAGCCGGCGGCGATCCGACCTCCGATGCGAAAAGGTGCCATGTCCCCATCCCTGCCGCTGCCCTGGCTCGACCGCGCCGGGCGCCTCTCGCTCCTGAAGCTCGCCGCGTTCCTGCTGGCCGTCGCGCCGGCCGCCTACTTGGCATCCGCCTACGCCCTGAACGGGCTCGGTGCGAAGCCGGTCACGGCGCTGATTCACGGCACCGGCGAGTGGGCGATCCGCTTCCTGCTGGCCTCGCTCGCGGTCACGCCGTTGCGGCGCGTCGCGAACTGGCCGAAGCTGATCCTCGTCCGCAGGCTGCTCGGCGTCACCACGCTGGCCTATGCGCTCGCGCATCTGGTGCTGTACGCGATCGACCAGAACCTCGACCTCGCCAAGGTCGCCTCGGAGATCGCGCTGCGGGTCTACCTCACGATCGGCTTCGTCGCGCTGCTCGGCCTGATCGCGCTCGGGGTCACCTCGACCGACGCCGCGATCCGCCGGATGGGGCCGGCCTGGCCCCACCTGCACAAGGCGGCCTACGCCATCGGGGTGCTCGGCCTCCTGCACTATTTCCTGCAATCGAAGATCGACGTGTCCGACCCCGTGTTCTGGACCGGGCTGTTCCTCCTGCTGATGGGCTGGCGCGTGATGCAGCGGTTGCGCCTGCCGATGCGCCCGTGGTCCCTGGCGCTTCTGGCGACCGCGACCGCCCTGGCGACGGCGGGGATCGAGGCGGCCTGGTACGGGATCAAGAGCGGCATCCCGGCCGATCTCGTGCTCGGCGCCAACCTGGACTTTTCCGACGTGATCCGCCCGGCTTGGTGGGTGCTCGCCCTCGGGATGCTGCTGCCGGCGGCCGCCCTCGTCCGCGGCCCCGCCGCCGGGAAGGCCGTGCCGGCCCGTGCGGGCGGCCGGCCGCGCGTCGCGCCGGCGGGATAGCCGCCTTGCTCCCGCCCGCCCCGTGACGCAGAAACCCCGCCGGCCCCGCGCCGGGCCGGACCGGAGCCCGACCGTCCCATGCGTGGAGCCTTCAGCCGATCGACCCTCGCCCTCGCGCTGCTGAGCCCGCCTGCGGCCCACGCGGCCTGCACGGTCCCGCAGCCGCCGCCCGCCGCAGCGCGGCCAGAAAAGCCGGCACTTCCGCAGAAGCCCGCCTGCCTCGACGCCAAGGGCGGCTGCCCCGGCTGGGAGGCCTACAGCTACAACGACGCGATCAAGGCCTACAACCTCCGGCTCCAGACGTTCCGGCCGCTGGCCGAGGGCTACGTGCAGACGCTCAACGCCTACGTGAAGGCGAGCGCGGATTACGCGCAGTGCGAGGTCAAGGCGATGCAGTAGCCGCGATCTTCGCGGCGCCGTCCGGGCGTGCTAACCTGTGGCCATGAGCGTCGAGCCCAAGCCGCGCATGACCGTCGACGCGTTCCTGGCCTGGGCCGAGGATCGGCCGGGGCGCTACGAGTTGCTCGACGGAGAGATTTTCGCGATGTCGCCGGAGCGCGTTCGGCACGCGGACATGAAGTTCGCGGTACAGACGGCGCTGCGCACCGCAATCCGCCGTGCTGGTCTCAACTGCCGGATGGTGCCCGACGGCGTGACGATACGGGTTGACCGCACGACTGCTTTCGAGCCCGATGCTCTTGTCTATTGCGGTCCTCGAATGGCACCCGACGCTGTCGAAATCACCAATCCGGTTATTGTCGTCGAAGTTCTATCGCCCTCGACCAAGGGCATAGACAGCGGGAACAAGTTTACCGGCTATTTCAGCGTGCCCAGCGTGATGCACTACCTGCTCGTCGACCCGATGAAACACCGCATCGTGCATCATCGCCGTGCCGCAGACCTGATCGAGACTCGCATCGTGTCCGAGGGCGTGCTCCGGTTCGATCCCCCCGGCCTTGACGTGTCGCTGACCGAGATGTTCGACGACACCTGAGCGGCCTCGGCTTGACCGGGGCGGATGCCGGTGCGACAGCGCGGGCAGACAGGCAGGACGACGCCCCATGACCGCGCCCCTCGACCTCCTCGTGCTCGGCAACGCCATCGTCGACGTCATCGCCCGCACGGACGAGGCATTCCTCGCCGCGCAAGGCGTGCCGAAGGGCGCGATGGCGCTGATCGACGAGCCGCGCGCCGAGGCGCTGTTCTCGGCGATGGGGCCGGCGACGATCGTCTCGGGCGGCTCGGGCGCCAACACCGCGGTCGGCGCGGCGCTGCTCGGCGCCAGGACCGGCTTCGTCGGCAAGGTCCGCGACGACGAGCTCGGCGGCCTGTTCCGCCACGACCTCAAGGCGACCGGCGTCGCGTTCGGCGTGCCCGCCGCCACCGACGGGCCGGCCACCGCCCGCTGCTTCGTCCTCGTCACCCCGGACGGCGAGCGGACGATGAACACCTATCTCGGCGCCTGCCAGGGCCTGTCTCCGGCCGACCTCGACGAGGCGGTCGTGGCCTCCGCCCGCGTCGTCTACCTCGAAGGCTACCTCTGGGACCCGCCGGCGGCCAAGGACGCGTTCCGCAAGGCGGTGGCGATCGCCCACGGCGCCGGCAACGCGGTGGCGCTCACCCTCTCGGACGCGTTCTGCGTCGGCCGTTACCGCGAGGAGTTCCTCGGCCTGATCCGCGACGGCAGCATCGACATCCTGTTCGCGAACATCGGCGAGTTGCAGAGCCTCTACGAGACCGACGATCCCGAGCAGGCGCTGAAGGCGCTGCGCGACGAGCGCGACGCCCGCGGGAAGCATCTCCTCGGCCTCGTCACCCGTTCGGCCGAGGGCGCGATGGTGGTGAAGGGCGGCGAGATCCGCGCGGTGGAGGCCTGCCCGGTGCACGAGGTGGTCGACACCACCGGCGCAGGCGACCTGTTCGCAGCCGGCTTCCTCGCCGGCCACGCCCGCGGCCTCGACTACGTCACCAGCGCGCGCCTGGGCGCGCTCGCGGCGGCGGAGGTGATCCAGCACATTGGCGCGCGGCCGCAGCGCGACCTCGTGGCCTTGGCCAAGGCGCAGGGGCTGATCTGATCCGCAGCGTCTCAAGGCCGCAGCAGCACCTTGCCGACAGCCTCGCGGCGGCTGAGGAGGCCGAGCGCCGCCGCGTAATCCTCCAGGGGATAGGTGCCGTGCACCCGCGCGGTCAGCCGCCCCTCGGCCACCCAGGCGAGGAGCTGGCGCTGGTTCTCCTGGTGCGCCGCCGGCTCGCGCTCGGTGAACACGCCCCAGTGGACGCCCGAGACGTCGAGTTCTCTCAAGAGCATGATGTTGAGCGGCAGGCGCGGGATCTCGCCCGCGGCGAAGCCGACCACGAGGAAGCGCCCGCGCCAGCCGAGCGCACGGAACGCCGGCTCCGAGAAATCCCCGCCGACCGCGTCGTAGACCACGTCGATTCCGGCCCCGCCGCTCACCCGCTTCAGGTCGTCGCGCAGGGTCTTCGGGTCGTAGACCAAGCCCGCCTCGGCGCCGTGCGCGCGGGCGACCGCGAGCTTCTCCTCCGACGAGGCGCAGGCGATCACCCGTGCGCCGAGCAGCGCCCCGAGTTCGACCGCCGCCAGCCCGACGCCGCCCGACGCGCCGAGCACCGCGAGCCATTCGCCCGGCTGCACCCTGGCGCGGTTGCGCAAGGCATGGAGCGATGTGCCGTAGGTGATTGTCAGGCCGGCGGCCTGCGCGTCGCCAACGCCGTCGGGCACCGGCGTCAGGCGGCCGGCCGACACCGTCACCAACGCGCGGCAGGTGCCGTACGGGGCGTGCACGATCACACGGTCGCCGATTCGGACGCCCTCGGCGCCAGGCCCGAGCGCCTCGACCACGCCGCACGCCTCGCCGCCGGGGGAGAACGGCAGGTCGGGCTTCACCTGATAGCGCCCGGCGATGATCAGCGTGTCGAAGAAGTTGAGTGCGGCGACGCGAACCCGCACCAGCGCCTCGCCGGGACCGGGCTCGGGATCGGGCAGCGTCGCGATCGCCAGTTCCTCCGGCTTGCCGAGCCGGGTGCAAAGAAGGGCCTTCATCGCGCGTGTCCCCCTCGCCGTTTCCGCCCGGCCGGATCGGCCGATCCGAACGGCTGCGCCGCGTGTCGCTGATCAGCCGCGTTCGTAGCTGCCGGTCAGGCATCCCTTTCCCAGAACGTGGCCCCGCATCGCATCGACCACCGCGCCGCGCCCTGGCGAGGGCGGCAGATCGAGCGCGCGGTCGAGGGCGTAGACCTGGAACAGGTAGCGGTGCGCGCCGTGCCCGGCCGGCGGGTCGGGCGGCAGCCAGCCGTCCGTCAGGAAGCTGTTCCTCCCCAGATCGGGCCGGAAGCCCGGGACGCCGGCGGCGGTGAGCGCGCCTTCGGCGAGATTGTGCGTCGTCGGCGCGAGGTTCCAGGCGATGAGGTGGACGAGCGGCCGCGGCGTCGGGCTGTCGGCATCCTCGGCGAGGATCGCGATGCGGACCGTGCCCGCGGGCAGCCCGCTCCAGGCGAGCGGCGGCGCGGTCTTCGCGCCGTCCGCGGTGTAGCGGGCCGGGATCGGCGCGCCGTCCGCGAAGGCCGCGCTCGTCAGCGCGAGCGTCTCGGGCACGTCCGCGAAGTCCGAATGATAGGCCGTCTTCCCGAGCCCGGCCCTGAGGCCGGACAGGGCTTGGCCCAACCCGGCGGGAATCTTCTCGAGCATCGCGGCGCCTCCTGCTGACGGATCAACCCGGGGGAGAGCGGCCCGGTTCAGGCCGGGCGCTCGGCCGCGACCATGTAGTTCACGGCCGTGTCCCGGCTCGCGCGCCAGCCGTCGGCGAGCGGGTCGTAGACGACGCCGGTGGTGTCGGTGACGGCGAGCCCTCCGGCGCTGAGCGCCGCAGACAGCTCGGCCGGCGTCACGAACTTCTCCCAGTCGTGCGTGCCCCGCGGCAGCCAGCCGAGCACGTACTCGGCGCCGACGATGGCGAGCGCGTAGGCGCGCAGCGTCCGGTTCAGCGTCGCGGCGAACAGCAGGCCGCCGGGCTTCACCGCGGACGCCGCCGTCGCGACGAAGGCCGCCATGTCGGGGACGTGCTCGATCACCTCCATGATCAGCACGACGTCGAACTGGCGGCCCGCCGCGACGACGGACTCGATCGTCTCGGCACGGTAGTCCACCGCGAGACCCTCGGCCTCGGCATGCGCCCGCGCGACCGCGACGTTCTGCGCCGCCGGGTCGAGGCCGGTGACCGCGGCGCCGAGACGCGCGAGCGGCTCCGACAGCACGCCACCGCCGCAGCCGACATCGACCACGCTGAGGCCGGACAGCGCGAACGGCGTCTCGGGCCTGCGGCCGTGATGGCGGCAGACCGCGTCGCGGATGTAGGCCAGCCGCACCGGATTGAAGCGGTGCAGCACCCGCATCGGCCCGCGCGGGTCCCACCACGTCGCCGCGAGCGCGTCGAAGCGCGCGACCTCCGCGCGATCGACGGAGCCGGGCCTTGCGGCCGTGTCGTCAGTGCTCATCCACGGTCCTCATCGCGTATCCCGTCGGGGTCGGCAGGCTTTCGAGGCGCTTTGCAGGCGGGTCCGGCGTCGTGTTGACAGCCTCCGAACCCGCTTGTACGCGCCGGACGCCGGTTCGGTACAGCGGTCGGCTCGGCCGGTCGATCGGCGATCCCATCCCGGCCGCGATCCGCTTCCGGACCGGCCGGAGACTGCAAGGAAGCGCGGACGCCGCATGCCCCGTCTGGTGATGAAGTTCGGCGGCACCTCGGTCGCCGGCATCGAGCGCATCCGCAACGTGGCCGCCCACGTCGCCCGCGAGGTCGCGGCCGGCTACGAGGTCGCCGTCGTGGTCTCGGCGATGTCGGGCAAGACCAACGAACTCGTCGGCTGGGTCCGCGAGGCGGACGGCGGTTACGACGCGGCCGAGTACGATGCCGTGGTGGCCTCGGGCGAGCAGGTCACGTCGGGGTTGCTCGCCGTCGCGCTGCGCAAAGGCGGCATCCCGGCGCGCTCCTGGCAGGGCTGGCAGGTGCCGATCCTGACCTCCGACGCGCACGGCTCGGCCCGGATCGAGGACATCGACGGCGCCCGCCTCGACGCGGGCTTCAAGCGTGGCGAGGTCGCGGTGATCGCCGGCTTCCAGGGCATCCATGCCCGGACCGGGCGCATCACGACGCTGGGGCGCGGCGGCTCGGACACCAGCGCAGTCGCCGTCGCCGCGGCGATCGGCGCGGAACGCTGCGACATCTACACCGATGTCGACGGCGTCTACACCACTGACCCGCGCGTGGTGCCCAGGGCCCGGCGCATGGAGCGCGTCACCTTCGAGGAGATGCTGGAGATGGCCTCGCTCGGCGCCAAGGTGCTCCAGGTCCGCTCGGTGGAGCTTGCGATGGTGCACCGGGTGCCGACGACCGTGCGCTCCTCCTTCGATCCGCCGGACGCCGCGCGCCCCGGCACCCTCATCTGCGACGAGGAGTCCGACGTGGAACAGCAGATCATCACCGGGATCGCGTTTGCCCGCGACGAGGCGCAGATCACACTGCGCCGCGTCAAGGACAGCCCCGGCGTCGCCGCGGCGATCTTCGGGCCGCTGGCGGACGCCAACATCAACGTCGACATGATCATCCAGACGGTGTCGGGCGACCAGTCGACCACCGACATGACCTTCACGGTGCCGGCGGCCGACTACGACCGCGCACGCACCGTCCTCGACGGCGCGCACGCGACCATCGGCTACGCCCAGATCGAGGGCGCCACCGACGTGGTGAAGGTGTCGGCGATCGGCGTCGGCATGCGCAGCCACGCGGGCGTGGCGGCCAAGGCGTTCCGGGCGCTCGCCGACAAGGGCATCAACATCCGGGCGATCACCACCTCCGAGATCAAGTTCTCGGTCCTGATCGACGCGGCCTATACCGAGCTTGCCGTCCGCACGCTCCACTCGCTATACGGCCTCGATCAGGTCTGACGGTCGGCAGGCCCGGACCCGAAATCCGGCGGCCGGCATCGCCGGCGCCGCGCTCGTTCTTCATCGAGACGGCCCGACGCCACGCTGACAGGGGATTGACGAGACGATGCCCGCTGCGCCCGGAGGCCCGCGCCTGCTGCTGCGCCGCCTCCGCGAGGCCATGGCGGAGCCGGTCAGCCCCCAGGCGCGCCTCGATCGCATCGTCGTGGTCATCGCCGCCAACGTCATCGCCGAGGTCTGCTCGGTCTACGTGCTGCGCGACGACAACACCCTGGAGCTGTTCGCGACCGAAGGGCTGAACCGCGAGGCGGTGCACCTCACCCGGATGCGCGCCGACGAGGGCCTCGTCGGCCTGATCGCGCAGACCGCCGAGCCGCTCTCGCTGTCGGACGCGCAGACCCATCCGGCGTTCTCCTACCGTCCGGAGACGGGGGAGGAGGTCTACCACGCCTTCCTCGGCGTGCCGCTGCTGCGCGCGGGCAACACGCTCGGCGTGCTCACCGTCCAGAACAAGACCTACCGCGTCTATTCCGAGGAGGAGATCGAGGCGCTCCAGACCACCGCGATGGTGCTCTCGGAGATGATCGCGTCCGGCGAGTTCCAGGGCCTCGCGCCGGATGCCGGCACCGCGGCCCGCCGCCCGGTCAGCGCCCGCGGCGTGGCGCTGGCCGAGGGCATCGGCCTCGGGCACGTGGTGCTGCACGAGCCGCGCATCGTCGTGAAGACGCTGATCGCCGAGAACGTCGAGGCCGAGGTGGCACGCCTCGAGGCGGCGATCGAGGCGGTGCGCTCGGCAATCGATGCTTTGGTCGAGCGCGGCGACAAGATCGGCACCGGCGAGTCGCGCGAGGTGCTGGAGACGGTGCGCATGTTCGCCCACGACAAGGGCTGGCTGCGGCGGATGCGCGAGGCGGTAGTCTCGGGCCTCACGGCGGAGGCCGCGGTGGAGCGGGTGCAGTCCGACAACCGCGCCCGGATGATGCGCCAGAGCGACCCGTACCTGCGCGACCGCCTGCACGACCTCGACGATCTCGCCAACCGCCTGCTGCGGCGCCTCACCGGCCAGGAAGGCGCGGGCGCGGGCGCGTTCCTCCCGGAGAACGCCATCCTCGTCGCTCGCTCGATGGGTCCGGCGGCGCTCCTCGACTACGACCACACGCGGCTGCGCGGCGTCGTGCTGGAGGAGGGGGGGCCGACGAGCCACATCGCGATCGTCGCCCGCGCGCTCGGCATCCCGGCGGTGGGCGAGGTAGAGAACGCCACGGCGCTCTGCGATTCCGGCGACGCGATCATCGTCGACGGCGTGGCGGGCGAGATTCAGGTCCGTCCCGGCCCCGAGATCGAGGCGGCTTATGCCGAGATGGTGCGGGTGCGCGCCAAGCGCCAGGAGCAGTACCGGGCGCTGCGCGACGTGCCGGCGATCACCCGCGACGGCGCGCGCATCGGCCTGCACCTCAACGCCGGCCTGCTCGTCGACCTGACGCACCTCGCCGAGACCGGGGCGGAGGGCATCGGTCTGTTCCGCACCGAGTTGCAGTTCATGGTCGCGCAGCGGATGCCGTCGGCGGCCGAGCAGCAGGCGCTCTACGAGGCGGTGTTCGCGGCCACCGGCGACCGGCCGGTGACGATCCGGACGCTCGACATCGGCGGCGACAAGATCCTCCCCTACATGCCCAAGCTCGAGGAGGAGAACCCGGCGCTGGGCTGGCGGGCGATCCGCATCGGTCTCGACCGGCCGGCGCTGCTGCGGGTGCAGCTCCGTGCCCTCCTCAAGGCGGCCGCCGGGCGCCCGCTCAAGATCATGTTCCCGATGGTGGCCACCGTCGACGAGTTCGTCCGGGCCAAGGCGATCGTCGATCGCGAGAAGGCGCACCTGCGCCGCCACGGCCACCCGCTGCCGAGCGATTGCCGCCTCGGCGCGATGGTCGAGGTGCCCTCGCTCCTGTTCCAGATCGACGAGATCGCGCAGGCCGCCGACTTCCTCTCGGTCGGCTCGAACGACCTGATGCAGTTCCTGTTCGCCGTCGACCGCGAGAACCGCCGCGTCGCCGACCGCTTCGACCCGCTCTGCGCCGCCGCGATCCGCGCCTTCCGCCTGATCGCCGAGCGCGGGGCCGCCGCCGGCTGCCCGGTGACCGTCTGCGGCGAGATCGGCGGCCGCCCGCTCGAGGCGATGGCGCTGATCGGGATGGGCTTTCGCGACCTGTCGATGTCGCCGGCCTCGATCGGACCGGTCAAGGCGATGGTGCTGAGCCTCGACGCGGGCGCTGTCTCCGACCTGATCGACGCCGAGATGGCGCGCGCCTCCGACGGCGCCTCGCTCCGCCCGGCGCTGGCGGCCTTCGCCAGGGCCCAGGGCGTTCCGATCTGAGCGGGCTTGAATCTTGAGCGGTCCTGCCCGTATCGATCCGAAGCCTCGTTTCCGTCCGCGTGTCGGAGTAGACACCGGTCGATGATCCCCTTCCCCCCCGACCGCCTCGACGCCATCCTCGTGCGCCACGACATCGTCACCGGCACGCTCGCCGCGGGCGACGGGAACTCCGAGAGCATCGTGCAGCTCTCGCGCGAATTGTCGGACCTCGATCCGGTGGTCGCCGGCATCCATGCCTACCGCGCGGCCGCCGCCAACCTCGCCGAGGTCGAGGCGCTGATCGACGAGCCGGGCGGCGACCCCGAGATGCGCGCGCTCGCCGCCGACGAGAAGCCGGACGCCGAAGCCGCCCTGGTGCGTGCGCACCGCGACCTCCAGCTCATGCTGCTGCCCAAGGACGCGGCCGACGAGAAGAGCGCGATCCTCGAAGTCCGCGCCGGCACCGGCGGTGACGAGGCGGCGCTGTTTGCCGGCGACCTGTTCCGGATGTACGGCCGCTACGCCGAGTCGAAGGGCTGGAAGGTCGAGGTGATCTCCGAGAGCGAGGGCACCGTCGGCGGCTACCGCGAGGTCGTGGCCGAGGTGAAGGGCCGCGGCGTCTTCGCCCGCCTCAAGTTCGAGAGCGGGGCCCACCGCGTCCAGCGCGTGCCCGACACCGAGACGCAGGGGCGCATCCACACCTCGGCCGCCACCGTCGCGGTGCTGCCGGAGGCCGAGGAGGTCGACATCGTCATCAACGACGCCGACCTGAAGATCGATACGATGCGCTCGCAAGGCGCGGGCGGCCAGCACGTCAACAAGACCGAATCGGCGATCCGCATCACCCACCTGCCGTCCGGCATCGTGATCTTCGTCCAGGAGGAGCGGTCGCAGCACAAGAATCGTGCGCGCGCGATGTCGCTGCTGCGGGCCAAGCTCTACGACGCCGAGCGCACCGCCAAGGACGCGGTGCGCGCCGCCGACCGCAAGTCGCAGGTCGGCAGCGGCGACCGCTCGGAGCGCATCCGCACCTACAACTTCCCGCAAGGCCGCGTCACGGACCACCGCATCAACCTGACCCTGTACAAGCTGGAGGAGATGCTGGCCGGCACGGCGCTCGACGAACTGGTCGACGCGCTGGTCACCGAGCATCAGGCCGAGCTGCTCGCGGCCGAGGGGATGGCGTGATCCGTCTTCCGGGCGCGGCCGGCCCGGCCCGCTCGATGATCGCCCGGAGGCACGCAGGGGTCGAAGCGATCGGGCGGGACGCGGGTGCCGCGGGGTGCCGTCGAGGGCGACCGGGACGCCGCTCCGCCGGCCCGCGGGAACGCCGGCGCTCGCCTGCCCCCGGGGACGGGCGTTGAATCGAACCGGCTTCGATCCCGCGCTCTCGCGCCGCGACGTGCTGCGGCTGATGTCCGAGCACTTCCTCGCGCAGGGCATCCCCGGAAGCGATGCGCGCTTCCTCCTCCTCGGCGTGCTCGGCCTGCGCAACATCGACGTGGCGCTGCACGGCGGGCGCCAGATCGGTTCCGAAGGGGCCGCGAGGCTCGATGCCGCGCTGCGGCGGCGGCTCGCGGGCGAGCCCGTCGCCCGCATCCTCGGGGCCTGGGAGTTCTGGGGCCTGCCGTTCCGGCTCTCGCCCGAGACGCTGGTGCCGCGGCCCGACTCAGAGACCCTGGTCGAGGCGGCCCTGCGCGGCGTTCCCGACCGCGCCGCGCGGCTGCGCCTCCTCGACCTCGGCACCGGCAGCGGCTGCATCCTGGTCGCGCTTCTGAGCGAACTGCCCCGCGCCACGGGCATCGGCCTCGACCGCTCGGAGGGCGCGTTGCACACGGCCCGCGCCAACGCCGCGGAGAACGGCGTGGCCGACCGGGCCGGGTTCGTCGCGGCCGACTGGTGCGATCCGCTCGCCGGGCAGTTCGACCTCGTGGTCGCAAATCCCCCCTATATCGCCGGCGCGGCGATCGCCGGCCTCGATCGCGAGGTGCGCGAGCACGATCCCGCGCTTGCCCTCGACGGCGGCGTCGACGGACTCGATGCCTATCGCCGGATTCTCGAAGGCGTGTCGGGCGGTCTGCTCTCGGAACGCGGCACCCTCCATGTCGAGGTCGGGTTCGACCAGGCGCGCGCGGTCGCGGAGTACGGGGCGAAGGCCGGGTTCGCGGTGCGCGGCATCGCCCGCGATCTGGCGGGGCACGCGCGTACGGTGTCGTTCTCGCACCGCCCGGCGGCGGCGTCCCGGCAGGCCTGAAGCGCCGCGATCTCGGAAAAATGGGGAAATCCTTGTCGAGCCTCCGCTTGGGCGCGCGTGGCGGCTTGCGCATCGCGAACGATCCGTTAAGACGGACGACCGTAAGTTCGGTGCAGACCATCTCCGCCGGGATGTGGACCGAACACGCCGCCGCCGATCAGACGCAGGCTCGTTCACGGGCAGCGGCTCGGCGGTTTTTGAACCTGACAATCGACAGGCGTCCTGGACGCGCACGTAGGCCCCGAGGGATCGGGACAGACGGCCGGTAGGCGAGCGGATCGCGGATCGTCGTGGATGATCCGGCCGCGGGCGTCGGCGAGGACCCGCAAGCGCGGCTCTTCCGGCCTCACCGCCTTCCCAGGACCGGACGCGCCTTTCGCACGAACGAGGGTCATCTGAGACCGATGAGACCAAACCAGAACCGACGGGTGCGCGGCCGCAACCGGCCGAAGGGCCCCAATCCGCTGACCCGATCCTACGAATCCAACGGTCCCGACGTCAAAGTCCGCGGCACGGCCCAGCACATCGCCGACAAGTACGCGCAGCTCGCGCGGGACGCCCAGGCGGCGGGAGACCCGGTCGCGGCTGAGAACTACTTCCAGCACGGCGAGCATTATTTCCGGATCATCTCCGGCGCGCAGGAGCAGGGACGCCCGCAAGGCGGCGGCTATGCCTCGCGGTCGTTCGACGACGACATGGAAGACGGCGACGACGACCAGGGCGGCGACGCCAACGGACAGGGCTACGCCGGATACGGTGCCGAGTACGGCGATCCGGGCCAGCAGCCGCAGCCCTACGAGATGCGCAACGACAACGGCCAGCAGGACGGGCGCCAGGATCGGAATCAGCAGGACCGCGTGCAGCCGGACCGTCCGGGCCAGAACCGCGGCGACCGGCAGGAGCGTCGCGACCGTTTCCAGAACAACCGCAACGACCGGCCGCGCTTCGACAACGGTGCCCGTTTCGACAACCAGCGGCCAGATCAGGGTCGGCAAGACCAGGGTCGGCAAGACCAGAATCGGCAGGACAACGGGCCGCGGCCGGACCAGGCGCGCCCCGATTACGATCGTCAGGATGCGCCGCGCCAGACCTTCAACCGGCCGGATTCCGGGCGCCAGGATTACAACCGCCAGGAGAGCCGGCCGGAAAGCCGACAGGAGCCGCGCGGCGATCACGGCCGCCGGGACCAGCAGCGCGAGGCGTTTCCGCACCAGGATCAGCCTCGCCAAGATCAGCCTCGCACCGACGCCCCCCGCGAGGGCCGCTACGAGAACGGCCGCGCGGAGCCGCAGCGCCGGGACGCGCGGCCCGATGCCCGGCAAGATACGCGCGCCGAGGCTCCGGTCCGGAGCGAAACTGCCGCCAGGACCGAGGCCCCCGCCAGGACCGAAGTCCCCGTCAGAACCGAAGCCCCGGCCGGGACCGAGGCGTCCGCCCGCCGCGAACGCCGCCGCGAGGAGCCGCGCCCCGTCGCCGAGGAGCCGACGGGCCTGCCGGCCTTCCTGACGACGCCGTCGCGGCTGCCGTTCACGGCCGAGCCTACCGCGGCGGACGCGCAGGTGCCGGGACAACCCGCGTCCGCCGGCGACGAGGCGCCGGCGCCGAAGGTGCGCCGCCGCCGCCGCCCGCGCTTCGAGGCCACCGAGGGCTCGACGGACGCCAAGCCCGCGACCGACGGCGACCCCTCCGTCGAGTGAGTGATCGCCGGACGGTCGGAAAGGGCCGCCCCGGTTCCCCGGGGCGGCCTTCGTCATGTTGGGGCTCTACTCCCTGAGCCGCACCGCGCGGCCGCCCAGTCCGGGTAGGCCCGGACGCGGTGGATCAGGCGGCGATGGCGTGCGGCCTCGCCGAACGGTGCCAGTTCCCAGTCCCAGGTGTGGACGGCCTCCGGTAGGGCGATCCCGTGCATCAGGTCGAGCCGGTCGGTGACGGCGCCGGCGCGATCCTCCTCGCGCGCGTCGATGTCGGTGATCAGGCAGACGCGCGCACCGAGGCGGTCGAGGGCCGCGAGGTGTGCGGCGACGATCCCGGCGCCGAGGCCGGGCGGAACGCTCAAGCCCCGCGATTCGAAGCGGTCGATCGGCAGGATCGGCAGTTGCGACAGCAGGTTGGCGGAGAGGACGAAGTCCGCGCCGGCGCAAGCGCCGGCGAGCGGATCGGACTCGATCGGCCCTTCTCCCAGAAGCCACCGGCCGGTGCCGCCGAGATCGATGGTCGCGCGCGCGACGTTCGCGTGGCGGCGTGCGCGGACCCGCGCCGGCCAGGGATGCACCGCATCGACGAGCACCACCTGCGTGAAGGCGGCGGCGAGGTCGGCGAGCGGCACGTCGTCGAGGAGCCCGGAACCGAGGACGACGGCGCGCCGCCGTGATCGCAGGTCCGCGAAAGCCGCGCGCACGACCGCGCGCGAGGCCGCGAGGTGAGGCGCCCAGGCCGTGCGGCAGCGGCGCGAGCGCGCCTGCAGCGACACGCTCTCGCGCAGGTATCCGAGGCGGCGCAGGTGCGCAGGTGCGGGCGTGCCGAGGTAGAGCGCCCATTCGCGCAGCATCGGCGGGCGGCGTCCCGGATCAGTCCGCGTCCGGCTCGGCCGCCGACGCGCCGGCGCGCGCCCCGCGATAGCCCGTCGCCAGCACGTAGAGCTCGCTCGAATCGGCCCGACTCGCGTTCGGCTTGACGTGGCGCACCACGGCGAAGTCGCGCTTGAGGTCGGCGAGCAGGGCGGTCTCGGTGCCGCCCTGGAGCACCTTGGCGAGGTAGGCGCCGCCCGGCGCCAGGACCTCGCGGGCGAACGCGGCCGCGGTCTCGGCGAGCCCGATGATGCGCAGGTGGTCGGTCTTCTTGTGGCCGGTGGCGTTGGCCGCCATGTCCGACAGGACGAGGTCGGCCGGCCCGCCGAGCAGGCCGGTGAGGCGCTCGGGCGCCTCGGGGTCAAGGAAGTCGAGGGTGATGAAGTCCACCCCCGGCATCGGCTCGATCTCCAGGAGGTCGATGCCGACGATGCGGCCCGTCGCGCCGACGACCTTAGCAGCGACCTGCGACCAGCCTCCCGGCGCCGCACCGAGATCGACGATGCGCTGGCCGGGTCTCAGGAGCTTGAACCGCTCGTCGATCTCGATGAGCTTGTAGGCCGCGCGCGAGCGAAAACCCTCGCGCTTGGCCCGGGCGACGTAGGGATCGTTGAGCTGGCGCTCCAGCCAACGCTTCTGTGACAGCGTGCGCCCGCGCCCGGTCTTCACCCGCTGCTTGAGGTCGCCGCGGACCCCGCCCGTCGCGCTCGTCCCGCCGCGCCTGTCGCTCACCGGTAGCCCCCGCGGCGCCAGACGCCGTCCTCGCGCATCATGTTCATCAGCAGTCCCTCGCGCAGGCCCCGGTCGGCGATGCGCAGGCGCTCGGCCGGGAAGGCGCGCCGGATCGCCTCCAGAATCGCGCAGCCGGCGAGCACCAGATCGGCGCGGTCGCGCCCGATGCACGGGTTCTCCGCACGCTGGTCGAGGCGAGTGTCGAGGAGGTCGTCGATCGCGCCGGAGACCTCCGCGTCGCTCATCCAGAGCCCGTCGACGCGGCGGCGCTCGTAGCGCACGAGGCGCAGGTGCATGGCGGCGATCGTCGTCACCGTGCCGGAGGTGCCGAGCAGGTGGAAGCCGGGGGCGGTGGCCGCCGCCGCCGCGCGGATCGCGAAGGGGCCGAGCATCCCGGCCACCTCCTCGACCATGCCTTCGAACATCCTCCGCGTGACCTCGGCCCCGCCGTGCCGCTCGGCCAGCGTCACCACGCCGACGGGCAGCGAATCCCAGGCACGGATGCGCAGGGTCGGGTCGGTCGAGGGGTTGGCCGCCGCCCCGTCGAGCCACGCGATCTCGGTGGAGCCGCCGCCGATATCGAAGATCACCACGGATTCCGCCTGCGGGTCGGCGAGCGCGGCGCAGCCGGTGACCGCGAGGTAGGCCTCGGTCTGCCGGTCGACGATCTCGAGGTCGAGGCCGACCTCGGCGCGCACCCGCGCCACGAAGTCGGCTCCGTTCACCGCGAGGCGGCAGGCCTCGGTGGCGATGATCTTGGCGCGGCGCACGCCGCGGGCGCGCATCTTGCCCCGGCAGATCCGCAGCGCCTCGATCGTCCGCTCGATCGCCGCCTCGCCGAGGCGATCGGACGTGCCGAGGCCCTCGCCGAGGCGGACGATGCGCGAGAACGCGTCGATCACCCGGAAGCCGCGCGAGGCCGGCTCGGCGATCAGCAGGCGGCAGTTGTTGGTGCCGAGGTCGAGCGCGGCATAGGCGTTGCGGCGCACGTCCCGGTGCACGGCGGCGGCTGCGCCGCCCGGAGTCCCGGAGCCGGCCGATGGCCCCCCTTGAGGGCGGGCCGGCGCGGTGGCGCCACTCTCGTCCCTCATCGGCGGTGTCGCGCTTCCCCATCGCCGGCCCCGGCGCACGGCCCGGCCCTCGTTCGGGTTCGACCCTACTCGCTCGGCAGGGAACTGCAACGTCCGGCGCGCGCGAGGCGAGCCCGGGACGCGCGAAAACCGGTCAGGCCATCGACTTCACGAGGCTCGCGGCCCGGCTCGTCGGCCGCAGGAGGCTCTTCACCTGCGAATAGGGACGCGGACGGTTGATCACCTCGTCGAGGCGCGACCACAGGGTCTTGGGCGAGAACGGCTTCGCGATGATCTCGTTGACGCCGAGCGAGATCGCGCGGTCGACGACGTTGCGGCGCGGCTGGGCGAGCATCAGGATGATCGGCACCGTGGGGCAGGGCGAGGTCGAGGGCGTGCGCGCCAGCCGGATGAACTCCTCGCCCGAGAGGATCGCGAGGTCCCAGTCGATGATCGTGAGGTCCGGCTTGCTCTCGGCGAGCACGCCAAGCGCCTCCGCCCCGTCGGGCGCTTCGAGCACGCGCTTGATGCCGACGCGCATCAGCATGTCGCGCACGATGCGGCGGATGTAGAGGCTCTCGTCGACCACGAGGGCTGAAAAATCCGGGAAGGTCGGGGTCGCGATCATGCCGGGGCGGAGACGGGGGGCTGGCGGATGCCGGAACCCGTCGGTACGTCTACGCCACCGGCCTTTGCGCTTCCCTAACGCGATCCGTGGAACGCGGCAGCGTCCGCGCGTACCGCCCGGCGATCGCCAGCGGCGGTCGCCGGCGACGGGAAAGTGATGGAACCGCGGCCGGAACGACGACAAGGTCCTTGCAGTCAAGGCCCGATTGCGTCAGGACTGAGGCGTTATTCTTGGTTACCGCGACCGGGAGTGATGGGATTGCGGGGCGTGAGCTGTCTGGGATGGCGCGCACGCGGTATTCGAGACGCGGTCGGCGGACGGTTTTTGGCGAGCTTTCGATGGGACGTGGTCGTGATTTCCGGGGGCCGCAGAAGCGCGGCTTCGATGAGGGTGGCGCCGAGCCGAGATGGCCTGATCAGGCTCCCCCGAGCGGCGGCGGGTATGGCGGCGGCGGCTTCGGCGGCGGCGGCGGGGGCGGATTTGGCGGCGGTGCGCCGCGCGCCGCGGCAGCGCCCACGGGTCCCGAGCGCGATGCCACGGTGAAGTGGTTCAACAAGGAGAAGGGCTTCGGCTTCGTCGAGCTCGGTGACGGCTCGGGCGACGCCTTCCTCCACATCCGCGCCGTCGAGGCGGCGGGCCATGCCGACCTGATGCCGGGCACCCGGCTCACGGTCCAGACCGCGCAGGGCCAGAAGGGTCCGCAGGTCACCAACGTGACGAGCGTCGACACCTCGACGGCCGAGGCGGCGCCGCCCCGGCGCGAAATACGCGATGTGCGCCCGCCTCGCACCGGCGGCTTCGCCGGCGCGGGTGGCGGGTACGGTGCCGGCGGCGGTTATGGCGCCGGTGGCGGCGGCTATGCCGGTGGCGGCAGCAGCTACGGTGCGGGTGGCGGCGCCGGCCGCGTCGCATCCGGCCCCTCGACCGAGATGCAGGGCACCGTGAAGTGGTACGACCCGGCCAAGGGCTTCGGCTTCGTGTCGGTCAACGACGGCGGCAAGGACGTCTTCGTCCATCGCTCCGCCCTGTCGCGGGCCGGTCTCGATTCGCTGGCCGAGGGCCAGACCGTGACGCTCGCCGTGATCGACGGTCAGAAGGGCCGCGAGGCCCAGAGCATCAACGTCGACGATTGACCGGCGCGACGCGGCGGCTACCTATGCGCCGGGTTCCTGGGAATGATTCACGACGGCGGCCCCTAAGCGGGCCGCCGTTTCTCGTTGTGGGCCGTTCGGAAAGGTGTTTTGCATGCGCCATGCCTTCCGGCCGCGCGTTGCGCCCCTTCTCGGGCACTGGGCGGGGATTCTCGGGTGCTACGCCGAGGCGAATGCCGGCTTCGGGGGCGATCGGGATGTCCGCAAGCCGGGTGGCGTCCTGAAGCGAGATGCGCGCGGCTGGGCCACTGAACGACCCAGAGCATTTTCCCAGTGAGGTGGATGCCGGCTCACGTGAGAAAAATAATTTGGCCACACAAGAACTTAGAGCATTTCCTATGATCCGGAGATCATGGGAAATGCTCTGGCTCCGAGCGCGACCGGTGCCGCCAGGACGTCGCGACAGCACAACCGCGCCTGCGGCTCACTCGCCCGCGACAGCCTTGGCGATGAACTCGCGGCGCACGAAGGCGGCGTAGTCGGGCTGGGCCGCGAGGTTGCCCAGCGCGATCTGCGTGTCGAGGGCGATCTTCAGGGCGTCGGGCGTAATGTCGACGCTCTCCGGGTAGACCTTGTCGCCCATCATGCGCTTCACGGCGGCCTCGACCACCGCCGGGTCGAGATTCGGAAATTCCTTCTTCGCCACCGTGACGGCCTTGGCCGGCTCCGCCTGCATCAGCCGGATCGCGGCCTGCATCCCGTTGACGAAGGCCTGCGCGACGGCCGGATCGACGTCCTTGCGCGCGCTCACCGCCGAGAAGGCGTAGGGACCGTACTTCTCGGGGAAGCCGAGCACCACCTTCATGCCCTTGGCCGCGACCTGATCGAGGCCGGGCTCGTAGAGCACCGCGACCTTGGCTTGGCCCGCAAGGAACGGACCGGGCTCGGTGCCGAGCTGGACCTGGGTCAGGGTGACGTCGTCCTTGCTCATCCCGTTCTCCTTGAGGAGCTTCAGGAAGAGGGACGTGCTCGTCGTCGGCATCAGGCCGGTGACGATGGTCTGGCCCTTTAGATCCTTCACGTCCTTGAACGGGAAGTCCGGCGTCGTCGCGATCCAGACCGCGGCGCCGTTCACGACGTTGGCGATCACGCCCACCGGCGCGCCCTTCGAGGCCGCGACCGCCGTCCATTCGGGTCCGTGGATCGAGAACTGCGCGCTCTTCGAGATCACGGCCGACAGCGCCACGCTCGGCGCGCCGGCGGTCTCCTTGGTGACCTCGATGCCGGCATGCTCGAACAGGCCCTCGTCGATGGCGACGTAGAGCGGCAGGTAGAGCATCGACTGGAAGGCTTGGCTGACCGTGGCCTTCAGCGCCGCCGCGGACGCCGGCGCGGTGCCGAACATCAGGGCGCCGGCAAACGCTGCGAGGAGGGGGCGACGCTTGATCATGGCGGGTGACTCTTTTTCACGAGGATACGCGAAGACGGCGTTCCGGCCGCCGGCCGAGCGGTCAGACCTGGACGCTTCCCGCGGTGCTGACCTGCCGCCAGGGCAGGATGCGGCGTTCTGCGAAATCGATGACGTGGTAGAGGACGAAGCCGACGAACATCAGCACGAACAGCCCGACCCAGACGGCATTGAGGTCGTAGAGCGAGGAGGCATTGTAGATCAGGTGGCCGAGGCCCGCCTGGGACGAGATGAACTCGCCGACCACGGCGCCGACGAGCGCGAAGCCGACGTTGATGCGGAACATGCCGATGATCGCCGGCAGCGTCGAGGGCACGATGACGGAGCGGAAGATCCGGTTCTTCGATGCGCCCATCGAGGCGAGCAGCGCCTGGAGATCGGGGTCGGCGTCGCGGGCGGCCTGATAGGCGGCGATGAGCGCGACCAGCGCGGTCAGCGAGACCGCGAGCGCCACCTTCGAGACGAAGCCGGTGCCGAACCACAGGATGACGATCGGCGCCAGCGCGATCTTCGGCACCGAGTTGATCGCGACGATGAACGGCTCGACGATGCGGGCGACCAGCACCGAGTACCACAACCCCAGCCCCGCGACCGAGCCGAGGATGGTGCCGATCACGAAGCCGAGGATCGCCTCGACCACGGTGAGCCAGGTGTCGCGGGCGAGGCTGCCGTCGCGGACGCTAGCCAGGAACACCCGCCAGATCCCCGACGGCGCACCGACGAGGAACTCGGTGAGCCAGCCGGCATCCACCGCGACTTCCCAGGCGGCGAAGAACACGGCGACCGCGAGGAGCTGGATCAGGCCGCGGCCGAGGTTGGTGTCGATCGCCCGCGCCAGCGGGCCGGGCCTGCGCCGGGTCGCGGCCGCCTTCTGGCGGACCGGCGCCTTCGCGGCGGGGGCGTCGGTGCCGGACACGGCCTGCATCGCCATCAGGCGGCCTTCGCGCGGGTCTGGGCGCGGGTCTGGATGTCGAGTTCGCCGCAGAGGGTGTGGAAGTATTCGGAGAAGCGCGGATCGCTGCGCGCGCCGATCGGCGAGCGGTCGCTGAGGGCGATGTCGTGCACCGCCTTCACCCGGGCCGGACGGTTGCCGAGCACCACGACGCGCTTCGAGAGCGCCACCGCCTCGTCGATGTCGTGGGTCACGAGCACCACGGTCTTGTCGTAGGTCTCGACCGCGTCGAGCAGCACGCCCTCCAGGTAGAGCCGCGTCTGGTAATCCAGCGCCGAGAACGGTTCGTCGAGCAGCAGGATGTCCGGGTCCATGATCAGCGTCCGGATCAGCGCCGCGCGCTGCCGCATCCCGCCGGACAGGGTCTTGGGATAGGCGTTCTCGAAGCCCGACAGGCCGAAGCGGGCGAGGTAGTCCCGCGCGGTTTCGGTCGCGCGCTTGGGGTCGATGCCCTTCATCTCCAGGCCGAGCATCACGTTCTGGAGCACGGTGCGCCAGGGGAACAGCAGGTCCTTCTGCATCATGTAGCCGACCCGGCCCGACAGGCCGGGCACGGCTTCGCCGCGGAAGCGCATCGTGCCCGCGTCCGGCTCGAGCAGGCCGGCGATGACGTTGAACACCGTGGTCTTGCCGCAGCCGGACGGGCCGATGATGCTGACGAAATCGCGCTCGTAGATATCGAAGCTCAGGCCGTCGAGCACCGGCACGGCGCCGCCCTTGGCCGGGAACGCCTTGCGGATTCCCGTCAGGGAAAGCTGGACGTCCCGGCCGCTCGCATCCGCATCCATCACGACAACTCCACGCATCGGACGAGGCGAGCAAGCCTCGGGCCACGGCCCATCAGCCGGCAGCCGTCAGGGCCGATTTCGGCATCAGCATGTGCACGCCCTTGTTGCCGTCGACCGTCTGCGTGATGCGCAGGTTCCCGGCGAGCGAGCACAGCATGTAGGCCTGGTTGCGGGTCAGCTTTGTTCGGGCGCAGAGGTGCTTGATCATCTCGCGCAACGCCTGCCGCATCGCCTCGTCGAGGCTCTCGTGCAGGCCGATCGACATCAGGTCGGTGGGCGTCTCGGCGAACGGCCAGTCGTAGCCCAGGTCCTTGCGCACGGTGAGCCGGAACGTGCCGGTGAGGCCGGTCTCAAGCGCCGTGATGCAGACCTCGCCGTCGCCCTGCACCCCGTGGCCGTCGCCCGCATAGAAGCCGGCGCCCGCGTTGTAGACCGGCAGGTAGAGGGTCGAGCCGACCTTGAGCTCCTTGTTGTCCATGTTGCCGCCGAAGCCGCGGGGCACCGGCGTGCCGACCCGGCCCCAGGCGGCGGGCGGCGCGGTGCCGAGGATGCCGAAGAACGGATCGAGCGGCAGCTCGGTGCCCCAGGGCAGCACGCAGACGCCGCGGGCGACGTCGATGTCGGGGTGGATGGTCTCGTACTCGGTGAACTCGTCCGGCAGCGTGCCGAGCAGCGGCAGGATCGCGACGAAGCCCCAGTCCTGGCGGAACTTCTGATCGAGGATCTCGACCTGGAGCACGTCCCCGGGCTCGGCGCCGCGGACGTGGACCGGACCGGTGACGAAGTGCGGGCCGGGGCCCTGCACGCAGGTGTCGAGCGCCGTCAGCAGGTCGGCCGGCACGCGGGCCGGGTCGGGATGGAGCGATTCGCGCCCGCCGGCCGGGAACGAGTGCAGGGTGACGGTGTCGCCGGATTCGATCTCCAGCACCGGGGGGAGAGCGGCATCGAAGTAGCCCAGCACCATCGTGTCGGGGGTCGCGGGGATCTCGTGATGCGTCGGCATGGGTTCTCCTTCCGGGTCAGACGGCGATGTGGCGGGACAGGTCGGCGTGGCTGATCTCGCCGCGGGTGCCGCGCTCGACGACTTGGCCGCGCGAGAGCACGACGCAGGAATCGGCGAGCCGGATCGCGAAGTCGAGGTACTGTTCCACGAGAAGCACGGTGATCCGCCCCTTGAGCCCTGCGATCACCGCCTCGATCGCCGAGACGATGGAGGGTTGGATGCCCTCGGTCGGCTCGTCGAGCAGGAGCAGGCGCGGCCGGGTGGCGAGCGCGCGGGCGATAGCGAGCTGCTGCTGCTGGCCGCCCGAGAGGTTGCCGCCGGGCCGGTGCCAGAGGTCGCGTAGCGCCGGAAAAAGGGCCGCCGCCTCGTCGATCGCGTCGGTCCGCTCCAGCCCGTGGGCGCGGGCGGCGACGCGCAGGTTCTCGGCGACGGTGAGGTCGGAGAAGATCTCGCGGCCCTGCGGCACGGTGGCGAGGCCCGCCCGCGCCCGCCGGTCGGAGGAGAGCGGCCCGACCTCGGCGCCGTCAAACGCGATCCGGCCGCTGCTCGCCGGGATCAGGCCACTGAGACAGCGCAGCAGCGTGGTCTTGCCGGCGCCGTTGCGCCCGAGCACCGCGAGGCAGGCTCCGGGCTCGATCGACAGCGCGACGCCGCGCAGCACCTGGGCGCTGCCGTAATGCTGGTCGAGGCCCTCGACGTCGAGGCGCATCGGGGCTTGCGCTGAGGGCGTGCTCATCGGCCGAGGAACACCTCGATCACGCGGGCGTCGGCGCGGGCGCCCTGCATGCCGCCCTCGTAGAGCGTGCGGCCCTCGTGCAGCACCGTCACCCGGTCGGCGATCGCCTCGACGAACACCATGTCGTGCTCGATCACCAGGATGGCGCGGTCGGGCCGGCGTAGGGCGTGGATCAGCGCGGCGGTGCGTTCGGTCTCCGAATCCGACAATCCGGCCACCGGCTCGTCGAGGAGGATGATCTTCGGATCGGACGCCAGCACCATGCCGATCTCGAGCCACTGCTTCTCCCCGTGGGCGAGCGACCCCGCGAGCGCGTCCTCGCGCGGGTCGAGCCCGGTCTCGGCGAGCACCTCGGCGATGCGCGCGGCGCGCAGGCGCGGAACCATCGCGGTGCCGCAGCCGATGTCGAGGTTTTCGCGGACCGTGAGGGCGGGGAAGACGCTCGGCTTCTGGAACTTGCGCCGGACGCCTGCCCGCGCGATCTCGGTCTCGGAGCGTCGGGTCAGGTCGAGGGTGTCGCCGAACATCACCCGGCCGCTCCGGGGCTTGGTGATCCCGGAGATCACGTCGAGCAGCGTGGTCTTGCCGGCGCCGTTCGGGCCGATCACGGCGCGGACCTCGCCGGCATCGACGGCGAGCGAGAGCGCATCGAGCGCCCGGAAGCGGCCGAACACGACGCTCAGGTTCTCGACGACGAGGGCGCTCACGGGCCGATTCCGGCGCGGAACCATGTCGGGCGAAGCCTCAGCGTCGCGAGGTCGAGCAGGCCGTTGGGCAGGCCGAGCACCACGAGGAGAACCAGCCCGGAGAGGACGAACGGCCACGCCTCCGGCATCGCGGCGCTGAGCCAGAACTTCAGCGCGTTGACCGCGACCGCGCCGATCACCGCGCCGCCGAGCCGGCCCATCCCGCCGACCGCCACCCAGACCGCGATCTCGATCGAGAGGTCGGGCGCGAGCACCCGCGGGTTGATGATGCCGACCTGCGGCACGTAGAGCACGCCGGCCAAGGCCGCGAGCGTCGCCGAGAGGCACCAGACCCCGAGCTTGAGCCGCGTCGTGCTGTGGCCGAGCGTGCGCAGCCGGGTCTCGTCGTCGCGGCAGGCGAGCATGCGCCGGCCGATCCGGCCCGCGACGAGGGCGCGGGTGCCGACGAGCACTGCCGCGAGCGCCAGCAGCGCCGCCACGGCGAGGCCGGTGACGACTCCGGGCGAGCCCATCGGATACCCGAACAGCAGCGGGAAGCCGGTCATGCCGTTGTTGCCGCCGAGGCCGGTGTCGTTGCGGAACATCAGCAGCATCGCAACGTAGACGAGCGCCTGGCTGATGATCGAGAAGTAGACGCCGTTCACCCGCGAGCGGAACGAGGCGAAACCGAACACGAAGGCGACCGCCGCCGCGAGCGCCAGCGCCAGGAACAGGGCGTAGGGCGCGCTGGTCAGGCCGAACCAGTAGGCCGGCAGGCTCTTCCAGCCCATGAACTGCACGAAGTCCGGCGCGACGCCGGTGACGGAAAAGGCGTGCGCGAGCAGGTGCATGGCGCAGACGTAGCCGCCGATCGCGAAGAACAGCCCGTGCCCGAGACTGAGGATGCCGAGATAGCCCCACACGAGATCGAGCGACACGGCGAGGATCGCGAAGGCGGCGAGTTGGCCGACCGCGTTGACGAGGTAGGGGGCCGGCGACAGCGTCACGAGGCCGAGGCAGGCTGCGAGGATCGCCAGCAGCACGCCGGCCAGCAGCGGGTCGCGCAGGAAAGCGGCGCCGAGCCGCCGCGGTGGTGCTTGGATGGGAGCACGGACGGCGTCGGTTCCGCCGCTCATCGCCGTCGCTTTGCGGCAAACAGTCCTTCGGGGCGCCGCTGCAGGAACAGGATGATGCCGACGAGCACGATCACCTTGGCCGCGACCGCGCCGTAGAACGGCTCGATCAGCACGTTGGCGCCGCCGATCCCGAGGGCGGCCACCAGCGTTCCCACCACCGTGCCGACGCCGCCGAGCACCACCACCATGAAGCTGTCGACGATGAAGTTCGCGCCCATCCCCGGGTTCACGCTGTAGATCGGGCAGAGCGCGACGCCCGCGAGCCCGGCGAGCCCCGAGCCGAAGCCGAAGGCGAGGCGGTCGACCCGGCGGGTGCGGATGCCAAGCGCGCCGGCCATGTCGCGGTTCTGGGTGACGGCGCGGATATCGAGCCCGAGCGGCGTGCGCTTGAGGATCAGGAGGGTCGCGGCCAGCGTCACCGCGGCGAAGGCGATCGCGAACAGCCGGTTCCAGGTGACGATGAAGTCGGCATAGAGCGGCACGCCGCCGCTGACGTAGGACGGCATCGAAAATTGCAGGTTCTGCGAGCCGAGCCCGACGCGCACGCCGTTGATCAGGAACAGGCTCACCGCCCAGGTGGCGAGCAGGCTCATCAGCGGCCGCCGGTAGAGGTGGCGCAGGATCAGAGCTTCGATGGCGATGCCGACGAGCGCGGCGGCGAGGAACGCGACGGGGATCGCTGCCAGCAGATAGAGGTCGAGGAGGCCGGGGGCGAGGGCGCGAAATGCCTGCTGCACGCCATAGGCGGCGTAGGCGCCGACCATGATGAACTCGCCCTGGGCGAGGTTGATCACGCCCATCAGGCCGAAGATGATCGCGAGGCCGGCCGCCGCCATGAACAGGATGCTGGCAAAGCTCAGGCCGTTATAGGCGAGCGCCAGCCCGTTGCCGATCGCCACCGCGCGCTCGACCCGCGCGATCCCCGCATCCAGCGCGCCGCGGAAGGTCGGGTCGGCGCCGTAGGCCGGGTCGGTCTTCAGCGCCGCGAGCCGCGACAGGGCCGCGCTCGACGGTGCGTCGGCGATGGCCGCGATCGCCGTTCGGCGGCGCGCCGGGTCGGGCGCGTTCAACGCCGCCGCCTGCATGGCCTGGAGGATCGCGTTGCGCAGGCCGATGTCCGTCTCGGCGGCGCGGGCGCGGTCGAGGATGGCATCGGCCTCCGGTACGCTTCCGATCCGCCGCCCCAGGGCGGAGAGTCCGGTCGCGCGCGCCTCCGCGTTCACGCCCGTGAGCAGTCCCACGATCCCCGCACCCGTCTCGACCAGTCCGCGCTGGCGCAGGCCGAGGACCGGCGAGCGCGCACCCGTCGCCGAGGCCGCGGCCCCGGTCGCCGCGTCACGACCTTCGGCCGCCCCGGCGCGCTCGAGGAGGATGGCGGATTCCCCGGTGCAGGCGAGGCGCCGGTCGAGCAGGGCCCGCAGGATCGTACCCGCGAAGGCGAGGTCGTCGGGGGCGGCGGTCGCGGCGGAGCCGATGATCGCCTCCGCGCCCCGGCTCACGGCCGCGCCGTCGCCGCAGAAGGATTTCGCGAGGGCCGCCCGGTCGAACGCGGCGGCCGCCCAAGCTGCGGTCGTTGGAAGGAGGAGCAGGACGAGCGCGAAGGTCACGGCGACGACCGAGGCGGACGATCCGGCGGACCACGTCACCGCATGAAACATGGGCGGCGCGACCGGTCCCCTCTCCCCGCGTGCGGGGAGAGGCCCGACTGCACGCCGTCGTGCAGCCGGGGAGCGAGAGGCGAAGCCGAAGCGACGGTGAGGGAACGAGCCCGGACGAGACGCATCCGGCATCACCCCCTCACCGTCGGCTGCCGCCTTGGCTCGCGACGACGACAAGGTCGTCGCAGCCCTCTCCCCGCAGGCGGGGCGAGGGGATGCGCGGCTACCGACGCGTCAGGCGCCGGGCTGTGTGAATCCGCAGGCCCTATCGGAGAGCGGACCCGCGTCCGGGCCGGAAGCCATGGCCGACGTGTCGCTTGCTCGCGCGCCTCAGCCATACGGGCTGAACGGCACGGGCTTGGGGGCGTCCGGCGACTGCCACAGCACGTCGAAGCCGCGCTTCTCGTTGACCGAGCCGATGAACACGCCGCGCGACACGTAGTTGTTCTCGCCCGTCATCGTCATCGTGTAGCCCGACGGGCCGTCGTAGCTGAGGCCGGCGAACGCCTTGCGCACGTCCGGCACCGCGAAGCTCTTGGCCTTGGCCGCGGCCAGCGCCCAGAGGTGGACGCTGTCGTAGGCCGAGACCATCGGATCGATCACCGTGTCGGCGCTGAAGGGCACGTTCTTCGCCTTCACGTAGGCGGCCCAAGCGGCGAGGAACGTCTTGTTGCCCTCGCCCTTGGCGGCCTGGAGGTAGGCCCAGCAATTGAGGTGGCCGACGAGCTTGGTCGTGTCGAGGCCCTCGAGATCCGCCTCGACCATGTCGAGCCCAAGGATCGGCACGTCGGTGGCCAGGATGCCCTGGTTGGCGAATTCGCGCAGGAAGTCGGGGATCGAGGAGCCGACGACGGTGAGCACCACGATCGCCTGCCCGCCCGGCTGGCTGGCGAAGCTGCGGACCTGGTTCACCAGCGTCTGGAAGTTCGAGAACCCGAGCGGCACGTATTCCTCGCGCCACGCGCTCTCGGCGATGCCCTTGGAGGTCCAGTAGCCCTTCAGGATCTTGTTGATGGTGCGCGGCCAGACGTAGTCCGAGCCGATCATGAAGAACCGCTTGGCGGAGACGCCCTCCGCCCCCATCAGGTAGTCGACCGCCGGCAGGACCGAACTCGACGGCGGCGAGTTCACGTAGACGACGTTCTTCGAGTTCTCCTCGCCCTCGAAGTGAAGCGGATAAAACAGAAGCCCGTCGTTCTGCTCGACCACCGGCAGCACGGATTTCCGCGACACCGAGGTCCAGCAGCCGAACAGGGCCGCGACCTTCTCCTGTTGCAGCATCTGACGGCCGATCTGGGCGTAGAGCGGCCAGTCCGAGGCCGGGTCCGAGGTGATCACCTCGACCTGGCGCCCGTTGACGCCGCCCTTGGCGTTCAGCTCGTCGGCGGCCATGCGCACGACGTAGTTCAGCCGGCCCTCGATGTTGGCCATCGTGCCGGACGACGAGAACAGGCAGCCGAGCTTGACCGTATCCGCCGCACGGGCCGGGCGGATCAGCGCGGGCGCGGCGAGCGCCGCCGCGGTCCCGATCAAGCCCCGTCTCGTGAATTCGACCATCGGACCCGTGCTCCCCGCTGAACGGGACGGATTGTCCGGTCTCCGGGCGCTGCGGGGAAGGCCAAAGAGGCTGCAGGAGCGGCACGGTCATGCGCAAATCCGCGGCGACGCGCTCACAGGGCGGGCGCCGGCGCCGCTAAACGTCAAAATTCACGTTGCGGCCGCGGCCGCCGGCCGGTCCGCTTCTTGCTGGTCCTGACGCGGCCTGAGAGCGTGACGGGGAGCCTGCGCATGCGTCGATCCCACCATACGGATGCGGAGATCGCGTTCCTGCTGAGGGAGGCCGAGGCCGGCATCGCCATCGCGAGCATCTGCGCGGCGGCCCACGTCTCGGTCGGGACGTTCTACCGGTGGCGGCGCCGGCTCGGCGGCCTGCCGCCCGCCGGCATCGCACGCCTCGGCCGGGTCGAGCGCGAGAACGCGACGCTGCGCGCGGAGGTCCTGCGCCTGCGCCAAGCCCTCCGGCCCATGCCGGCATCGACCGCCGGGCCGGAGGCGCGCCGGTCACCGGGTCCGGGCAGCGATCCGCGCCATCCGGCGACCGTGCGCCACCGCGACGGCAGCGCCTCGGTCGGACGCTACGCCTTCGTCAGGACGGCGAACTGACGGTTCCCGGCCTTCGGCCCGCCTCGGCGGTTCTCAGGCATCATACGCGATCACGGTATGACGCACGACCAAGTAGAAACGAGTTCCGCCGGGGGACTGGCGCAGATGAAGCCGCGGCGCCCGATCCGTCGGACGCCGGCCTCGCGGGCACCGGGCGAGCCGGGGTGACCCGCCCTGCGGCCGTAGCGGAGGCCCGGCTCCGCTCACTGCAAGACCGCATCGTGCGATCGGGCGGGCGTCCTGCGCCAGGGCCGCGATCGATAGGCGTCGACGGCGGCTCCGGTCCCTGTGCGCCGGGCGCGAGGTCGGGACACGCTTCGCGATCACGCGCCCGCATCGTCCGTGCGGCGAAAGCGGATGTTTCCCGACCAGGCTAGGTGCGCTACGCATCCTGAGCCGACGGCGTCGCGAAATCGTCGTCCCATCGAGCTGGACGGCCATCCGCCATGACTCCTGAGCCCGCCCTGGCCTCTTCCAACGCCCTGGAGCGCGACGCGCGGGCGACCTCCGCCGGCCACAAGGTCGCGCCGGGAGAGATCGCCATCGGCGTGGTGATCGGGCGCGCCTCCGAGTATTTCGACTTCTTCGTCTACGGCATCGCCTCGGTGCTGGTGTTCCCGAAGGTGTTCTTCTCGTTCGAGCCCGACGCGCTGACCGCGACGCTGTACTCGTTCGCGGTGTTCGCCCTGGCCTTCGTCGCCCGCCCGGTTGGGTCGGCGGTCTTCATGGCCGTGGATCGCCGTCACGGGCGCGGCGTCAAGCTGACGATCGCCCTGTTCCTGCTGGGCGGCTCGACGGCGGCGGTGAGCTTCCTGCCGGGCTACGCCTCGATCGGCGCCGCCTCGATCTGGCTGCTCGCGGGCTTGCGCATCGCGCAGGGGCTGGCGCTCGGCGGCGCCTGGGACGGGCTCGCCTCGCTGCTGGCGCTCAACGCGCCGCGGGAACGGCGCGGCTGGTACGCGATGATGCCGCAGCTCGGCGCGCCGCTGGGCTTCATCGTGGCGAGCGCGCTGTTCTCGTTCTTCCTCGTCAACCTCGACGCGGCCGACTTCCTCGAATGGGGCTGGCGCTTCCCGTTCTACTGCGCCTTCACGATCAACGTCGTCGCGCTGTTCGCCCGCCTGCGGCTGGTGGCCACCGCGGAGTTCGTGCGGCTGATGGAGCAGGGCCGGCTCGCGCCGGTGCCGGTGCTCGACCTGCTGCGCCACCACGCCCTCGACGTGTGGATCGGCGCGTTCGTGCCGCTGGCCGCCTTCGCCCTGTTCAACCTCGTGACGATCTTCCCGATCAGTTGGCTGACCCTCTTCACCGACCGGTCGGCGGGCGAGTTCCTGATCGTGCAGTGCTCGGGCGCCATCGTCTGCGCCGGCGCCGTCGCCGCCTCCGGGCTGATCGCCGACCAGATCGGGCGGCGCAGGACGCTGCTCCTCAGCTCGGGCCTGATCGCGGCCTTCGCGCTCGGCAGCATCATCGCGCCGCTGGTGTTCGGCGAGAGCGCCATCGGCCAGACCATGTACGTCACGATCGGCTTCATGCTCATGGGCCTTGCCTACGGGCAGACCGCCGGCGCGGTGACCGCGCGGCTCGGCGCACGCTACCGCTATACCGGCGCAGCCCTGACCTCGGACCTCGCGTGGCTGTTCGGCGCAGGTTTCGCGCCGCTCGTGGCGCTCGGCCTCTCCGCCCGGTACGGGCTGTGGATGGTCGGCCTGTACCTGCTGTCGGGTGCGGCGGCATCGCTCCTTGCCCTCGCCCTCGACCGTTCCGAGATGAGGCAGATGTAGCCGCGCGGTCGCGCGGGCACCCCATCCGACCAGACTTAGCGATCGCGCCGGACGGCCGACGGCCCGACGGCAAGGCAAACCGAGTTGACCGCCGTGGCACGCTCCGCCTCAAGCCCGCTCCAAGGCTCACGCCAAGACCCGCTCCCAGGACATGGCCGCCCGAGAGACCGCGCCGGGACGGCGCGCAGGCTGCTCCGGGCGCTGGCCGCCCTCTCCGCCTCCACCCTGCTCGCCGGCTGCAACCTCGTGGTGATGCAGCCCTCGGGCGACGTGGCGGTGCAGCAGCGCAACCTCGTCCTCGCCTCGGTCGGGCTGATGCTGCTGATCGTGCTCCCGGTCATCGCGTTCACGCTGCTCTTCGCGTGGCGCTATCGCGCGGCCAACACCGAAGCCCGCTACGATCCCGACTGGCACCACTCGACCCAGCTCGAAGTGGTGATCTGGACGGCGCCGCTGATGATCATCATCGCGCTCGGCGCGCTCACCTGGATCAGCACCCACACCCTCGACCCGTTCCGGGCGCTGAGGCGCCTCGACGCCGCGCGCCCGCTCGCCGCCGGCGTCAAGCCGCTCACCGTCGAGGTCGTGGCGCTCGACTGGAAGTGGCTGTTCTTCTACCCCGAATACGGGATCGCCACGGTCAACGAGCTCGCCGCCCCCGTGGACCGGCCGATCGACTTCAAGATCACCGCCGCCTCGGTGATGAACGCCTTCTACGTCCCGGCGCTCGCCGGCATGATCTACGCGATGCCCGGCATGCAGACGCAGCTCCACGCGGTGATCAACAAGGCCGGCGAGTATGCCGGGCTGTCGTCGCACTACAGCGGCAGCGGCTTCTCGCGCATGACGTTCAAGTTCCACGCCCTCGACGAGGCCGGCTTCGGGCAGTGGGTCGCCAAGGCCAAGGCCCAGGGCTCCGAACTGAGCCGCGAGGGCTACCTCGCCCTGGAGAAGCCGAGCGAGGCCGAGCCGGTCAGGTACTACAACGCCGTGGCCGACGGCCTGTTCGGCTCGATCCTCAACATGTGCGCCGTGCCGGGCAAGATGTGCATGAGCGAGATGATGACGATCGACGCCAAGGGCGGCGCCGGCAAGGACTCGACCGAGAACCGCGAGCGGCTGCGCTACGACAACCGCCACATCCTGCGCGGCGACGAGCCGCCGGCCGCCACCGCTCCAGCCTCCGGCCGCCCCCCGCGGGGTGTGGAGCAGCCGCAGGGCATGAAGCCGGACGCGCAGAACCCGCACGTCCACGACCAGACCTCGCACGGGGCCGGTTCGCATCCCGGCCACGACATGCCGGCGCCGGAGCGCGACTCCGCGGCGCCGTCCCAGCGCAACAACGACTGACGCCGGCTCGACGCCGCCAGAACTCTTGAACGGGCCGATCCCATGTTTGCGAATCCGGACCTCCAGAAGCTCATCTTCGGACGGCTCTCGCTGCAAGACATCCCGTACCACGAGCCGATCCTGCAGATGACCTTCGCCATCGTGGCGCTCGGCGGGATCGTCGTCGTCGGTGCGATCACCTATTACCGCTTCTGGGGCCCGCTGTGGCGGGACTGGCTGACCTCGGTCGATCACAAGAAGATCGGCATCATGTACATCATCCTCGCGCTGGTGATGCTGCTGCGGGGCTTTGCCGACGCGATCATGATGCGCGCGCAGCAGGCGGTGGCGTTCGGCGCCAACGAAGGCTACCTGCCGCCACACCACTACGACCAGATCTTCACGGCGCACGGCGTGATCATGATCTTCTTCGTGGCGATGCCGTTCGTCACCGGGCTGATGAACTACGTCGTGCCCCTCCAGATCGGCGCGCGCGACGTCGCCTTCCCGTTCCTGAACAATTTCAGCTTCTGGATGACGGTCTCCGGCGCCATGACCATCATGGCCTCGCTGTTCGTGGGCGAGTTCGCCCGCACCGGCTGGCTCGCCTACCCGCCGCTCTCGGGCGCGGACATGAGCCCCGGCGTCGGCGTCGACTACTACGTCTGGGCGCTGCAGATCGCCGGCATCGGCACGCTGCTCTCAGGGATCAACCTGATCGCGACCATCGTGAAGATGCGCGCGCCGGGCATGACCATGATGAAGCTGCCGATCTTCGTCTGGACCTCGCTGTGCACCAACGTGCTCATCACCGCCGCCTTCCCGATCCTCACCGCCGTCCTCGCGCTGCTGACGCTCGACCGCTACGTCGGCACGCACTTCTTCACGAACGACCTCGGCGGCAACCCGATGATGTACTTCAACCTCATCTGGATCTGGGGCCACCCGGAGGTCTACATCCTCATCCTGCCGGCCTTCGGCATCTTCTCGGAGGTGACCTCGACCTTCTGCGGCAAGCGCCTGTTCGGCTACGCCTCGATGGTCTACGCGACGGTGGTCATCACCATCCTGTCGTACTTGGTGTGGCTGCACCACTTCTTCACGATGGGCTCGGGCGCCAACGTGAACTCGTTCTTCGGCATCACGACGATGATCATCTCGATCCCGACGGGCGCCAAGATCTTCAACTGGCTGTTCACGATGTACCGCGGCCGCATCCGCTTCGAGCTGCCGATGATGTGGACCATCAGCTTCATGGTCACCTTCACCATCGGCGGCATGACCGGCGTGCTGCTCGCGGTGCCGCCGGCCGACTTCGTGCTGCACAACTCGCTGTTCCTGATCGCCCACT
>NZ_CAXTHR010000020.1:0-42419 GCF_964244095.1 uncultured Methylobacterium sp. | reverse complement strand
GCGTAGGCCCAGCCCTGCGTCGCGTGGCCCGAGGGGTAGCTGAAGCTGTCGGCGAGCGCCTGGGTCCGCTGCACGCAGATCGGCGCGTCGTTGCCGACGAAGGGCCGCAGGCGGCGGTAATGCACCTTCGGTCCGCGGGTGACGCCGGCGATGTCGAGGCGGGCGCGCTCGAACAGGGTGATGACGGCGGGCACCCGCGCCTGGTCGATCCGGGTGCCGAGCACGCAGGCGAAGGTTTCGAGGATCGCCGCCGCCCCCTCCGCCACGTCGTTGGCCGCCAGCTCCCAGCGCGGGCTGCCCTTCAGCGTCCGCGTGGCGTTGAAGGCGGTGCGGTCGGCCGTCTCCAGGGTCGAGCGGCTCGCCGGCGGCGGCGGCAGGATCTGCGTGGTGTCGGGCGCGGCCGCCTCGCTGAGGTAAGGCTTCAGCGCCGGCCGGCCCGGCCGGATCGTGTCGGCGCCGACCGAGGGCGCCGCGGATTCCGGGAACGGGGCCGGCGCGGGCTGCGCCGAGGCGGGCGGGGCGACGAGGGCGAGTAGCAGCAGGGCGGGCAGGCAGCGAGGCATCGGGTCCGTCATCCGTGGCGGTCCCGACAGCCATAACGCCCCGATCCTGAACGGGATACCGCGGATGTGGCGATATCCTTCCGGGTCGACGTCCAGGGCGGTTCAAGCCGGCGGTTCAAGCCCCTGCGCGGCCGGTCCGTCGCGCTCCGCGCCGCCCGGCCGCAGGCTCGCTTCAGAGCCCCGCCGGCACGCGCAGGTGCCAGTCGGTGGCCCGCTGGAAGGCTTGGCCGATGCGCAGGGCCATCGCCTCGTCGTAGCCGCGGCAGGCGATCTGCAGGGAGAGCGGCAGGCCGGAGGCCGAGAACCCGTTCGGCAGGCTCAGCCCGCAGAGGTCGAGCAGGTTGCCGAACCGGGTGAAGCGCGACGGCAGGTGCGCCTCGTCCACCTCGGAAAGCGGCACCGCTGCGGTCTCGGTGGTCGGCGTCAGCAGCGCGTCGATGCCCGCCCAGGCGAGGCCGAGCGCGCGCTTCAGCGCGTCGCGGCGCTGGAGCGTGGCGAGGTAGTCCTGCGCCGAGACGGTCTTTCCGGCCAAGATACGCCCGCGCACAGCATCGCCCAGCGGCGCGGCGGGGTCCTCGGCGAGCGCGCCGTTGACGAAGTAGGCCTCGGCGTTGGTGATGCCGCTCATCGCGACGAGGTCGGCGAACCGGAACGGCAGCGCGACGGCGACGATCTCGGCGCCGAGGTCGGAGAGCACGTCGAGCGAGGCGTCGTAGGCCGCGAGCATCTCGGGCGAGCAGCCCGCGCGCTCGACGTCGGGCATCCGCGCCAGCCGCAAGCCGCGCACGCCGCGGTCGAGCGTCGCGAACGGGTCGGCCGGCAGGATGCCGCGGGTCGTCGGGTCGAGGGGGTCGGCGCCGGAGATCGCCGCGTAGAGGAGCGCCGCGTCCGCGACGGTGCGGGCGAGCGGCCCGGGGGTGTCCAGCGTCGTGCTCAGCGACACGATGCCGTGCGTTGAGACCCGGCCGACCGTGACCTTGAGCCCGGTCAGCCCGCAGAAGGCGGCGGGCAGCCGCACCGAGCCGCCGGTGTCGGTGCCGATGCCCCAGGGCGCCATGCGCGCGGCCACCGCCACGCCGGTGCCGCTGCTCGACCCGCCGGGGGTGCGCGGCACGTCGAGGTCCCACGGGTTCCAGGGCGTGCCGAGATGCGGGTTGGTGCCCCAGCCGCCGTAGGCGAACTCGACGGTGTGGGTCTTGCCCAGCACGATCATCCCCTGCGCGATCAGGCGCTGGGCGATCGTCGCGGTGCGGGTGGCGCGGCGCGCACGGTGGGCGGCCGAGCCGCCCAGGGTGATGCGCCCCTCCAGGTCGATCAGGTCCTTCAGCACGATCGGCACCCCGTGCAGGGGGCCGACCGCGTGGCCGGAGCGGATCGCCCGGTCGGCGCCCTCGGCGGCGAGCCGCGCGTCGGCGGAAAACACCTCGGTGAAGGCCCGGAGCTTCGGTTCGTGGGCCGCGATCCGGGCGAGCGATGCCTCGACCGCCTCCACCGGCGAGAGTGTTTTGCCGGCAATCCGTTTGGCCAGCACCGCGGCCGGGAGGAGCGCCGGATCGTCGATCGTGTCCGTCATGGGGGAACGCCTACGGCATGCTGACGCGGGTGAGGTCGACGAACCAGGATTGGGGCGAGACGAAGCCCTTCACCTTCGGGCTCATGCCGCGGGGGTTGAGGTCGTGGACCACGTAGAGCCACGGCGGATCGTCGACGAGGCGCTCGTGCGCGGTCCGGGTCGCGGCGGAGATCGCCGCCGGATCGCTCGATTCGGCGAGCGTCCTCAGGGCGGTGTCGAAGGTCGCATCCTTCCAGTTCGGGAAGTTGAAGCCGTTCGGCGGGAACCGGTCGGCCCCGAAGTAGCGCACCATCACGCCGGCATCCGAGGAGGGCGACGACACGTTGAGCGCGTTCGAGCCCTGAAGGCCCGGCGCGTCGGGCAGCGCCCGGGCGGAATTGAACAGGACCGTCCACTCGACGACGTTGAACGACACGTCCACGTCGCAGGCCTGCTTGAGGTTCTCCTGCAGGAACTCGTTCATCGGCATCGGCGACATCTGCCCGGAGCCCGAGGCCGAGATCATCACCTTGATCGACAGCGGCTTCTTGGCCGCGTAGCCGGCCTCGGCGAGCAGCGCCTTGCCCTTCTTCGGGTCGAACCCGTAGCGGTTCTGCGGCGATCCGAAATCCGGGTCCTTGTCGTTGAGCCAGCCGGTGGCGGGCTCGGCGGTGCCGTTGAGGAAGCTGACCACCGCCGAGCGGTCGATGCAGTAGTTCAGGGCCTGGCGCACGCGCACGTCCTTCACCGGGCTGCCCGTCGCGCCGATGTTGAACATCCACGGCCAGATATGCGGGTAGCTGCCGGTGGTGATCGTGAAGCCCGCCTGCTTGAGCGAGGGGATCGCGTCCGGCGCCGGCACCTCGATCCAGTCGACCTGGCCGGCGCGCAACGCCGCGATCCGGGCGTTCGCCTCCGGGATCGGCATCATCCGGACCTTGTCGACCTTCGCCGTCCGGGCCTTGTCCCAGTAGCCGTCGTTGCGGGCGAGATCCACGGATTCGCGCGGGCTCACCTTGACGATGCGGAACGGCCCGGTGCCGGCGGCCGGCACGGAGGGCACCTTCGCCCAGTCGCGCCCGGCCTTCTCGAAGGAACTCGGCGCGGTGAACAGCAGGTAGACCGCCATGTAGGGGAAGTACGAGGCGGGCTGCGTCGTGGTGATCGCCACCGTGCGGTCGTCGATCTTCCTGTAGCTGCCCAGGATCGGCACCCGCGCGCGGGAGATGCCCGCCCCTTGCGCCTCGAACTGCGGGCTGTCGTTCTTGAAGTAGCGGTCGAGGTTCCAGATCACCGCGTCGGCGTCGAACTTCGTGCCGTCGTGGAAGGCGACGCCGTCGCGCAGGTGGAAGGTCCACACGCGCTTGTCGTCGGCCGACTGCTCCCAGGCGGTCGCCAGGCCCGGCATCAATCCGGCGGGCGCGTCGGTGCGGGTGAGGTCCCATTGCACCAGCCCCTCGAAGATCGGGTAGCCGAGGAAGCGCAGCCCCTCGAAGCCGTTGTTCGGCATGCCGGTGGCGGTGGGGATGTCGGTCGCGGTCATCGCGATGCGCAGCGTGGTCTCGGCCAGCGCCGGCGCGGCCGCCAGCGCGGTGGTGACGGTGAGGGCAGCCAGGGTTCGGCCGGGCATCGCGGGCCTCTTTCGACGGGGTCGGGAGCGCCCGCCCGGCAAGTCCCGCGCCAGATGCGGCCCTTCGCGCGACCCTTCGCGACCCTTGGCGCGGCGCGACGGCCCCGGCACCGGCGTTGCATCGCGGGCCTTGCGCGGCCGTATCGCGCGGCGCCACGATGGCGCGCGCCCGCGGACGGCATGAGGACGGATACGGTGGCAGCAGCGATGAACGGCGCCGAGAGCTTGGTCCGCACCCTGGTCGCCGGCGGCGTCACGGTGTGCTTCACCAACCCCGGCACCTCCGAGATGCATTTCGTGGCGGCGCTCGACCGGGTCGAGGGCATGGCCTGCGTGCTGTTCCTGTTCGAGGGCGGGGCGACGGGGGCCGCCGACGGCTACGCGCGCATGGCCGACAAGCCGGCCTCGACGCTGCTCCATCTCGGCCCCGGCCTCGCCAACGGGCTGGCCAACCTCCACAACGCGCGCCGCGCCCGCTCGCCCCTCGTCAACATCGTCGGCGAGCACGCCACCTACCACCGCACCTACGACGCGCCGCTGACCTCCGACATCATGGGGTTCGCGGCGCCCGTCTCGGCGTGGCTGAGGATGGGGACGACGGCCGAGGTCATCGCCGCGGACGGCGCCGACGCGATCGCCGCCGCCCGCACCGCGCCCGGCCGCATCGCCACCCTGATCCTGCCCGCCGACACGGCGTGGAACCCCGGCACCGGCATCGCGCCGGTGCCGCCGATCCCCGAGCGCGCGCGGGCGGGCGACGCGGCGATGGCGCAGGCGGTGGCGGCGCTCGCCTCCGGCGAGCCGGTGGTGCTGCACTTGAGCGACCGCGCGGTGCGCGGCGAGGGCCGCCGCATCGCCGCCCGCATCGCGAAAAAGACCGGCGCGCGGCTTCTGGCGATGACCGCCAACGCGCGGATCGACCGCGGCGCCGGCACGGTGCCGATCGAGCGCCTGCCCTATCCGATCGATGCGGCGATCGAGACGCTGGCGCCCTATCGCCACATCATCCTGGTGGGCGCGACGCAGCCGGTCGGGTTCTTCGCCTATCCGGGCAAGCCGAGCCTGCTCGCGCCCGCCGACAGCGCGACGATCGTGCTCGCGACCCCGGAGGAGGACCAGATCGAGGCGCTGGAGCGCCTCGCCGAGGCCGTCGGCGCGCCCGCCGACGCAGGTTCCGCCGCCGGGCCGCGACCAAGCCTCCCAAGCGCGGGCCCGCTCGCCGACGACACGATCGGCCGGGTGCTCGGCGCGCTGATCCCCGAGGGTGCGATCGTCTGCGACGAGTCGATCACCACCGGGCGCACCTTCTTCGCCGCGACCCATGAGGCCGCGCCCCATAGCTGGCTCCAACTCGGCGGCGGCGCGATCGGGCTCGGCATCCCGATGGCGACCGGCGCGGCGATCGCCTGCCCCGACCGCAAGGTGATCGCGCTCCAGGCCGACGGCAGCGCGCTCTACACGGTGCAGGCGCTCTGGACCCAGGCGCGCGAGCGCCTCGACGTGGTGACGCTGATCTGGTCGAATCGCGCCTACGCGATCCTGCGGCACGAACTCGCCAACGTCGGCGCGGCCAATCCCGGCCCGAAGGCGATCGGCATGCTGACGCTCGACGACCCCGCCATCGACTGGGTCAGCCTCGCCAAGGGGTTCGGCGTGGAGGCGAAGCGGGTGGAGACGCTGGCGCAGTTCATCGACGTGTTCCGCGCGGCGCTGGGGCGGCGCGGGCCGTTCCTGATCGAGGTGGCTTTGTGAAGAGCCCGAGCGCAGCGAGCCCTCCCCCCTCTGCGGGGGAGGGTGGGCCTCGGCTCACGCGAGGGTCGGGAGAGGGGAGCGACGGTGCCGGAAATGTCGCTCCCCTCTCCCGACTTAGCTCGCGGGCCACCCTCCCCTGCAAACAGGGAGGGAAGAGGGCGTGAGCGACTTCACCTTCACCCTCCCCGGCCTCGCAGCCCCCGCCGAGATCCGCGTCGATCGCTACGGCGTCCCGCACATCCGCGCGGCCACGCAGGACGACGCCTTCCGCGTGCAGGGCTTCAATGCGGCGCGCGACCGGCTGTGGCAGCTCGACCTGTGGCGCAAGCGCGGGCTCGGGCGGCTCGCGGCCGATTTCGGGCCGGGCTACCTCGCGCAGGACCGGGCGGCGCGGCTGTTCCTCTACCGCGGCGATAGGGAGGCGGAGTGGGCCGCCTACGGCCATCCGCGCACCAGGGCGATCGTCACGGCCTTCGTCGCGGGCCTCAACGCCTACGTCGCCCTGACGGCGGACGAGCCCGGCCTGCTGCCGCCGGAATTCGCGGCGATGGGCACCCGGCCGGCCGTGTGGACGCCCGAGGACGTGGTGCGCATCCGCAGCCACGCGCTGGTGCGCAACGCCGCCTCCGAGGTCGCCCGCGCCCGCGTGCTGGCGCGCGCCGACGTGGCGACCGACGCCCTGCGCCAAGCCTTGAGCCCACCGCACGCGACGGTTCCTTCGGATGGTCTTGAGTCGGCTCAATGGCCGGCCGATCTCCTCGACGTCCTGCGACTCGCCACCGCCCCGGTCGGGTTCGATCCCGCCCGCCTCGCCGCCGCCCGCGACGCGGCCTGGGCCTGGACCCAGGTCGACGCGCATGGCGGCGTCGGCCGGTCCGTGCCCGCCGCGGTGCCCGAGCCGGCGGGCGACGGCTCGAACAACTGGGCGGTGGCGCCCGCGCGCACCGCCACCGGGCGGCCGATCCTCGCGAGCGACCCGCACCGGGCCTACGCGCTGCCGGCGCTCCGCTACGTCGTCCACCTCACGGCGCCCGGCCTCGACGTGATCGGCGCGGGCGAGCCGGCGCTGCCGGGCATCGCCATCGGCCACAACGGCACGGCCGGCTTCGGCCTGACCATCGCCCCGATCGACCAGGAGGACGTCTTCGTTCTCGACACCCACCCGGAGGACCCGGACCTGTTCCGGTTCGCGGACGGCTGGGAGCCGATCGCGCGGGTGTCGGAGGCCGTTCCCGTGCGGAGCGGCCCCGACGAGACGGTGGTGCTCGGCTTCACCCGCCACGGCCCGGTGATCTGCGAGGACCGCGCGGGCCGAAAGGCGTTTGCGGTCCGCACCGTCTGGTCCGAGCCGGGAACCGCCGCCTACCTCGGCAGCCTTGCCTATCTCGACGCCGCGACGCCGGAAGCCTTCGGCGCGGCGCTCCGGCACTGGTCGGCCCCCTCCGTCAACCAGGTCTATGCCGATACCGGCGGGCGGATCGCGTGGTTCATGGCCGGCCTCGCGCCCATCCGCCCGAACTGGGACGGGCTGCTGCCGGTGCCGGGTGACGGCCGCTACGCCTGGGCCGGCTTCCACGAGGCCGACGCGCTCCCACGGCAGATCGATCCATTAGCCGGCTATGTCTACAGCGCCAACGCGATGAACCTGCCCGACGGCTACCCGGCGGAATCCCGGAAACTCGGCTTCGAGTGGCACGAGCCGTGGCGGGCGCGGCGCATCCAGACGGTGCTGGCGCACCAGCCGCGTCACGCGCTCGCCGATTCGCAAAGCCTCCAGGGCGACGACGTCTCCGAGCCGGCCCTGCGGCTCGCCCACCTCGCCGCGACCCTGCCCCGGCCCGAGGACGCCGAGGCGCGCGCGGCGATCGCGCTGCTGGAGAGCTTCGACGGCCGCCTGCACGAGGATTCCGCCGCCGCCGCCCTCGTCGAGGTGTTCTGGGCGCATCACCTGTGCGCCGGCCTGCTCGCCGCCCTCGTCCCCGACTCGGAGACCCGCCGCCTGCTGCCGCCGGGCGACATGCAGAGCCTGCTCGACCGGCTGGAGAACCCGCGCCCGCCCCTCGACGCGCCGGCCCGCGACGCGCTTATGGCGACCGCGCTCGCGGCCGCGTGGCGCGATTGCGCGGCCCGCCTCGGGTCCGATCCCGCGGCCTGGGCCTGGGGACGCCTCCACCATGCGCTGTTCACGCATCCGCTGGCCGCGCAAGGCTTCACCGGCCACGATGTCGGGCCGCTGCCGAAGGGCGGCGCGGGGCCTTGCGTGATGCACGCCGCTTACGACCCCGAGACCTTCCGGCTCACCCACGGGGCCTCGTTCCGGATGGTGCTCGATGTCGGCGCCTGGGACGAGAGCGTGTTCATCAACGCGCCGGGCCAGTCGGGGCATCCGGACAGCCCGCATTACGCCGACCACGCGCCGGCCTGGGCGAAGCGCGGCTACCGCCCGCTGCTCTATTCCCGTGCCGCGATCGACGCCGCGACCGAGACGGTGATCGCCCTGGTGCCGGCCGGTGCATGACGTGCTGCCGGACTTATCATGTCTAGGCACCGGCGGCGTGAGGCGGAGTTCACCGGTTCGGATCGAACCGCCCCCCAGCGACAGGACAACGCTGTGAAGCTCTTCATCGCCGGCCTCGCCACCGAGACGAACACTTTCGCGCCCCTGCCGACCGGGCGCTCGGCCTTCCTGGCCGACTACGCCCGCCGCGACGGCAGCCGCAACCCGCCCACCTTGAGCAACATCGGCCTCAAGGCGTGGCGGGCGATGGCCGAGGCCGACGGGCATGAGGTCGTCGAGAGCCTCTCGACCTTCGCGCAGCCCGGCGGGATCACCCTGCGCGCCGTCTACGAGGAGTTGCGCGACACCCTGCTCGACGATCTCAGGGCGGCGCTGCCGGTCGATGCGGTGCTGCTGTTCATGCACGGCGCGATGGTGGCCGAGGGTTTCGACGATTGCGAGGGCGACACCCTGGCGCGCGTGCGCGCGCTGGTCGGCCCGGAGACGACGGTCGGCGTCGAGCTCGACCTGCACTGCCACCTCACCGAGGCGATGCGCGCGAACGCCGACGTGATCGTGATCTACAAGGAATACCCGCACACCGACATCGTCGCGCGCGCCCACGACCTCTACCCGCTGGTGATCGCGACCGCCGCCGGCGAGATCGCCCCGGTGATGGCGATCCACGATTGCCGCATGATCGACATGTGGCGCACCTCGCGCGCGCCGGTCGCCGCGTTCGTGCGGCGGATGGAGGCTCTGGAGGGCCGCGACGGCATCCTCTCGGTCTCGTTCGCGCACGGCTTTCCGTGGGGGGACGTCGCCGAGGTCGGCGCGCGGATGCTGGTCGTCACGAATGGCGACGCGGCAAAGGCGGCGGCCGTCGCCAAGGACCTCGCCGAGGCGGTCTGGGCGATGCGTGAGGCGGCCACGACCCGCGCCGACACGATCGATGCTGGCATCGACGCCGCGCTTGCCTCCACCGACCCGCGCCCGATGGTGCTGGCCGACATCGCCGACAACGCCGGCGCCGGCGCGCCCTCCGACAACACCGCCGTACTCGCGCGCCTGGCCGCGCGCGGGGTGCGCGACGCGGTGCTCGGCTTGGTCTGGGACCCGGGCGCCGTCGGCATCTGCTGCGAGGCCGGGATCGGCGCGCGCTTCACGCTCCGCGTCGGCGGCAAGTGCGGCGTCACCTCGGGCGATCCGATCGACCTGCCCATCGTCGTGCGCGGGCTCGGCGAGGCGCACGACCAGTCGGGCCTCAGCGGCGGCCGGGCGCTGCTCGGCCCCAGCGCCTGGGTCGAGGCGGACGGGCTCCACGTCGTGCTGACGAGCCTGCGCCAGCAGCCCTTCGCGCCGGACGCCTTCACCGGGCTCGGGCTGACGCTTGCCGACAAGCGCATCGTGGTGGTGAAGTCGATGCAGCATTTTTACGCCGCCTTCGCACCGATCGCGAGCGCGGTCCGCTACGTGTCGGCACCGGGCGCGGTGCCACCCGATTACGGCGCGATCCCCTACACCAAGCGCGATCCGAACTTCTGGCCCCGGGTGGCCGACCCCTTCGCCGACCCGTTCGTGGAGACACCTGCCCGATGACAGCCCCCACCTTCGATGCGGCCGCGATGCTCGCCGGCCTCCGGCCCTGGATCGCATGTGAGAGCCCGACTCACGACGCGGACGCCGTGAACCGGATGATGGGAATCGCCGCCCGCGACCTCGCCATCGCCGGCGCCGCGGTCGAGACCATTCCCGGCCGGATGGGGCTGGGCAACTGCGTGCGGGCGAAGTTCCCGCATCCGCGGCGGGACGAACCCGGCATCCTGGTGCTGGGCCACCTCGACACGGTCCATCCCGTCGGCACGCTCAAGGACCTGCCGTGGCGGGTCGAGGGCGAGCGCGCCTACGGTCCCGGCATCCTCGACATGAAGGCCGGCAACTTCCTGGCGCTCGCCGCGATCAAGGCGCTGATCGCGGCCGGCATCGCGACGCCGCTGCCGGTGACGGTGCTGTTCACCAGCGACGAGGAGGTCGGCAGCCCCGCGACCCGCGACCTGATCGAGGCGGAGGCCGCGCGCCACCGGTATGTCCTCGTCCCCGAGCCGGGCACGCAGGACGGCGGCGTCGTCACCGGCCGCTACGCCATCGCCCGCTTCGACTTGGAGGCGGTCGGCCGGCCGAGCCATGCCGGCTCGACGCTCGCCGAGGGGCGCTCCGCGATCCGCACGATGGCGGCAAAGATCCTGGCGATCGAGGCGATGACGGACGCCGACTGCACCTTCAGCGTCGGCATCGTCGATGGCGGCCGCTGGGTGAACTGCGTGGCCACCACCTGCACCGGTCAGGCGCTGAGCATGGCCAAGCGCCAGGGCGACCTCGACCGCGGCGTCGCGCGAATGCTGGCGCTCGCGGGCGAGGCGGACGGCGTGATGTTTCACGTGAAACGCGGCGTCACGCGGCCCGTCTGGGAGCCGGACGCCGCGACGATGGCGCTCTACGAGACGGCGCGCGGGCTCGCGGACGGCTTCGGCCACGCCCTGCCCCACCGCAGCGCCGGCGGCGGCTCGGACGGCAACTTCACCGGGGCGGCCGGCATCCCGACGCTCGACGGGCTCGGCGCCGTGGGCCGCGGCTACCACACGCTGGACGAGCACATCCTGGTCGCGTCGCTGCCGCAGCGGGCGCGGCTGTTCGCCGGGCTGCTGACGCGGCTGGGTTGATACGGGAGCCGGTCGATGCAGGACCCGTTTTCCCGGACGGGTGAAGCGACAGCGAAACCTGATCCGGGACCCGTCACGGAACGTCGCGAAGCGTCGAAACCCTTTGCACCGATCGGATCGAGCCGCTGACGCGACCCTTCGTTTTGCTCTCGTCCCGGATCACCGTCCGCTGGCCCTCCAGGCGTCCGGGAAAACGGCGCGCGACCGAAGTCTTCGACCGGAAACCGTATGAGGCAATCGGTTAGCCGGCCCGGGCGCGACCGTGCCTGATCTGACGCGTGAGACTGAGCAGAAGAGGCCGCGCGCGGATCTTCGCGGGACGCGCGTCGTGGAACCCGGCCGTTCGCGACCCGAACCCACGAAGGTAAGCGCCGTCCCGCACGCCTCAGACGCCATCTCGCGCGATCATGGGCGCGCGCGAAGCAGCGTCGCCGCCGCGCGCTTGGCCGCCGTCACCGGGTCCGCCACGCCGCCCAGGTACGCCTCGGTGACCGCGCCGTCGAGCAGCAGGACGATCTGGTCGGCGAGTTCGGCGCGGTTCGGGCGGCCTGCGTCGAGCAGGTGGAGGATGTGCTCGCGCAGGCCGCGCTTGTAGGCCTGCACGATCGCGTAGATCGGGCCCGCGGCGTCCGCCGCCTGAAGGCTCGCGTGGATGAAGGGACAGCCGCGATAGTCGGCCTCGCGTTCGCGCCTGTCGAAATGGTCGAAGACGCCCAGGATGGTCTCGTCGTCCGAGAGCCCGGACGTCGCCATCGCGCCGAGCGCCTGGAGGGCCGCAGCCGCCATCTCCTCGTACACCGCCGCGGTCAGCGCGTCCTTTGAGGGGAAGTTGTTGTAGAGCGTCATCCGGGCGACGCCGGCCGCGGCGGTCACGTCGTTGATGCCGACGTTGGACGCGCCGTGGCGCGTGAACAACCGCCGTGCGGTCGCCAGCAGCCGGTCGCGCCCGGCCGACCCGCGCGGCTCACCATCACCTTGCCGCATGTCGCCCCCGGCTTGACGCAGTGCCTCGGAATAGGTAGACCTGTCTACATAATTCGGCAAGGAAGGACCTTCGCCCGTGCCCGAGATCAAGCTTTGGTACTCCCCCGGGGCCTGCTCGCTCGCATCGCATATCCTACTCCATGAACTCGGCGTCCCCTTCGACGCCATCGCGACGTCGGTCGCCAAGGGTGCGAACCTGACGGAGGACTTCGCCCGCCTCAACCCGAAGCGGCGCGTGCCGGTGCTCTCCGTGGACGGCGCGGTGATCACCGAGGTTCCGGCGATCGCCACCGCCATCGCGGACCTGGCCCCGGAGCGGTGCCTGATGGGCCGGACCGCGCTCGACCGGGTACGGGCCTACGAGTGGATGAACTGGCTGTCCGGCACCCTGCACGGCCAGGGTTTCGGCGGATTGTGGCGGCCGCAGCGATTCTCCGACGACCCGGAGGTCTTCGAGAGCATCGAGGCTCGGGCCGGGAAAACCATCGCCGCGTGCTTCGCGGTCATCGAGAGCCGGCTTTCGGGTCCCCACGCGACCGGTGACGGCTTCACCGCGGTCGATCCGTTCCTGCTGGTCTTCTACCGCTGGGGGAACGGCATCGGCCTCGACATGCCGAGAACCTACCCGCGCTACGCGATCTTCGCGCAAGGCCTCGTCCGACGGGACTCGGTCGCGGCCGCGCTCGCCGCGGAAGGGATCGGCGGCCAGTCCCTCACGGATCGGGTGCCCCCGACGGACGGCGCCACGCGCACCGCCCCCTGGAACAAGGAGACCGTAGCGTGAGAATCGCGATCATCGGCGCGACCGGCTTGGTCGGAACCAAGATCCTGTCGGAGAGTCTCGACCGCGGACACGCGGTCACGGCGATCGTCCGAAGCCCGGACAAGCTGCCGACGCGTCCGAGGCTCACGGCGGCGCGGGGCGACGCCACCGATCCCGCGGGGCTCGCCGCGCTGGTCGCCGGACACGACGCGGTGATCAGCGCGTTCAATCCGGGTGCGGACGCGAGCGGCACGGGTGCGCGATCGATCATCGACGCGCTCAAGCGGGCCGGCGTCGCGCGCCTGCTGGTCGTGGGCGGCGCAGGCACGCTCGAGGTGGCGCCGGGCCGCCGTCTGGTCGATCAGCCCGACTTTCCGGCGCAGTGGAAGGGCGGGGCGCTCTGCACCGCGGATTTCCTGGATCGCCTGCGCGGTGAGACCGGCCTCGACTGGGCGTTCGTGAGCCCGGCCGCCCTGCTCGCTCCAGGCGAGCGCACCGGCCATTACCGCGTCGGCGGGGACCGACTCCTGACGGACGCCGACGGCGAGAGCCGCATCTCGCTCGAAGACTACGCGGTCGCCATGCTCGACGAGATCGAACGCCCGCGGCATCATCGCACGCGCTTCTCGGTCGCCTATTGACGCGACGGCTTCGTCAACGCGGTAAATCCAGCGCCCGGTGGAACGCCGCGCAGCGGTTTGGTGAGGGTGTCATCCGGTTGACCGGTTCGGTCGCGCGCCTTCCCCCTCCCGCAGAGGGCAGAGGGAAAGAACGCGCGGGTGACGCGACGCGACGCCCCCGGACCGATCAACCGGAAACTCTGTACGACTCCAACGGATCGAGCAGGTGGCGATGAGCGCATTCTTCGGGCCGACCCACAGGCGTTTCCAGGACGCGCACGGAACGCGCAAGCTGGCGGACCGGCTGGAGGAGCTCGCGCACCCGGCCTTCGAGCCGCAGGAGCGGGACTTCATCCAGGGCGTCGCGATGTTGTTCGTCAGCACCGTGGACGGGCAGGGCCGGCCCACGGTCTCGTACAAGGGCGGCGCGCCCGGGTTCGTCCGCGTCACCGGCCCGAGCGAGCTGGTGTTCCCGAGCTACGACGGCAACGGCATGTTCCTGACGCTCGGAAACATCGCCGCGAGCACCGAGGTCGGCCTGCTCTTCATCGACTTCGAGCGGCCGTACCGCCTGCGCGTCCAGGGTCGCGCCGCGCTCGCGAACGACCCCGCCCTCCTCGGCCTGTATCCGGGGGCGGACCACGTCGTCCGCGTGACGACGAGCCGGATCTTCGTGAATTGCGGCCGCTACATCCACAGGAACGCCGGCTCTACACTCTCGCCCCACGTCCCCGACCCGCGGGGGCGGCAGCCCTTCCCGGCCTGGAAGCGGCTTGATCTCTTCGCGGGCGCGCTGCCGGCGCCCGATGCGCGAAGGGTGGACGAGGCCGGCGGGACGATGCCCATCGAGCGGTATCCCGGCGAAGCCGGCGCCTGAGCAGGCTTTCGTGGCTTGGCCCGGACAAGCCTGCTTCGATCTCTTTGGTGCCGCAGCATTTTTTTCGCGCGAACCGGCGGCGGCTGCGCGCAACCCTCCCCCCGCAACGGGGGAAGGACGCACAACCGAACCGATGAGCCGGCAACCGTATCATTCCTTGCCGACCGACATCAGCAGCCGCTCGGTCTTGGCGTCCTCGATGCGGTTCACCATGCGCCGGCCCTCGTGCACGTCGCGCACGGTCTTGGTCGCGGTGATGCAGGACTGGACGAGCATGACCGTGCCCATGGCGAGGTAGCCCTTGATCCAGATGTCGACCGGCAGGAACAGGATGCCGCAGGCGACCATCGCGGCCGAGCCGAGGAACGCGGCGTAGGTGAAGCCGACCCAGGCGCCGGAATGCTGCGTGGTCTCGTTGGTCATGACGGGTCCTTTCAGGTGAGAAGCGGTAGGGTGCGTGGGGTCTCAGGCGGCGTGCGGCTGGGCGAGGCCGGCCTCGCGGCGCAGCCGGTCGAGCACCGCCCCGCCGCTCGGGCGCGTGCTCGGGCCGAAGCCTTCGCGCTCCAGGCGCTCGGCGATGTCGAGGCCGGGCGTCGCCTCGTCCAGGGCGGCCTCCGTGTCGGCGGCCTCCGCGTGCAGGGCGCGCAGGCGCGCCAGGGTGGCCTCGGCCTCGCGCAGGCTCGCCGTCGCGCACGGGGCGGTGCGAGCGCCGAGGCGGCGCGCGGCTTCCGTCGCGGCCGCGATCCGGCGCCCGCGTTCCAGCTCCGCCTGCCGCCGCGTCGCGTCGGCGACGACGCTGCGGATGCGCGCGACCTCCGCCGCAAAGCGTGCGCGGGCCGCGCGCACCGCATCGCGCTCGGCCTCCAGCTCGGCGATCGCCTCGGCGGCTTCGCCTGCGAGATCCTCCCGCCCGGCCCTGAGCGCGGCGACCGCGCGCGCCGCGAGGTCCTGCGCCCGGGCTTCGAGCGCATCGATCCGGCGCGCCTCGGCCCGGTCGCCGGCAATCGCCGCGGCGAGCGCCCGGCGGCTGCGCTCCAGCGCCGCCTGCGTCTCGCGGATCTGCTGATCGAGGATCAGCAGGGCGTTGCGATCGAACAGGTCCTCGCCCGCGCGGGCGGCGGCCCCCCGGGCCAGGATGCGAAACACGTCGAGCATGCGCTGTCTCCCACGGCATGAATGTCGTCCACGGATCAAGGCTCCCACGGGTTTGAACGACGTTCAAGTGCGATTTTGCACGTCGTGCAAATAACGGCGGCGGGTCGCACGGACGCGGACCGGGCGTGACGCGCGGCCCGCATCGTGCATTCATCCGACCGCGACGGCCGCGACGCGGCGCAGGGGACCGCATGATGCGCAAGGGATTGGGCTACGGATGGTCGGCGGCGCTCGCCCTGCTGGCGGCGGCGGGCGGCACGGAGGCGGCGCTGGCGCAGGCCAAGCCCGTGACGATCCGCGCGGTGATGCATTCGGGCCTGCGCATCACCGACCCGATCATCACCACCGCCTACATCGCGCGCAACCACGGCTACATGATCTACGACACGCTGTTCTCCACCGATGCGAGCTTCAAGGTCCAGCCGCAGATGGTGCAGGATTACAAGGTCAGCGACGACACGCTCACCTACACCTTCACGCTCCGCGACGGCCTCAAGTTCCACGACGGCGCGCCCGTCACCTCCGAGGATTGCATCGCGTCGATCCGGCGCTGGGGCCAGCGCGACGGCATGGGTCAGAAGCTCATGCAGTACACCGCCTCCCTGGACGCGGTGGACGACAGGACGTTCAAGCTGGTGCTGAAGCAGCCCTACGGCCTCGTGCTGTCCTCGCTCGGCAAGCCGTCCTCGAACGTGCCGTTCATGATGCCCAGGCGCATCGCCGAGACCCCGGCCGACCGCAACGTGCCGGAGGAGATCGGCTCCGGGCCGTTCCGGTTCGTCAAGGCCGAGTTCCAGCCCGGGCTGAAGGTCGTCTACGAGAAGAACGCCGACTACGTGCCGCGCAAGGAGCCGCCGAGCTGGACCTCGGGGGCTAAGGTCGTGAAGGTCGATCGCGTCGAGTGGATCAACATTCCCGACTATCAGACCGCGGTGAACGCGCTGATCAACGGCGAGATCGACTACGTCGAGCAGCCGCCGCACGACTTCCTGGCCGTGCTCAAGCGCAGCCCCGGCATCCAGATCTTCGACTACAACCCGCTCGGCATGTCGGGCATGCTGCGGATGAACTGGCTCAACCCGCCCTTCGACAACGAGAAGGTGCGCGAGGCGGCGCTGCTGGCGCTGAACCAGACCGACTACCTCGACGCGCAGATCGGCGACCCGGACTACGAGGTGCCGTGCCTCGCGCTGTTCGTGTGCAAGACCCCGAACGCCACCGAGGCCGGCGCGCCCAAGCTCGACCTCGCCCGCGCCAAGCAGCTCCTCAAGGAGGGCGGCTACGACGGCAAGCCGATCGTGATGATGCAGCCGACCGATCTGGCCATCGTCGCGCCGCTCGGCCCCGTGGCGGCGCAGGCCCTGCGCAAGATCGGCATGGTGATCGACCTGCAATCGATGGACTGGCAGACGCTCGTCGGGCGCCGCGCCAAGCAGGACCCGGTCGCGCAGGGCGGCTGGAACATCTTCCACACCACCTGGGTCAACGCCGACATGATGAACCCCGTCGCCAACGTCGGCGTCAACGGCAAGGGCAAGGTCGGCGGCTGGTTCGGCTGGGCCAAGGACGAGGAGGTCGAGCGGATGCGCGACGCCTACGCCCTGGAGACCGACCCGGCAAAACAGACCGAGATCGCCAAGGCGGTGCAGGAGCGCGCCTACAAGATCGGGATGTACTACCCGACCGGCCAGTACCGCTCGCCGCTGGCGGCCAGCCCCAAGCTCTCGGGGATGCTGGAGGCACCCGCGCCGGTGTTCTGGAACATCGAGAAGAAGTAGCTTCCATCCCTCCCCGCTAAAGGGCGAGGGAAGACCCGCGCTTCGCCCCGACAACGCGGAGACCCACATGGGACGCTTCCTCGCCGGCCGGCTCGCCGCCACGCTCCCCGTGATGGGCGTCGTCGCGGTGATCGTGTTCCTGCTGCTGCGGCTGGCACCGGGCGACCCCGCCGCGATCCTGGCGGGCGATGCCGCGAGCCCGGAGCAGATCGCGCAGATCCGCGCGCGGCTCGGCCTCGACCAGCCGATGCTGGAGCAGTTCGGCACCTGGATCTGGCGGCTGGCGCACGGCGATCTCGGCACCTCGATCATCTCGAACAAGCCGGTCGCCGCCCTCATCCTCGACCGGATCGAGCCGACGCTGGCCCTGGCCGTCACCACCATCCTGTTCGCGGTGCTGGTCGCGGTGCCGCTCGGGGTGCTCGCCGCGTGGCGGCACGACACCTGGATCGACCGCGCGGTGATGGCGCTGTCGGTGGCCGGCTTCTCGGTGCCGGTCTTCGTGCTCGGCTACCTGCTGATCTTCGGCTTCGCGATGAACCTGCGGCTGCTGCCCGTCCAGGGCTACGTCTCGATCAGCGAGGGGCTGTGGCCGTTCCTGACGCGGCTGATCCTGCCGACGCTGACGCTCTCGGTGATCTACATCGCGCTCATCGCGCGCACGACGCGCTCCAGCGTGCTGGAGGTCCTGGGCGAGGACTACATCCGCACCGCCCGCGCCAAGGGCGTCACCGAGGCGCGCGTGCTGCGCCGGCACGCGCTGCGCAACGCGGCGATCCCGGTGATCTCGGTGATCGGGCTCGGCATCGCGCTCCTCATCAGCGGCGTGGTGGTGACGGAGAGCGTGTTCAACCTGCCCGGCCTCGGGCGGCTCACCGTCGATGCGGTGCTGGCGCGCGACTATCCGGTGATCCAGGGCGTGATCCTGCTGTTCTCCGCGCTCTACGTCTTGATCAACCTCTCCATCGACCTGTCCTACCTGCTGTTCGACCCGAGGATTCGGTATTGATGGGCAGGAACACGAACGGCACCCCGACCCTCACCCGCACGGGCTTGCGGATTCACACATCCATGCGCTTGCCACGTCGATGGCCGCGCATCACCTCGCCCCGCTTGCGGGGAGAGGGCCGCGACGACCCCGTCGTCGTCGCGGCGAGGCGGCAGCCGAGGGTGAGGGGGCGACACCGGATGCGCCCCGTCCTAGATCGCCCCCTCACCGTCGCTCCGGCTTCGCCTCCGCTTCCCGGCTGCACGACGGGGTGCAGCCGGGCCTCTCCCCGCGTGCGGGGAGAGGGGACCCGCGCTGCGGCCGGGCACGTTTCGGGGCGTCTGCCGCGAGACCCGCCATGAGCACCCTCGACGAGACGGCGCCGTCCGCGGAGGCGGGGACCGCGTCGGCCGGGCAGCCGGCACCGAGGGCGTCGCGCGCCGCCCTCCCACCGATGCTGCGTCATCCCGGCGTGCTCGCGGGCCTCGCGGTGCTGCTCGCGGTCGGCCTCGCGGCGCTCGCCGCCCCCTGGCTCTGGACCGGCGACCCGATCCTGCTGCGGCCGCGGCTGCGCCTGCGCCCGCCCTCGGAGGCCGCGTGGCTCGGCACCGACGCCTTCGGCCGCGATGTGTGGAGCCGGGTGGTCTACGGCGGCCGCGTGTCGCTCAGCATAGGCCTCGCGGTGGCCGCCGTGTCGGTGCTGATCGGGCTGACCATCGGCCTCGTCGCCGGCTACGTCCGCTGGCTCGACGCGGTGGTGATGCGGGTCATGGACGGGGTGATGGCCATCCCCTCGATCCTGCTCGCGATCGCCCTCGTCACGCTGTCGGGGGCCGGGGTCGGCACGGTGATCGTGGCGATCAGCATCCCCGAGATCCCCCGCGTCGCCCGGCTGGTGCGCGGCGTCGTGCTCTCGGTGCGCAGCGAGCCCTACGTCGAGGCGGCGATCGGCGCCGGCACGCGGCTGCCCAAGCTCCTGCTGCGGCACGTGCTGCCCAACACCATCGCGCCGCTGATCGTGCAGGGCACCTACGTCGCGGCCTCGGCGATCCTCACGGAGGCGATCCTGAGCTTCCTCGGCGCCGGCATCCCCACTGAGGTGCCGAGCTGGGGCAACATCATGGCCGAGGGGCGCAGCAGCTTCCAGATCGCGCCGTGGGTGATCCTGTTCCCGGGGTTGTGCGTCGCCGCCACCGTGCTCGCGGTCAACGTCGTCGGCGACGGCCTGCGCGACGCGCTCGACCCGCGCACCGCCCGCAGTTTTGGGGGCGGCCGATGAGCGAGCCGGTGCTCCGTATCGAAAACCTTTCGGTGGCGCTGCCCGGCGGGGGCGACCGCGCCTTCGCGATCGAGTCTTTAAGCCTCACCGTCCAACCGGGCGAGATCGTCTGCGTCGTCGGCGAATCGGGTTCGGGCAAGTCGGTGACGGCGAGCGCCGTGATGGGGTTGCTGCCGAGCATCCTGAAGCCGTCCGCGGGACAAATCCTGCTGGCGGGCGAGGATCTGCTCAAGGTCGGCGCGGCGCGGCTCCGGCGCCTGCGCGGCAGCCGCATGGCGATGGTGTTCCAGGAGCCGATGACGGCGCTGAACCCGGTGCTCACCGTCGGCGACCAGCTCGCCGAGATGCTGGAGGCGCATTCCGAAAAACTGGCGCGCCACGCCCGGCGCGAGCGGGTGCAGGCGCTGCTCGCCGACGTGCACCTGCCGAACCCGGACACGCTGGCAAAAGCCTACCCGCACCAGCTCTCCGGCGGCCAGCGCCAGCGGGTGATGATCGCGATGGCGCTCGCCAACGATCCCGCGCTGCTCATCGCCGACGAGCCGACGACGGCGCTGGACGTGACCACCCAGGCGCAGATCCTGAAGCTGATGCGCGAACTGCAGCGGCGGCGGAACACCGGCATCCTGTTCATCACCCACGATTTCGGCGTCGTCTCCGAGATCGCCGACCGGGTGGTGGTGATGCAGCGCGGCCGCGTCGTGGAGGAGGGCGCGGCCGACGCCGTGCTCACAAGGCCGCAGCACCCCTACACCCGCATGCTGATCGCCGCGGTGCCCCGCGCCGAGCCGGGCCCGCCGCGGCCCCGCCCCGCCGCCACGGCGCCGGTTCTGGCGGTGCGCGACCTGACCAAGACCTACGGCGGGCGCGGGCTGTTCGGAGCCGGGCGTTCGGTCCACGCGCTCGACGGCGTCAGCCTCGCGCTCCAGCCCGGCGAGACGCTGGGGATCGTCGGCGAATCGGGCTCGGGCAAGTCGACGCTCGCCCGCTGCATCGCCCGCTTCGTCGATCCCACCGCCGGCCACGTCCGGCTTTCGGGTGAGGACATCGCGCGCCTGCCGCACCGCGCGCTGCACCCCCATCGCCGCCGCATCCAGGTGATCTTCCAGGATCCCTACCGCTCGCTCAACCCGCGCCGCACCGTCGGCCAGTCCATCGTCGAGGGGCCGATGAACTACGGGCTCGCGCGTGACGCGGCCCTGGCGCGGGCGAGGCGGCTCATCGACCTCGTGGGGCTCGATGCGGGCGCGCTCGCCCGCTACCCGCACGAATTCTCTGGTGGCCAGCGCCAGCGCATCGCCATCGCCCGCGCGCTCGCGATGGAGCCGGACCTGCTCATCGCCGACGAGGCGGTCTCGGCGCTCGACGTCTCGGTGCAGCGGCAGGTGCTGGAACTGCTCGAAGAAATCCGCGCGCGCCTGAACCTCGCGATCCTGTTCATCACCCACGACCTGCGCGTGGCCGCCCGCCTGTGCGACCGGCTGATCGTGATGCTGAACGGGCGGATCGTCGAGGAGGGCGCGACCGCGACGCTGTTCGCGGCGCCGAAGCACGACTACACGCGGGCGCTGTTTGCCGCCGCGCCGAAGCTCAGGGCTGCGGCGGCGCTCGACGTGGCGTCCTGATACGGTTTCCAGTTGAATGCTTCGGTCGATGCAGGGCCCGTTTTCCCGGACGGGTGGAGCGACAGCGGAACCCGATCCGGGACCCGGCACGAGACGTCGCGAAGCGTCGAACTCAGCCTTCCATCGCCGCAAGCACGTCCGGCGGGAGCGCGTCGAAATCGTCCACCATGCGAATCTTGCCGCGCAGAGCCCCGGGCTGACGGCAAGATCGGATCGACGGCGATGGCGGATGAATCTCGGCCAGCACCTCACCGCGTGACGTGACCGGACACGAGCTGCCGTGCCGGGCTTGCCGCAGGAAGCCGGTCAGGTTCGCGCGGAACGCGCGCACGCCGAGCCGCCGGGGTGTCGCAGTTTCGTCCCGGTCCGGCTCAGCCATGACGACGCTCCTCCATGCGTACTCAACGTGTGTGCGCAAATTCCCGATTATCGTCTATCCCTGACCGGGGACCGTCCTCGGCCCTTACCTGCCCGGTCCCGCCGAGAGATGCCGGGTCGATCGGCGGGGTCGGGCCGGACGCGACCGGGCGCCCGATTCGGATGATCGGGTTCGCCGCAGACGCCGGCTCCGCCCGCGTGCATGATGCGGCGCGGGCGCGGATCGGTTGCCGCACGGGGGAGCAGGGCGATGACGCAAGCCACGATGACCCAGGCCGAGTACTGGAACGGCGAGGTCGGCCAGCGCTGGGCCCGCAGCCAGGCGGTGCTCGACGCGGTGTTCGCCCCGCTCACCGAGGCGCTGTTTGCCGGCGCCGCCCTGCCGCCGGGCGCCGCGATCCTCGACATCGGCTGCGGCGCGGGGGCGACCGCGCTGGTCGCCGCGCGGGCCGCCGGGACGGGGGGCCGGGTGCTCGCCGCCGACCTCTCGGGGCCGCTGCTGGAGGTCGCCCGCGGGCGCGCCGTGCAGGCGGGCGACGCGCCTGTCGCCTGGGTCGAGGCGGATGCGGAGACCCAAGATTTCGGCGCGGCCGCGTTCGACCACGCGATCTCGCGCTTCGGCGTGATGTTCTTCTCCGACTCGCGCGCCGCCTTCGCCAACATCCGCCGATCGCTGAAGCCCGGCGGCCGCCTGACCTTCCTGTGCTGGCGGGCGATGGCGGACAACCCCTGGGTCACCGTGCCCCGCGCCGCGGTGCTGCCGCTCGTGCCCGATGCGGCGCCGCCGGATGTCGAGGGGCCGGGCCCGTTCCGCTTCGCCGACCCCGAAGGGCTGTCCCGGCTGCTCCGCGCGGCGGGCTTCGACGAGGTCGCCTGCGCGCCGGTGGCGCGCGACCTCTTGCTCGGGCAGGCCGACGACGGTTCGGCCCGCACGGCGGCGGGGGCGGCCGCCGCGGTCGTGGTCGAACTCGGCCCGGTCTCGCGGCTGCTGCGCGACCGCGAGCCGCCCGTGCGGCAGGCGGCCCTGGAGGCGGTGACGGAGGCCTTCCTGCCGCACGCACGGGACGGTGCCGTGCGGCTGGAGGCCGGGTGCTGGCTGGTCTCGGCGGGGTGAGCGGGCTCGCACCGAAGAAAGCCCGGTCTGCGCGCTCTCCCCCCTCTACGCGGGGGGAGAGGGAAGACACACGTCGCGGTCCATCACCACCGCAGGGACGGCCGCGATCAATGCTTGACGACGGGCAGGCCCTTCTTGACCCAGTCATCCATCCCCAGGGCGTAGTAGCTCACCTTGGAGTAGCCCCAGCCCGTCGCCATCTTCACGGCGTTGGCGGCGCGACCGCATTTGAGGCCGTTGCAGTAGAACAGCAGCGCCGTCGCCTTCGTCGGCACGCTCTTGGCCAGAGTCTCCGCGGACATCTCCGTGTCGATCAGGCGTGTGGCCCCTTCGATGGCGCCGGCGTTGAAGTCCTCGATCTTGCGGTTGTCCAGGATCACCAGCTCGGGCTCGGCCGAGATCAATCCGATCACGCCATCGGCATCGACCGTCCGCGCGCCATCGATCGTCAGGGGGGCGTCGCCGGCATAGGCAGGCGAGAACAACAAGCTCATACCGAGCATGAGAACAGCGGAAGCGCGCATAAGTCTGAAACCTTCTTGCGGATGAGGCGGTTGCACGATGCAATCTCTATTACAGATCTGAAATTTCGATGTACGGACCATCGCGAGCATTCGCCATGACCCCGGCATCGCGGAAGATGCTTTCCCTATCGTTCGCTCGCATCGTCTTCCCGCCAGCCGGCATCCACCGCGCTGGAAAATGCTCTAAGTCCTTGTGTGGTCGCATCGTCTTCCCGCGAGCCGGCATCCACCGCGCTGGAAAATGCTCTAGGCCGCGAGTTCGGAGATGAAGGTCTCCACGTTGCCCTTCACCTCGGAGAGCCGCTCCGCGAGGGCGGCCAGGGACGCTCCGATGTCGGTGGCGCTCGCGTCGGTCTCTTCCGCGACGGTGCGGACGGTCTTCAGTTCGGAGGCCGAGGTGCGCGTGGCCGTCTCCACGCCGCCGATGTTGTCGGTGATGGCGACCGTCGCCGTGGATTGACGCTGGATCGCCTCGTCGATCGCCGACAGCCGCTCGTCCAGCGCCTTGATCAGGTCGACGATGGAGGAGACGCTGCCCTGCACCCGGTCGGCCTCCTCCTGGATGGCTTCGAGCCTGACGGCGACTTCGCCGGTCGCCTTGGCGGTCTGGGTCGCCAGCGCCTTGACCTCGGATGCGACGACCGCGAAGCCGCGGCCGGCCGCCCCGGCCCGGGCGGCCTCGATCGTGGCGTTGAGCGCGAGCAGGTTGATCTGGCCGGTGATGCCCTGGATCATCTCGGTCACGCCGCCGATCTCCTGGGAGGCGCGTGCCAGGCGCGCGACCGTCTCACCGGTCTCGCCCGCCTGTCCGACGGCCTTGGCCGTCATCGCGGCCGCATCGCCGGTCCGCGCCGAGATCTGGTCGATCGCCCTGCGCATGTCCGCGCACGCGTCCGAGGCGAGCGTGACCCGGTCGCTCGTGTCGCCCGACTGCCGTTCCACGGCACGGACCTGCTGAGCCGACGCCTGCGCGAGGTCGGCGAGACGCTTCGATGTCGTCGCGAGGCCGGTCGAGATCGAGATCGTCTCCGACATCACGCCCGCGACGCGCGTGTCGAGGGCCTGGGCCAGGCGGGCGCGCTGCGAGTGGCGGGCGTCCTCGATCGCCGCCTGCGCGGTGCGGCTCTCCTGCGCACGGTCGGCGGCCACGGCCGCCTCACGCAGAGCCTGGGCCTGGGCCTCGACCTGCGCGGCCTCCTCGCGCCTGCGGACCTGGCGCAGGAAGAACCAGACGGCGAGGAGGGAGACCAGCGACACGCCACCGGAAAACACGATCAACGCGGCAAAGGACGTGTTGCGGGTCCGCGCCAGGCCGGCCAGCAGGTCGGAGGCGTCCGCACGCATGCGCAGGACGGCGAGCGCCTCCCCGTCCGGTCCCTTGATGCGCAGGCTCGTGGCGCGGATGCCGGGGGAGGGCTGCAGGCGGATGTTCTCCGGGGCGAACAGGACTTCGCCGGCGGCATCCACGATCTCGATCTCCGCCCCGAGTTGGAGATCGAGGTTGCGCAGGACCGGCAGCGGATCGACCTGGAGCACCACGTAACCGGTGATCCGAAGGCCGCCGACGGGGGCGATCACGCTGAGATGCGGGCGTCCCGCGTCGAGGTCGGCCACCTGCGCCAAGCGCAGGCGATCCGTGTTCTTGCGCTCGCGCACGAGCAGCGCCGCCTTCTCGGAGAGCGCGACCGGCTTGTCCGACTTGCGGCTCGAGCCGACCAGCGCACCGTTCGGATCGAGGACGGCGATCTGCACGGCCGTGACGTTGCCGCTGGAGATGGCCCCGCGACGGAACTCGTCGGCCAGGATCGCCGACACCGCCGCGGCGTCCCGCGCCAACGTCGCCTTGCGCAGGGGCTCGCCCTGCGCGATCTGCATCGCGACGTCGCCGACCTGGGCGAAATGCGCTTCCCACAGGCGGCTCGCCACGGAGGCATCGACGAGGGACTGGTTCTGCGCCGTCTCGCTCATGAAGAACAGCGCCTCGTATTGCTGCGTCATCCACCATCCCACGCCGGAGGTGACGCCGAGGATGGACAGGTTGGCCGTCACGAGCAGCAGCAGCAGGCGGTGACGCATGACGGGAGGAAACTCTGATGGAGCGGGGTTTTGGGAAGGTAGAGACCCTCGCCTTCGTCGCGGATACGTGTGGGGCGGCAGCTTGATTTTTCGTTAAAACCGGTGACCCGCGAGAGCAGTGGCAAAACACCTCATTTTACTCTTAACGTATGATATTATTTAGATCGCGATGCTTTCGACACGCTGGAGCCAGAACCGTCGGGACGAACGATACTCGACATAGCAGGCTGGAACTTTATCGCCGAGGTCCTCGATGGATCTCCCATCGTCCCCCGCTCGATCCTGGGCGGTGATCCGCCGCGCAAGCCGTGAGGGGTGTCGGCCCGGACGGAGCGCGGGTTCGCGGGGTGTCGCGGCGCAGGACCCGGTCGCGCGCGGAGCGGCCGGGTGAGGGTTACGTGCGCCGATAGTCGGCGCCTATACCGGCGATAGATAAATCCTCATTCCGCATCGGCGGCGTTTCGTCGATACAGGCCTCACCGGAGGCGGCACGGGCCGCCGGGAAAGCCGGTCCCTGAAGGAATAAGGTTCATGGTTACGTTGAAAAAGCTGATCCTGGTCGCCGCCGCCATCGGCGGCGCGTCGATCATGGCGACGTCTGCCAGCGCGGAGGCTCAATGTGGTGATGTGTCGAATGCGGCCACTAAGTACAAGCTGAACGTAAAGAATGAGTCCCAGGACCCAATCTGGTATACTATATATAAGACCAAGGAAAGGGACTATAAGTCGAACTGGGGCTGCGTCATGCCCGGTCAGATCGCGCAGCACCACCCATACGACTGCGGCGGCAGCGGGTACTGGGTCCTGGGAGAACAGAAGAGGGGCTCGAATTGCAACGGCAGCAACGTCTCCGAACCGATGTACAATTTGAAGCTTCCCCCCAACGATCGTGGTATGATCATCTTCAAGAACAATTCGCGGGGTGAGAGAATCTGGGCCGACACCTCGAAGTACCGGTAGCTCGAACTGACGGGTGCGGCGGGGGTTAAGGACCTTCCGCCGTCCTAGAGCATCTTCCAGCGAGGTGGATGCCGGCTCGCGTGAGGACAATGCGACCGCATAAGGCGTTGGAGCGTTTTCCGTGATCCGGAGATCATGGAAAACGCTCCAGGGCGCACGCGGACGACGTGGATGCCGGTTCGTCGCGAACGTGCGCGTCAAAACGAGGCGCCGGAGCCGTGACCCGACCCGGCGCGGTCGGCTCACGGCTCCCGTGGGCATGACCCGCGAGGCTTCGGACGCGCCTTCCATCCGCGCCATCGGACGATCCCGAAGGCGGAGATCGGCTCGTGACGCCGTCTCGCGGCTCGGATGATCCCGGGCCGCCCCGCCCTATCCGCGGGCGGCGGCCACGCTCAGCACCGGCTTGTGGTTGAGGGTCTGGAACACGACGCAGTAGCGCTCCGTCAGCTTGAGGAGCTGGTCGAGCTTGTCCTGCGGCGCGTCGGTGTCGAGGGCGAACGCCAGCCGGATCGCGCGGAAGCCCACCGGCGCGCCCTTGTCGACGCCCAGCGTCCCGCGAAAATCGAGGTCGCCCTCGGCGCTGACGGTGCCGGCGCGCAGCGGGATCTCCAGGGCGGTGGCCACCGCCTTCAGGGTGACGCCGGCGCAGGCGACGAGCGCCTCGAGCAGCATGTCGCCCGAGCACAGCTCGGCGCCCGAGCCGCCGGTGGCCGGGTGCAGGCCGGCGACCGCCAGCGCGCGGCCGGTCTCGACCTTGCAGGCGATGCCCGCGCCGTCGAGCGAGCCCCTGGCCGTGAGGGTGATCACGGCGTCGTCGGGGGTGGCGCGGTACCGGTCCTTCAGGGGCGCCTGAAGCGCGCGCAGGGTCGTGGCGTCCATGGGGGCGTCTTCCGTTGTCGCAGTCGCGTTCGTCGGTGCCGGTTAGCGGGAACCGGGCGGCGGCTCAAGCGGCCGGTTCCGGGACAACCTGATGCTCACCACCAGTTCGCGTCGGGCGCCGCGGCCCGGCCCTCGGCCGGCACGGGGCGGAGCGAGCGGTCGAGCGCCGCGAGGATGGCGCGCGCCGCGGCCTCGCTCCGCGGCGCAGCGGGGTCGCGCGGGCGCGGGGCGGCGAGCAGCACGGTCTCGTCGAGGCGGCCGGGCTTCGGGCGCATCACCACCGCCCGGTCGGCGAGCGCCACCGCCTCGCCGACGTCGTGGGTGACGATCAGGACGGTCGGGCGCGTCTCGGCCCAGAGCGCGAGCAGGTGGCTGTGCAGATCCTTGCGGGTGAAGGCGTCGAGGGCCGAGAACGGCTCGTCGAGCAGCAGCACCCGCGGGCTAGCCACGAACGCGCGGGCGATCGCGACCCGCTGCTGCTGCCCGCCCGAGAGGTCGCGCGGCCAGCGGCCCGCGTGCTCGGCCAGGCCCACCCGCTCCAGCGCATGCGCGACGCGGGCGCGGCGCTCGGGCCGCGCCACGGCGCCGAGGCCGAAGCCGACATTGTCGGCGACGGTGAGCCACGGCAGCAGGCGCGGCTCCTGGAACACCAGCCCGACGCCGGGATGGGGCGCCGTGATCGCCTCGCCGTCGAGGGCGATGCTGCCGGCGCTCGCCCGGTCGAGGCCGGCGACCAGCCGCAGCAGGGTGGTCTTGCCGCAGCCCGAGCCGCCGATCAGCGCGACGATCTCCCCGCCCGCGACCGCGAGGTCGATGCCGGCCAGCGCCCGCGTGCCGTCGGCATAGGTCTTGGACAGGTTCTGGATGTCGAGCACGTCTGCGGGTCCGGGGCGGTGCCGCGCGCGGGTCACCGGTCGCGGGCATGCCACAGGCACGCGCGCGGCGCCAATGCTGCCGTCGCGCGCCCTCGCCCGCTCGCTGCCGGGCGCTCCGCGGGCCGTCCTGCGCCGCCGGGGCGAGGCCGCGCCCCGGGCCGCGCTACCAGGCCAGCCGCTCGATCACCGCGTCCGGCTGCACGGCCTGGCGCCCCAGCCACGCGGCGGCGTCGCCGAGGCGATGGTGCTCGGCCGTGAGCCCGAGATCCGCGGCGTGGATGCCGCGGGCCACGAGCAGGCTCGGGATGCCGAAGGTCCTGGCGCCGGCGATGTCGGTGCGCAGCGCGTCGCCCACCGCCAGCACGCGGCCGAGCTCCGGCGCCGGGCCGCCGTCGAGGGCGGCCGCCAGCGCGAGCGCCGCCGCGTAGATTGGGCGATGGGGCTTGCCCGCGTAGGTCACCGCACCGCCGATCCCGGCATAGGCGGCCGCGATCAGGCCGGCGCAGGGGATCAGCAGGCCGTCGCGCTCGACCACGAGGTCGGGATTGGCGCAGATCATCGGCACGTCGCGGGCCCTCAGCGCGGCCAGCGTGCCGCTGTAGTCGTCGGCGGTCTCGGTGGCGTCGTCGAACAGGCCGGTGCAGACCACGAGGTCGGCGGCCTCCGCCGCGACCAGCGCCACGTCGAGGCCCGCGAAGATCGGCGCGTCCCGGGCGGGCCCGAGGTGGTGAATGCGGGCGCCCGCGCGCGCGGCGATCAGCCCGCGGGTGAGGTCGCCCGAGGTGAGGATCGCGTCGTAGGCCGCCCGCGGCACGCCGTACCCGTCGAGGATCGCCCGCACGCCGTCCCACGGCCGGGGCGCGTTGGAGACCAGCACCACCCGGCGCGGACGCGGACCGGCCAGCCCGCGGAACGCCATCAGCGCCGCGCCGGCGCCGGCGTGGGCGCGGGTGCCGTCGTGCAGCACGCCCCAGACGTCGCACAGGATCAGGTCGTAAGCGCCGGCGATGCCACCGAGGCCGGACAGCGTCGGGATCGGGTCTGCCGCCATGGTCCTGCCTTCGGGAAGAGGTCGCCTTCGGGAAGAGGTCGCCTTCGGGAAGAGGTCGCCTTCGGGAGGGAGCTGCCTTCAGGAAGGGGCCGCCTTCGGGAAGAGAGCCCGCCTTCGGGACGTCCGGGCGCCGGGTTAGGCGTGCGCGCCGCCGATGGCAATCGGCGGGGCGCTCAGCTCGGGGCTCCGAACGCAGGTCGACGACACATACGAGACCCCGGGCGCGCCGGCGGCGCGGTTGCACCCCGCGCCGGCATGCGGCACAGGGGGGGCATCAGCCCCCGAAGCGTGAGAGGTGTTCCCGATGGGGAGCCCCAAGGCCGCCCGCGCGGACGCCGCGGCGCCGTTCTGGCAGGAGAAGTCCCTCGATGCGATGAGCCCGTCCGAGTGGGAGAGCCTGTGCGACGGCTGCGGGCGCTGCTGCCTGCTGAAGCTCGAGGACGAGGATACCGGCGAGGTCCACCACACCGACGTCGGCTGCACCCTGCTCGACGGGCACGGCTGCCGCTGCCGCGACTACGCCCGGCGCCAGGTCCGGGTGCCGGACTGCGTGCGCCTGACGCCGGAGGCGGTGCGCACGATCCCGTGGCTGCCGCCGACCTGCGCCTACCGGCTGGTGCGCGACGGCGAGCCGCTGTTCCCCTGGCATCCCCTGATCTCGGGGCGGCGCGCCAGCGTGCACGAGGCCGGCATCTCGATCCGCGGGCGGATGTCGGGCAACGAGGAGGAGTTCTCCGACGACGAGCTGACCGACCGCATCGTCGCGTGGCCGGCCCTGCGCCCGGACGCGGACTGACGCGCCGCCGCCGGACCGCGGCCCGGGACGTTCAGGAACCCGTGGCGGCGCTTCCGGGTTTCCCCGGACAAGCCGCCGGACACGACGAACTGTTCCGGGGCAAGCTCAAGCATACGGAGTACGCGCCATGGGTCTCTTCACCACGCCGATCAAGACGCTGGACGACCTGTTCACGCACATGCTGCAGGACATCTATTACGCCGAGCAGCAGATCGCCAAGGCCCTGCCGAAGATGATCGACAAGGCCGGCGCGCCTGCGCTGAAGCAGGCGTTCGAGAAGCACCTGCACGAGACCGAGGCGCAGGTGACCCGCCTGGAGGCGGTGTTCGGGTCGCTGGGCAAGCCGGTGAAGGGCGTCACCTGCGCCGCGATCGACGGCATCATCTCCGAGACCAAGGAGATCATGGGCGACGTCGGCGACCCGGAGGTCATGGACGCGGCGCTGATCGCCGGCGCGCAGGCGGTGGAGCATTACGAGATCACCCGCTACGGCACGCTCGCCGCCTTCGCCAAGCAGCTCGGCCATGCCGAGGCCGCCGGCCTGTTGGAGAAGACGCTCACCGAGGAGAGCGCCACCGACGCGGCGCTGACCAAGCTCGCCGGCGCGGGCGTCAACCGCAAGGCCGCCGCCTGACGCCGTCCCTATCGGCCGGGGCGCGGGCCCCGGCCGAGCAGGCGCCCGCCGGCCAGACCGTTGAGGCCAATCACCCCGAGCACCGTCACGGCGTGGATCGCGAGGTCCGTCGCCGTCGCGTCGTGCGGATGGAACGGCACCAGCAGCGTCGCTGCCGCCGCCGCGGCGGCGAGGCCGCCGAGCGCCGCGGTGAGGTTCGGGTGCAGCGGGCAGGCCCGGCGCAGCATCGCCACGAGCAGCACCGAGAGCGGCAGCGAGACGCCGACGAGGAAGGCGAAGCAGCCGCCCGCGTCGCCGTCGGCGAGGTCGGTTCCGGGCGCGCCCCAGCCGCGCAGGCACCCGAGCCCGCTCGCGCCGATCCACAGGGCGGCGGGTGCCACCGGCAGCAGCGCCCAGCGCAGCGACCGGCCGGGCACGCTGGTGACGAAAGCGGCGAGCGCCGCGGCGACCGCGGTGAGCCCGGCACCGAGGGCGGCGACGCGCAGGTCGGGGGTGCCGAGCCGGGCGTGCAGGCCGGCCGTGTCGGCCATCGGCATCAGGACCACCGCGAGCCCGAGCACGGCGGCGAGCCACGCCAGCGCGCGCAGCATCGGCGCCGGCAGCGGCCGCACCGGCTCCAGGCCGCCGACGAGGGCGTCGACGAGGGCATGGTGACGCACGGGCTCAGACATCGCCCGCATCCTTGTCCCGCGACAGCGTCTCGCGCAGCGCCTTGAGCGCGCGGTGCAGGTTGACCTTGAGCGCCCCCTTGCTGCGCCCGGTGAGCGCGGCGGCGTCCTCCAGCGAGCGTTCGGCGTAGGCGAGCTGCTCCACCGCCTGCCGCTGGCCCGCGGGAAGGGCGGCCACGGCGCGGGCAAGTTCGGCGTTGCGCTGGCGCGCCTCGATCCCATGGCCGGGCGCGGGGCCGGCATCGGCATGGGCCTCGTAGGCGGACGGATCGTGGACCTCCCGCGGCCGGCGGCCCGCCCGGCGCAACCGGTCGATCGCCCGGCACCGGGTGATCGCGCGCAGCCACGGCAGGAACGGCCGCGCCGGGTCGTAGCTCGCCCGCGCCCGGTGGATCGTCAGCAGCGTGTCCTGCACCACGTCGTCGACCGCCTCGCCGCGCACACCCTGCGCGCGGGCAATCCCGGCGATCACCGGCAGGCAGGCGTCGAGCAGCCTCCGGTAGGCCGCCGCGTCGCCCCCCTGCGCCGCCGCCATCGCGGCCGCGAGACTGTCTTCGAGCGCCATCGCCGCCCTGTCGCCGCGCCGTGCGCCGGCGGCAGGTTCTAGCGCAGGACCGCCCCCGAGGGAACGCGCCCGCAGCACAGGCAGGGCGCCGGGGCAGAGGGCGGGCAGGAACATCGGGAGCCTCGGGTCGGGGCGCACGCCGCCTCGGGCCAGTTCGCCGCGGGGCCGGCGCGGTTACAGTGCCGCCGGGCGACGACCCGCGGCGGGCCGCTCGGCGCCGGGCGCAGGGGTGGCGACGCCGGATGCGGCGAGGCGGCGCGGCGGACGAGACGGCGCGGGGCGCGTCTCCGGGCGGGTCCACCGGGCTTTGCGGGCGTCCCGCCCGCGCTCACCCAGTGTTCGCCTCGGTCTCCTCGCCCACGGGGCCGCCATCGGTGCGGGCGCGGTGGAGCAGGAAGATCGAGGCGACCATCGTCAGGATCAGGCCGGCGAGCACGGCGAGCTCGATCATCGAGGCGCGGAACAACGCCTCCTTCTCCGCCGTCCAGTCCTTGCCGTGCGTGATCTCGGAGGATTGCAGGGTGATCACCAGCACCCGCCGGATCGAGGCGATCAGCCCGACGATCAGGAACGGCTCGCAGGTGAGGCGGCCCGAGCGCATCGAGACCCGCACCGTGTGCAGGATCTCGACCAGCATCAGCAGGAACAGCAGGCGGTCGACCACTTCGAGCGTCTGCTCGGCGCCGCCCATCGCGCGCAGGGCCACCCAGGTCAGCCCAACGGCGTCGATCAGCGCGATCAGCGCGGTGAGCGCCAGCAGCAGCCCGAGGGCTGCGTAGATCGCGTGCTCGGTGTGCAGAAAGACGAAGCTCGACGCCCGCGTCAGGCGCCCCTGGGATTCGGATTCGTCGGCCATGGGTCCTCCCGGACGGTGGAACACCTTCGTTCCCGCGCGCCGGCATCCGGGGCGCGGGAGATTGCCCCAACGAGGTCGGATGAGACAGGACAGGACGGTCGGCGTCCAGCCGCCGTTCAATGCAGGAACGGCAGCGCGTGCGGCGCGAGGTAGCCGAACCCGAGCAGCACCGCGCCGGCCGCACCCAGGAAACCGCCGACGAAGACCAGGGCGACGATGCCGGTGATGACCTCCGCCGAGGCCAGCACGATGCCGATCTGGAAGGCGGCGGACGCGAGCTCGTAATGGTGGTAGCGCAGCAGGGAGAGGTCGCGCTGGCCCTGGGCGGCCTTGGCCTTCTCGGCGAGCTCCTTGCGGCCCTCGCCGGTGGCGGGCTCGGACTCCCAGCGGGCGATGGTCTTGGCCCAGTCCGCGCGCTTGGCCGCCACCGCGTCCGGGTTCGGCCCGGGCGGGATCAGCGCGAGCGCCTCGTCGGCGGTCTTGAGCACCGTGGCGCGGATGGTGCGCGCCTGGAAGAACGCCCACTGGTTGGCCGCCTCGACGTTGGCGCCGATGGCGTCCGTCTGCGCCGCCTTGCCCAGCGTCTCGCTGAAGGCGAGGAACAGCGCCAGCACCGAGATCAGCAGCGCGACGCGCCGGTTCGAACTCCCGCCCGCTCCGTGACCACCCGACATCGTTGCCCGTCCCGCCGCCTGGATTCGTGGTGGCTGTCAGAGCGCATCGCGGCCGGTGATGCAATCCAAGCATCGCGCCAAAGCATCGCGCCTCACGCCGAGCGGCGCTCGCGCTCGATCCGGCGCGCCAGCCGGGTCGCGCCGTAGATCGCGCCGAGGTGACGGCGCGCCGCGTGGACCGGGGGCGCCTCGCGCTCGGCATGCGCGGCGGCGATCACCCGCAGGGTCGCGGCGACCGAGCGCGCGAGGCGGTGCTCGGCGGCGGTTCCGGTGGTCTCGTTCATGTGCGTGCCCCTTGCTCGTGCCCCTTGGGCCTTTGGGCCGCCGTCGCGCCCTCTCGCGGGGCGGCGTCGGCGGTCGAGGCGAAGCATCCGGGGCCGGGTTGGCCGGAACAAGGCAGCTTGGCCGCAACGGCTCGCCCGATCGGACGGATCGCCGTCGGCGGGTTCCGGTCTCGCTCCCGGGTTTCGCAGGAGGATACGGTTTCCGTCGAAGGGGGCGGTGATGCTCCGGTGTCCGGGACCCGGCTCCCCCGAGCGCCCCCTTCTCCGCTGCGGGGGCGGGCGGTCCGTCAGGGTCCGTCGCGGCCCTCGCGCAGGGGCTCGACGCAGCGGTAGCCGACGAAGCACTGCCGCACGTCGCGGGTGGCCTCGTAATCGGGCCGCGTGGTCAGCTCGAGGGCGCAGAAGCCGCCGTCGCGCACGATGCGCTCGTAGGTAAGCGGGCCCGTGGTCATCACCACGGCGCCCTCGCGCAGGACGAGGGCGGAGGCCGCCGCGCAGGTCAGGTCGCGGGTGTCGGGCCGGCCCTGCGCCAGCGCCGGGAGCGCAGGGAGGACGAGGGCGAGGACGAGGGCGAGGGCGGCCGAACGACGCCGCCGGCGCGAGGCGGGACGGCTCACCGCAACTCCTCGTGCCAGGTGCGGCCGTCGCGCTCGATCAGCGCGATGGCCGAGGTCGGGCCCCAGCTTCCCGACGGGTAGGGGCGCGGCGCTTCGCGGCGCTCGGCCCAGGCCTTGAGCAGGCTGTCGGCCCAGGCCCAGGCGACCTCGACCTCGTCGCGGCGCATGAACAGGGTGGCGTTGCCGCGCACCACGTCCATCAGCAGGCGCTCGTAGGCGTCGGGGTAGCGTTGCTTGAAGGTCTCCTCGAAGGAGATGTCGAGGTTGGTGGGCCTGAGCCGCATGCCGCCGGGGCCGGGGTCCTTGGTCATCACCTCGAGCTTCATGCCCTCCTGCGGCTGGAGGCGGATGACGAGGCGGTTGGGCTCGCGCCCGAACGCTTCCTCGGGGAAGATCGAGAACGGCGCGGCGCGGAACTGCACCACGATCTCGGAGAGCTTCTGCGGCAGGCGCTTGCCGGTGCGCAGGTAGAACGGCACGCCGGCCCAGCGCCAGGACTGCACCTCGACCTTGCAGGCCACGAACGTCTCGGTGCGGCTCTCGGACCCGAGCTCGTTGAGGTAGCCGTCCACCGGCTTGCCGTCGACGGCACCCGCCACGTACTGGCCGCGCACCGTCACCTGCTGCACGTCGCCGGCCGTGATCGGTTTCAAGGCGCGCAGCACCTTCAGCTTCTCGTCGCGCACCGAGTTGGCGTCGAGGTTGAGCGGGCTCTCCATCGCGGTGAGGCAGAGCAGTTGCAGGATGTGGTTCTGCAGCATGTCGCGCAGCGCGCCCGACGTGTCGTAGTAGCCGGCCCGGCCCTCGACGCCCACCGTCTCGGCCACCGTGATCTGGACGTGGTCGATGACGTCGGCCGTCCACAGCCGGTCGAAGATCGTGTTGGCGAAGCGCAGCGCCAAGAGGTTCTGCACCGTCTCCTTGCCGAGGTAGTGGTCGATCCGGAAGATCTGCTCCTCGGGAAACACCTCGCCGACCGCGTCGTTGATCGCGCGGGCCGACTTGAGGTCCTTGCCGATTGGCTTTTCCAGCACGACGCGGGATTTCTCGCCGACGAGGCCGAACTTGGCGAGGTTCCGGCAGATCGCGCCGTAGAGGTCCGGCGAGGTCGCGAGGTAGAACGGCCGCACCTGACCGGGCCGCTCGTCGAGCTTTGCCACGAGCTCGCTCCAGCCGCTCTCGCCGGCGCCGTCGACCGGGACATAGTCGAGGTGGTCGAGGAACGCGGCGAGCGTCGCCGGATCGAGGTCGCCCGCCGGCACGAAGCGTTTCAGCGCGTCCTGCGTGCGGGCGCGGAACGCCTCGGCAGACAGCTCCGAGCGCGAGGCGCCGATGATCCGGCTGGTGCCGGGGATCTGCCCGTCCCTGTAGCGGTGGTACAGGGCCGGTAGCAGCTTGCGGGTGGTGAGGTCGCCGGTCGCGCCGAACACGACGTAGTCGAACGCGGCGACGGGGATGATGGTGGCCAAGGGGCTGCTCCCGGTTGCGTGCGGCGTCGCGGATGCCCGCCGGCGCGCCGCGCGCCGCCCGTCCCTCACGCCCTGCGATCTAGGCTTCTGCAATTGCTTCGCCAGCCTGCGATCGCCTCGCCGGTGCGCGGGATGTCCGCCGGCGGGCGCATCCTCGGCATCAGATCTCCTTAAGCACGAAGCTTGACCGGATCTTCAGCCCGCGGGGCCAGGGTGCGAATCCGAACGCGTAGCGACCAAGACGAGGTTGGTCCGGCCATGCCCCGTGGATACCGCACACACGAATCCGGCGACCGCTTCGAGCGCGAGGCCGAAGAATGGGACGACGACCGCCGCCCGCGCCGCCGCGGGCCGCTCGCGCGCCTCGTCTCGCTCGTCAAGCTCGCGCTGTTCCTGACGCCGGTGACGCTGTTTGCCGCGAGCTACCTCGTGACCGATTGCGGGTCGCGCGCGGGCAGCGGCCTCGTCCAGATGTTCAGGGCCGGCGCCTGCGCCCGCGGCGCGATCCTCAGTGGCGCCCTGTCGCTGCCGGACGACCTCGGCGCACTCCGCCGCGCCATGCACTGAGCCGCCGTCCCCGCATCTCTTGTCCCTGCGTCTCTTGCCACCCGGACCCATACGAGCCCGCCATGCAGAGCCTCTCCGCCGACCCCGCATCGCCGCCCGCCGCCACCGATGCGGACAGGCTCCGCGCGCGCCTGAACCGAGTCGTGCCGGTGGCGGTCGACCTCGACCGGCCCCGGCACGACGAAGCGCCGCCGCGCCGCCGGCAACCCGCCACCGCCGGCGGCCGCGGCTTTCGCCTCGGCTGGGTGGGCTGGCTGGCGATCGAGTGCGCCGCCGCCGTCCTGATCCTCGGCGCGGTGATCGCGTGGCCGCCGGTCGAGGCCTGCCGCGACCAAGAGCGGAAGACCGGGTTCTACACCGGCGACAGCCTCAACAAATGCATCCGGCGCGGCATCGCCGCGCGCATCGACTGGGCGGACCAGCGCCTCAAGATGGCGATCCGCGGCTCGGGCCGCTGATCGCGGGTGCGCTCGGGCGCGGCTCTCGCGGAACGATGCCTAGAACAGCCCGTCGATCTGCCCGTGTTCATCGAGCCGGATCGTGTCGGCGGCGGGCACCCGCGGCAGGCCCGGCATGGTCATGATCTCCCCGCAGATCACCACGACGAAGCCGGCGCCGGCCGAGAGCCGCGCGTCGCGCACGCCGACGAGGTGGCCGTCGGGCGCGCCGATCAGGCCCGGATCGGTGGAGAACGAGTATTGCGTCTTGGCCATGCACACCGGCAGCCCGCCGTAGCCGTCCTTCTCGAAGGCGGCGAGCTTGGCCTGGGCCTTCGCCTCGATCTGGATGTCGGCCGCGCCGTAGAGCTTGGTCGCGATCGCCTTGATCTTGTCGGTAAGCTTGGCCTCGGCCTCGTAGGTGTAGGTGATCGGCCTCGGCGTGCCGTCGGCGAGCTTGACCACCGCGTGGGCGAGCGCCTCGGCGCCGGCGCCGCCCTCCGCCCAGTGCTTGCAGGTGATCGCCTCAACGTCGAGCTTTTGCCGGCAAAGCTCCCGGAGCTTGGCGTGCTCCGCGTCGGTGTCGGCGTAGAAGTGGTTCACCGCGACCACCACCGGCAGGCCGAAGCCGCGCACGTTGGTGACGTGCCGGGCGAGGTTGGCGAAGCCTTTTTCCAGGGCGGCGATGTTCTCCCCGCCCAGGTCCTTCTTGTTGACGCCGCCGTGCATCTTCAGCGCGCGCACGGTGGCCACGATCACCACCGCCGAGGGCGCGAGGCCCGCCTGCCGGCACTTGATGTCCAGGAACTTCTCCGCGCCGAGATCGGCGCCGAAGCCCGCCTCCGTCACGGTGTAGTCGGCGAGCCTCAAGCCCGCGCGGGTGGCGATCACCGAGTTGCAGCCGTGGGCGATGTTGGCGAACGGCCCGCCGTGGATCAGCGCCGGGTTGCCCTCCAGCGTCTGCACGAGGTTGGGCTGGAGCGCGTCCTTCAGCAGCACCGTCATCGCGCCGGTGGCCTTCACGTCCTTCAGGGTGACGAGCTTGCGCGCGCGCGTCTCGGCGACCACGATGCGGCCGAGCCGCTCCTCCAGGTCGGCGAGGTTCTTCGCGAGGCAGAACACCGCCATCACCTCGGAGGCGACGGTGATGTCGAAGCCGTCTTCCCGCGGAAAGCCGTTGGCGACGCCGCCGAGCGACTGGGTGATGGCGCGCAGCGCCCGGTCGTTCATGTCGACCACCCGGCGCCAGTGGATGCGGCGCACGTCGATGTCGAGTTCGTTGGCCCAGTAGACGTGGTTGTCGATGAGCGCGGCGGCCAGCGAATGGGCCGCGGTGATGGCGTGGAAGTCGCCGGTGAAGTGCAGGTTGATCTGCTCCATCGGCACCACCTGCGCCCTGCCGCCGCCGGCAGCCCCCCCCTTCATGCCGAAGCAGGGGCCGAGCGAGGGCTCGCGCAGGCAGATCATGGTCTTGGCGCCGATGCGGTTGAGCGCGTCGCCCAGGCCCACCGTCGTCGTGGTCTTGCCCTCGCCGGCCGGCGTCGGCGAGATCGCGGTGACGAGGATCAGCTTGCCCTCCGGCCTGCCTTCGAGCCCGGCGATGTAGCCGTGGTCGATCTTGGCGATGTGCCGGCCGTAGGCATGCAGGGCGTCGTCGGGGATGCCGAGCTTTTCGGCGACCTGCGCGATCGGCTTCAGCGTCGCCGCGCGGGCGATCTCGATGTCTGAGGGCATGGTTTCCTCACCTGTGGCACGAGGGCATCGTGTGGCGTCCGGCCGCCGGCTGTTGCCGTGCGGTTTGCGTGAGGCCAAGCCCGTGGACCGGCCCATCCTCTCATCTTGCGCGAAGCCCCGGCGAAAAGCGCGTCGGATTTTTTCGCTGTGCCGACAAATTCGGTTTGGTTTTCGCTGCGCTTACGGACCGTATCGGCCCGGCGGTCCCACAGCGACGTTCGGACGAGGCGAAAGCCCCCATGCTCGGGCGGGTTTGTGGATGCACGCCACGCGGCGCGGCGACCGCCGCGCATCGCCTCGTCCCCGCTTGCGGTGAGGGACACGCGCCCTCACCCCGTCATCGCGGCGGCCGTGTAGCCCGCCCGGGTGAGGGCGTCGGCCACGACGAGGCTCTGCGCCCGCGTCCGGATCGCGACGCGCTCGTGCGCGCGGTCGACCTCCACCGCCGCCGCCGGGTCGATCCGCCGGACGATGCGGCGCACCGCCTCCGCGCAGCCGTCGCAGGTCATGCCCTCGACCCGCATCAGCAGGTCGCTCGCGCCCTCGTCCATGTCACGGGCTCCGCCGGTTTGCCTGCGGACAAGGTCGGGCGCGGGCCCCGCGGCGGCAAGGGCTGCATGTCACACCCCGGTGAAATCCGCGGGCGCCCGGCGCCTCCGCCTTGCGGCGATGCGGCCCCTCGGCGACAAAAGACGGCCCCGCGACCCGGCCAGGGCCGGTCGGCGGGCGATCGTGCAAATCATGAAGGACCGCGTGGCGAACCGTCCGATGGCCCGGAACTTCGGCCGGCATGCGAGCCTGTGGGCGACGGGGCTGCTCGGGCTCGTGGTGCTCGGGCCGCTCGCCGCCCTGCTGCCGGCCGTCGGCGCCCTGGCGCTGGCGGCGCTGGCGGCTTTGGGGGCGCTCGCGGCGCACGCCCGCGCCGCCGGGCTCAAGGCGCGCTGCGAGAAGCTCTCGGCGGAGCTCGACACGCTCTCCCGGCGCCTGCTCCGGGCCGAGGCCGCCGGGCGGCCGGAGCCGGGGCTGGCCGGGCTCCCGCGCGAGGTCGACGAACTCACCGTCGAGATCGGCCTGCTCAGCGGCATCGTGCGCGACCTCGCCGCCGTGGTCGGCACGCAGGACGGCGAGGTCGCGCGGCTGAAGGCGCAGGCCGCCGCGCTCGCCGCGGCGAGGCCGGCCCCCGCCGCGACGCCAACGCCCCCTCTCACGCCCCCTCCGGCACCCACTCCGGTCGTCCCCGCGCCGCCCGTCCCCGTCGCGCGGGCGCCGGAGCCGGCCCCGATGCCGGTGCCGCGCCTGTTCCCGCCGCGTCCGCCGCAGGCCGCGTCCGCCGAGGACGCGGCGGTGATCGCGGCCTTCGACGGCGACGGGCTCGAGGTCCACCTCCAGCCGGTGGTGACGCTGCCGCAGCGCAAGGTCGCCTCCTACGAGGCGCTGGCGCGGCTCCGGGTCGGGGGCGCGGTGCTGGCGCCGGACGCGTTCCTGCCGGTGCTGGAGCGGCACGGCCGCTCGACCGAGCTCGACCGGCGGATGCTCCAGCGCGTCGCCACCATCGCCCGGCACCTCGTCGGCCGCGGCAGCGAGGCGGCGGTGGCCTACGGGCTGTCGCCGCTGTCGCTGTTCGAGCCCGGTTTCCTGCGCAGCCTCGCCCGGCTGGTCGCCGCCGAGCCGGGGCTCGCGGGCCGCCTCGTCGTGGCGCTGCCGCAGGCGAGCTGGCGCAACCTCGACGCCGAGCAGGCCGGGGCGCTCGCCGCCCTGAAGGGGCGGGTCGGCTTCGTCCTCGACCGCCCGAGCGACCTGCGCTTCGACGCCACCGCGCTCGCCGGCCACGGCGTCGGCCAGATCAAGGTCCCGGCGGACCTGCTGCTGCGCCCCGGCCCGGCCCGGCGCAGCCTGTCGGACATCGCGATCGAGGACCTCGTCGCCGCGCTGGCTCGGGCCGGCATCCGGCTGGTCGCCGCCGAGGTCGCGGCGGAGGCCGACGTGCCGGACCTGATCGACCTCGACGTGCCGTTCGCGCAAGGCGCCGTCTTCGCCCCGCCGCGCCCGGTGCGCGCCGACGTGCTCGCCGCGCCGCCCCCCGCCCCGCCGGTCCCCGCCGCCCCGACCGCTGCCGAAGACCCGCCCGAGCCGGCGCCGGAACGCCGCCCGTTCCGGGCGTTCCTGCGCCGCGCGAGCTAAGCAGGCCTTCGTGGCCTCGCCCACGAAGGCCTGCTTCGATCTCTTTGTTGCCGCATCATTTTCTTCCCGCGAACCGGCGACCACTTCGCGCAATGATGCTTAGAGCCGCGCCCGATCACGTTGGATCGGGTCGCGACTCTAAGGTCCTGTTTTGACGCGCATTCTTGCGACGAACCGGTACCCGCTTCGTCGGACTGCGCTCTAGGTCCCGGATCGGGTTCCGCTGACGCTCAACCCGTCCGGGAAAACGGACGCTGCATCGGCCGAACCATTCAACTAGATATCACGTGTGTCGTAACCTGCGTTCGGAGCCCTGCCGGCGCTGCGGGTGACGACGGATAGGCCTCGCGGACGGGCGTGCGGCTTGCTATGACGGCGCGGGCCGTGGGCATCGTCCAGCCGCGGCGGCGCGCCCAGACCGTTCCCGGGGGTCGTAGAGAGCCGGATACCCGTCGTGCGCCTGCCGAACGCCACCGCGATCCTCACCCGCATCAAGCGCGCGTCGCTGGCCTTCGACGCGTGGGTCAACGCGAGCCTCTACGACGGCGGCGTCTCCGGCGGCGAGGCCTACGGGCGCTTCCAGGAGCGCATGCGCGCGTTCTCGGTCCGCGGCTGGAAGCGCGTCGCGCTCGACCTCGCGAGCGAGGGCGTGACGCTCGGCACCGGGGCCGCGATCCTGATGCTGGCGCTGGCCCAGCCCGCCTTCAACCTGACGAGCGACAACTGGCTCAAGGCCCAGGACCTCGCGGTGACCTTCCTCGACCGCTACGGCGCCGAGGTCGGGCGGCGCGGGATCAAGCACGACGACTCGCTCAAGCTCGACGAGTTCCCCGACATCATGATCAAGGCGCTGGTCTCCACCGAGGACCGGCGCTTCTACGAGCACTGGGGCATCGACCCGATCGGCACGCTGCGCGCCGTGGTCTCGAACTCGCGCGGCGGCGGCAACACCCAGGGCGGCTCGTCGATCACCCAGCAGCTCGCCAAGAACCTGTTCCTGACCAACGAACGCTCCCTGGAGCGCAAGGTCAACGAGGCTTTCCTGGCGCTCTGGCTCGAAAGTCACCTGACGAAGAATGAAATTCTAAAACTCTACCTCGACCGGGCCTACATGGGCGGCGGCACCTTCGGCGCGGTGGCGGCGGCCGACTACTACTTCGGCAAGCCGTTGAAGGACATCAGCCTCGCCGAGGCGGCGATGCTCGCCGGCCTGTTCAAGGCGCCGACGAAGTACGCCCCCCACGTCAACCTGCCGGCCGCGCGCGCGCGCGCCGTCGACGTGCTGCACAACATGGTCGAGGCCGGCTTCGTCACCGAGGGCCAGATCCAGACGGCCCTGCGCAACCCGGCCACGCCCGTGACCCGCACCCGCGACATCACCGCCGACTACTACCTCGACTGGGCGTTCGGCGAGATCAAGGCGCTGGCCGATTCCGGCAAGCTGAAGACCGACCGCGTGCTCACCGTGAAGACGCCGCTCGACGTCGGCATCCAGAAGCGGGCCGACCAGGTGGTGGCCGATACCCTGCGCAAGTCCGGCGAGGCCTACGAGGTCGACGAGGCGGCGATGGTGATCCTCGACCCCGATGGCGCCTTGCGCGCGATGGTCGGCGGCGCCGATTACGGCGAGAGCCAGTTCAACCGCGCCACCGACGCGCTGCGCCAGCCCGGCTCCTCGTTCAAGCCCTACGTCTACGCCGCGGCGCTGGCCTCGGGCCTGTACCGGCCGGACACGGTGGTGGACGACTCAGCCGTCTGCCTCGGCAACTGGTGCCCGCAGAACTACGGGCGCTCGTATTCCAGGCGCCAGCCGCTGTGGCTGGCGGTGGCCAAGTCGATCAACACCATCCCGATCAAGGTCTCGATCGCGCTCGGCAAGGCGGCCGGCATCAGGGGCGACTTCCCGGCGGCGAAGGCGGGCCGGGCCAGCATCATCGATACGGCGCACCGCATGGGCATCACCACGCCGCTCGTCGACTCGGTGTCGCTGCCGATCGGCTCGGCCGAGGTCACGGTGATCGACCAGGCGGCCGCCTACGCGGTGTTCGCCAACGGCGGGCGCAGGGCCAAGCCCTACGCGGCGATGGAGGTGAAGAACTCGAGCGGCGAGACGATCTACCGGCACGCCGACGAGCGGCCCGAGCAGGTGCTCTCGACGCAGGTCGTCGCCGACATGAACTACATGCTGAACAAGGTGGTGGAGGAGGGCACCGGGCGGCGCGCCCAGTTGGAGGGCATGAAGGTCGCGGGCAAGTCCGGCACCACCAACGCCTACCGCGACGCGTGGTTCGTGG
>NZ_CAXTHR010000019.1:0-42521 GCF_964244095.1 uncultured Methylobacterium sp. | reverse complement strand
GCGCCGAACTTCACGTCGCAGAGGTGCGGCCGGTCCACCGCGTTGACGATGGCGCCGGTGCCGCGGGCGCAGGCGACGAAGGCGACGCACTCGGCCTCGTCCTCCATCGCGCCGATGCAGAAGGCGGCGCCCCAGAGGTCGTCCTGCGTCCAGGCGCGCGCGTGCAGCGTGACGCTGCCGGCGACGATCTCGGCGGGGACCCCGCGCAGCTCCTCGCTCGGGTCGGGGGCGTAGACGTCGACGTGGGCGCCGGCGGCGGCGAGCAGCTTCACCTTCCACGGCGCGCCGCCGTTGGAGCCGGCGAGCACGGCGCGCTTGCCCTGCAGCGGGACGAAGACGGGGAGGACCGCGAGGGGTTCGAGGCCGGCGCGGGTCTCGCGCGGCTGGCGGGGCGTGCTCATGCGGGTCGGCGTGTTCATGGGTCGGGTCTACCCGAAGGTGAGGCTACGCCGCACTGCGCGCAAGCGCCTCGGGCAACAGCTTGCGGATCTCGGGGATGCACGAGCCGCAATTCGTGCCGGCCTTGCAGGCGGCGCCCACCGCCTCGACGGAGCCGGCGCCCCCCGCGATCGTCGCGGTGATGACGTCGAGCCCGACCCCGTGGCAGGCGCAGACCACGGGCCCGGCACCCGCCGTGGCGGCGCGGCCCGAGAGCAGGGCGCGGCGCTCGGCCGCGTCCGGCGCCGGGCTCGCAAACAGCGCCTTGGCGGCTTCCCAGTCCGGTCGGCCGTCCGCCGGCGCGAAGGCGAGGCAGGCGACGAGCCGCTCGCCGTCGTAGGCCGCGCAACGGTAGCGCCCGCGGGCGTGGTCGGCGTACTCGGCGAGTTCGAGGCCCTGGAACAGGCCGCGCATCAGCAGGGCCGCCTCGCGGGACCCGTCCTGCGTGGCGAACTGGAGGCCGGAGCCGCCGGTGATGGTGGCTCGCGCCCACCACCAGCCGGCGGGGCCGGCGACCGGCTCGCGGCTCAGCAGGAAGCCGCGGGCGCGGTAGGCGACGGGCGCGATCGCGGCCGGCGTCGCCTTGAGCTCCGGCTGGCCCGAGAGCGGGTCGGGCACGCCGCGCACCAGCGCGCCGACGCGGGCCTGCGAGGCGTTGGCGTCGCTCCAGTGCATCGGCATGAACAGGGTGCCGGGCGCGACCGCCTCGGTGACGATCACCTCGAGCTCGGCCGCGCCGTGGGCGGTCGAGACCCGGGCGATGCCGCCCGCGACGAGGCCGGCCCTGTCCGCGTCCCGCGGGTGGACCTGGACGAAGGGCACCGGCCGGTGGGCCGAAAGCCGCTGGCTCTTCCCCGTGCGCGTCATCGTGTGCCAGTGGTCGCGCACCCGGCCGGTGTTGAGCACGAACGGCATCGCCGCGGTGGTCGCCTGCGCCAGCGCCGGCGCCTGCACCGCGACGAAGCGGGCGCGCTTGTCGAAGGTGAAGAACCGGCCGTCGGAAAACAGGCGCGCCTTCGGGCCGCCGCGCTTCGGGATCGGCCACTGCACCGGCAGAGTCCCGTCGTAGGCCGCGTCGCTGATGTCGCTGAGGCCGCCGATGTCGAAGTCGCGGGTCCCGTCGTTCTCGAAGCCGGAGAGGCCGGCATGCTCGCGGAACACGGCGGCCGCCGAGGTGAAGCCGAAGGCGGCGCCGTGGCCGAGGCGCCGGCCGACATCGGACAGCACCGCCCAGTCCGGCCGTGCCTCGCCCGGCGCCTTGAGGAACTTGCGCTGGCGGGTGATCCGGCGCTCGGAATTCGTGACCGTGCCGTCCTTCTCGCCCCAGCCCTGCGCCGGCAGCAGCACGGTCTTCTTGGCCCTGGCCCGCGCCGTGTCGGAATCGGCCATCACCTCGGAGACGACGAGCAGGTCGAGGCCCTTCAGAGCCTCCTTGACGTGGTCGGCCCGCGGCATCGACACCAGCGGGTTGGTCCCCATCACCCACAGCGCCTTGATCCTGCCCTGCGCGATCGCATCGAACAGGGCCACGGCCTTCATGCCCTCGCCGGTGATCAGGTTCGGAGCGTTCCAGAACCGGCGGACCTTGTCGACCTCCTCGGGGGAAAAGTGCATGTGGGCGGCGAGCATGTTGGCCAAACCGCCGACCTCGCGCCCGCCCATCGCGTTGGGCTGGCCGGTGAGCGAGAACGGGCCCATGCCGGGCTGCCCGATGCGGCCGGTGGCGAGGTGGCAGTTGATGATCGCGTTGCCCTTGTCGGTGCCCTGCGCCGACTGATTCACCCCTTGCGAGAACGCGGTGACGACGCGCGTCGTGCCCGTGAACAGGTCGAAGAAGGCGGCGACGTCGGATTCGGAGAGGCCGGTGGCGGCCGCGGTCGCGGCGATGTCCGGCGCGATGGAGCGCGCCCGGTCCAGCGCCGCGTCGAAGCCGGCGGTGTGGTCGGTCACGAAGCGCGCGTCGCACGCGCCGGCGCGGTCGAGGTGGACGAACAGTCCCGAGAACAGCGCGGTGTCGCTGCCGGCCCTGAGGCCGAGGAACAGGTCGGCCTCCTGCGCGGTCTCCGTCCGGCGGGGATCGATCACCACGAGCTTGGTGCCGCGGCCGACCCGCGCGTCGACCATGCGGCGGAACAGGATCGGGTGGCACCACGCGGTGTTCGAGCCGACCAGCACGATGACGTCGGCCTCGTCGAGATCCGCGTAGCAGCCCGGCACCGTGTCGGAGCCGAAGGCGCGCCGGTGCGCGGCCACCGCCGAGGACATGCACAGCCGCGAGTTGGTGTCGACGTGCGGCGTGCCGATGAAGCCCTTGGCGAGCTTGTTGGCGACGTAGTAATCCTCGGTCAGCAACTGGCCGGAGAGGTAGAAGGCGATCGCCTCCGGCCCGTGCCGCTCGGCGGTGCGGCGGAAGGCGCCGGCGACGGTGCCGAGCGCCGATTCCCACGACACCCGCGCGCCGTCGACCTGCGGATGCAGCAGGCGGTCCTCCAGGCCGAGGGTCTCGCCGAGCGCCGAGCCCTTCGAGCACAGCCGGCCGAAATTGGCCGGGTGCTCGGCGTCGCCCGCGATGGCCGCGCCGCCCTCGCCGTCCGGCGTCGCGAGCACGCCGCACCCGACCCCGCAATAGGGGCAGGTGGTCCGAACCGCCTGCGACGGCTGCGGCACGTGCACGCTCATGGCTCGGTCCTCGGATTTCTTATCGGTGCCTCCGCGGGCCGGGGCAGCAAAAGTCGGGCCGGCCTCGGCCGAGCCCTCCCCCGCAGAGGGGGGAGGGAAGGCGGCACTTCAGTAAACGTCGGCCTGGTAGCGCCCTGCCTTCTTCAGGGCCGCGAAATATGCCACCGCCTCGTCCGGCGACTTGGCGCCGTGCTGGGCCGCCACGTCGATGATCGCCCGCTCCACGTCCTTGGCCATGCGCTTGGCGTCGCCGCAGACGTAGAAGTGGGCGCCCTCCTCCAGCCACTTCCAGAGATCCGCGCCGTTCTCGCGCATGCGGTCCTGGACGTAGGTCTTCTCGGTGCCGTCCCGCGACCACGCCAGCGACAGGCGGGTCAGCACCTTGTCGTCGCGCAGGGCCTCCAGTTCGTCCTTGTAGAAGAAGTCCGAGGCTTGGTGCTGGTGGCCGTAGAACAGCCAGTTGCGCCCCGGCGCCCGCGTCGCCGCGCGCTCGCGCAGGAACGCGCGGAACGGCGCGATGCCGGTGCCGGGGCCGCACATGATCACGTCGGTCGAGAGATCCTCGGGCAGCGCGAAGCCGTGCGCCTTCTGGAGGTAGATCCTGACCTTGGTCCGCTCCGGCATGCGCTCGCCGAGATGCGTCGAGGCGACGCCGAGGCGCAGGCGCGAGCGGTGGTTGTAGCGCACCGCGTCGACGGTGAGCGAGACCCGGCCGGGATCGGCCTTCGGCGAGGACGAGATCGAGTAGAGCCGCGGCTGAAGCTCGTCCAGGGCTTCCAGGAAGACCTCGGCGTCGGGCCGCGCCTTGGGGAACTTGTGCAGCGCGCCGAGCACGTCGAGATAGGCGGCGTCGCCGTCCGGGTCCTCGCCGGCCGAGAGCGCCTTGGCCTTCCTGCGTGCCTCGCCCGAGGTGAGGAGCGACAGGAGCTGGTAGAGCCCGTCGGGCGCGGCGCCGAGCGAATAATCGGTGAGCAGCCGGTCGCGGAGCGTCTTGGCCCCGATCATGCGCTCGGGGCGCGCGCCGAGTTCGGCGATCACCGCGTCGGCCAGAGCCGGCGCGTTGGCCGGGAACAGCCCGAGGCTGTCGCCGACCACGTAGTCGATCGGCGTGTCCGTCAGGTCGAACTCGACGTGCCACGTCTCCTTCTCGCCGCCCGGATCGTTGAGGCGGCGGCGGGACAGGAAGGTCGCCTCGACGGGATTTTCGCGGCAGAAGCCGAGCGGACCGAGATCGGCCGGCTTGTCGGCGGCCGCCTCCCCGTCGGCGGCCGCCGGCGCGGCTCCGCCGCCGAACGCCTCGTCGAGCTTCTTCAGCATCCGGAGCGTGTCCTTGCCGCCGGGCTGGCAGAGGTTGAGGCGCGCCTCGCTCTTGAGGAAGATGGCGTTGGCGTAGTCGGCGCAGTTGTAGCCGCACTGGCCGCAATCCTGCTGCGCCATCGCCGCCATGAGTTGGTGCGGTTCGGGCCGGGCTTTCGCCATCTCCATGCGCTCGGTGATCGGCAGCGACGGGTCGTGCCAGGGCGCGTCGTCGTTGTCGGCGAGCTTTTGGCCGCCGCCGGGTATCTCGCCGGGGGCGAGCGCGGTCGCGCCCTCGACGGCGGGGCCGAGGAGCGCCGCGAAGTAGCCCGACAGCCACGAGCGCTGGTCGGCCGAGAACGGGGCGCTCTCGGGGATGAGGACGAGAGGGGGGGAGACGTGCTCGCTCATGCGGCGGCCTTGAGGGCTGGCTGTTCTTCGGCAAGGTCGCGCAGGGCTTCCGGCCCGGTGCGCGCGGTGAAGTCCTGGAAGCTCTCGTCGGGGCCGGTCCGGCGGGCGAGGTAGGTGCGCAGCAGCGCCTCGACGCGGGAGGGTGCGTCCTCGGCCTTGATCGCGCTCCAGATCTCGGTGCCGATCTTCGGGTTCTCGGCGAACCCGCCGCCGACCACGATGTCGTAGCCCTCGACGGTGTCGCCCTCCTCCGAGACCACGACCTTGGCGCCGATCAGGCCGATGTCGCCGATGTAGTGCTGGGCGCAACTGTGATGGCAGCCGGTGAGATGCACGTTCACCGGCACGTCGAGCTCGGGGAGCGTGGCCTCGACGTGGTCGGCGATGATCATCGCGTGACCCTTGGTGTCGGAGGCGGCGAACTTGCAGCCGTTGCTGCCGGTGCAGGCGACCAGCCCCGAGCGGATGCCGGCGGCCTTGGTGGTCAGCCCGAGCGCCAGCACCCGCGCCTCGACCTCGGCGACCCTGGCGTCGGGCACGCCGGAGAACAGGAAGTTCTGCCACACCGTCATGCGGATCTGCCCGTCGCCGCACTCGCGGGCGATGGTGGCGAGCTCCCGCACCTGGTCGCTCATGATCTTGCCCACCGGCAGGATCACGCCGATCCAGTTGAGGCCGGGCTGGACCTGCGCATGCACGCCGACATGGGCGAACCGGTCCGTGGCCCTGCGCGGCGCGACGTGGGCAGGATCGACGCGGGCGAGCTTGTAGCCCAGCTTCTCCTCCACGGCGGCGAGGTATTTGTCGAAGCCCCAGGCGTCAAGGACGTACTTCATCCGCGCCTTGTTGCGGTTGGTGCGGTCGCCGTGCTCGATGAACACCCGGATGATCGCGTCGGCGACCCGGTTGCAATCCTCGGGCTTCAGCACGATGCCGGTGTCGCGGGCGAGATCGCGATGGCCGGAGATGCCGCCGAGCACGAGGCGCATCCACACGCCCGGCGCCACGCTCGCGCCTTCGAGCACCTCGACCGCCTGGAAGCCGATGTCGTTGGTCTCCTCCAGCACCGCGACGATGCCGCCGCCGTCGAAGGCGACGTTGAACTTGCGCGGCAGGCCGTAGAGCGAGTGGTCGTTGATGATCCAGTTGTTCCAGGATTTTGCGAGCGGGCGCGTGTCGAGGAGTTCCTGGGCGTCGATGCCGGCGGTGGGCGAGCCGGTGACGTTGCGGATGTTGTCGGCGCCCGCGCCCCGCGCGGTGAGCCCGATGTCGACCAGCCCGTCGAGGAAGGGCTGGGCGTGCTCGGGCGCGATGTGGCGGACCTGGAGGTTCGCCCGCGTGGTGACGTGGACGTAGCCGCCGCCGTGCGCGTCGGCGAGATCCGCGATGGCGGAAAACTGCCAATGGTGCAGGATGCCGTTGGGGATGCGCAGGCGCGCCATGAACGAGGTCTGGTTCGGCGCGACCCAGAACAGGCCGTGGTAGCGCCAGCGGAAGTTGTCCTCGGGCTTCGGGGCCTTGCCGGTGGCGGCCTCGACCTTCAGCCGGTTGTGGCCGTCGAACGGGTTCTCCGCCCGCTTCCACTTCTCCTGCTCGCAGAGCTTGCCGCCCGCCTTGACCGTGCGGTCCTGCGCCTTGATGTGGATCGCGTCCGGCCCCGTGGGTTCGGCCGGAGGGGCGAGGTTGCCGGCGGCCAGGCCCCCGGTGAGGCGGGCCGCAGCGATCCCCGAGGCGAAGCCTTCGAGGTAGCGCGTCTGCTCGGCGTTGAAGTCTTCAGCCATGGTCTGCCGCCTTCACGCTGCGAGGGGTTGGGTGGGAGGTTGGGCAGCAGGGCGCCCGAACATCAGGTCGTCGAGGTGGTCGGAGACCGGCTCGCCGGTGCGGATCAGGCTCTTGCACCAGCCCTGCTCGGCAATGTCGCCGACGAAGACCGCGCCGATCAGCCGGCCCTGCTCGATCAGCAGCTTGCGGTAGAGGCCCGCACCCGGATCGCTCATCACGATCGCCTCGGCGGTGTCCGGCGTGTCGACGACGCCCGCCGAGAACACCGGCAGGCCCGAGACCTTGAGGCTCGTGGACAGCGCGGTGCCGCGATATTCGGCCGCGTGGCCGGAGAGGTGGCGGCTCAGGGTCTCGGCGTGCTCGTAGGCCGGCTCGACGAGGCCGTAGACCATGCCGCGGTGCTCGGCGCATTCGCCGAGCGCGAAGATGCGCGGGTCCGACGTGGTCATCCGGTCGTCGACCTTGATGCCCCGGGCCGTCTCGATCCCCGCTCCTTGAGCCAGCGCGAGGTTCGGACGCACGCCCACCGACATCACCACGAGGTCGGCCGGCAGCACGGTGCCGTCGGCGAGGACCAGGCGCTCGACCCGGCCGTCGCCCTCGACGCGGTCGGTGTCGGCCTTGAGCAGCACCTTGACGCCCCGCGCCTCCATCGCCCGGCGCACGAGGCCGGCCGCGGGATGGTCGAGCTGGCGCTCCATCAGCCGGTCGTTGACGTGGAGCAGCGTGGTGTCGACGCCGAGCCGGGCCAGCCCCACGGCGGCCTCCAGCCCGAGCAGGCCGCCGCCGATGACGATGGCGCGCGCGTGCTGCACCGCGGCCTTGCGGATCGCGGCGACGTCGGCCAGATCCCGAAACGTGATGATGCCGGGGAGATCCATGCCGGGCTTCGGCAGCCGGATCGGCAGGGAGCCGACGGCGAGGACCAGCTTGTCGAAGGGCAGCACGTGGGTCTCTCCGACGACGACCAGTGCGTTCTCGCGATCGACCTGCGTCGCGGGCGCGCCGGTGATCAGGCGGATGCCGTGGCTCTCGTACCAGTCGAGGCCGCGGAAGGCGCAGGCCGCCTCGTCGACCTCGCCGCCGAGGAGCGACGACAGCAGCACCCGGTTGTAGGCCGCCACCGGCTCGGCGCCGACGACGGTCACGTCGTAGCGGCCGGGCGAGCCTTCCGTCAGGCGTTCGAGGAAGCGCAGCGACGCCATGCCGTTGCCGACCACGACGAGCCTCTCGCGCGAGAGCCCCGCGGCGGGCGCCTGATGCGGTTCCGGTGTCGGCATCGTTGGAAAGGTCTCGTCCTTGGCTGTCATGCGCGTGCGCAACGAAAAAGCCGCCGCCGGCCGCTCGCCGCCCGACGTTGCCGTCTGCGCGAGAAACCGGTTCAGCGGCTTCGCTGACGGTGCTGCCCGTCCTCGTTGACGGGGCGGGGGATCGGAGCAGGTTCCGTGCCAGTTCGCCGAACCGGTTCCAAGGTGTGGCCGCCACCTGCGGATCGGGCCGGCGCGTCCGGCCAAGCTCACGCCTCGCGCCGGGAATGCGGTGCACAAAGAAGAGGCTTCTGGGGTCCGATCAGGCAGAGCCACGGGCCCGATCTCCGGCGGCGCACCGTCATCGACGGTGCGGGTCGCGGAGACGGATGGGTCCGGTCCCTGCCTCGGACGAAGGCGCGCTAAAGAAGCGTCGAGAGTGCGGCCATCAGGCCGATGACGGGCACGGTGCCGATCAGCAGGGCCCAGCGCCATGCGCGCGGGCGCGCGGCGCGCCGGTTGTCGTTGACCGCCCGCGGCGGGCGCCCCCGATGGCGGACATAGGCCGAGAGGTCCACGCGTCCGCGCGAGGCGGGACGGGGCGAGGAGGCGTCGAGCTTGCGGCAACCGGGCATGGCGGACGGATAACGGCGTCGCGGCCTCCGCGTTCCGTGCCTCGGTGCCAGGATCGTGCCTTGGAGCCAGGACGTGCGGCCCGCCTGCGTCCGGGTTTCCGCCCGGACCGGCTCGCACCGGACGCCTCAGCCGGAGGTGAGCCCGGCCGCCGCGTAGAGGTCCCGCCGGTAGACCGCCTCCGCGGCCGCCGCGAGGTCGTCGCCGTCCGGCACCTGCCCGGCCGCCCGCATCTGCGCCATCAGCCAGCGGAGATGGTCCGCCCGCGGTTCCTGGGCCGCCGCGTCGAGGCGCAGGTAGTCGCGCGCGGCGCGCTGCCGCCCGGATTCGTCGAGGGTGATCGTCCCGTCCAGGGCCCGGGCGATCAGGCCGGCATCGAGGTTGAGGTAGGGCCGCCGCGCGAGGCGGTGGACGAGCTCGGTCCGGTTGGCGGGGTCGGCGCACCAGCGCCCGGCGCTCGCCACGGCGCGCACCAGGGGCAGGATCGCCCCGTCGAGCCGCGGCGACACGGCCAGCACCTTCTCCGGGGCGTCCGGCGCCACCTCGCAGCCGAGCGCCGCGATGCGCCCGAGCCCGGCCGCGACCGCGACCGCGTTCCACGGCGCGCCGGCGCAGAACCCGTCGACGATGCCGCGGGACAGGGTCTCGACGCTGTGCTGCGGCGGCACCACGACGAGCCGGAAGGCCGCCGGGTCGAGGCCGCCGGCCTCGGCGAAGAGCCGGAGCTGGTAGGTGTGGCAGGAGAACGGATGCACGGTGCCGAGCGTCAGCGGCCGGCCCGCGGCCCTGCGCTCCCGCGCGACCCGGCCGAAGGCGCGGGCGACGTCCGCCAGGTCCTCGCTCTCGGGCGCCATCGCGGCCCAGAGCGGGTTGGAGAGCGTGATCGCGTTGCCGTTGAGGCTGAGCGAGAGCGGCACGATCAGGTCGGAGGGAGGGCCGGAGAGCGCCAACGCGCTGGCCAGGGCCAGCGGCGCCAGGATGTGGGCGGCGTCGAGGTAGCCGAGCGCCAGCCGATCGCGCAGCGTCGCCCAGGACGGCTCGGCGGCGAGGTCGAGCTCGAGGCCCTCGGCGCGGGCGAAGCCCATCTCGTGGGCCGCGATCACCGGGGCGGCGTCGCACAGCGGCACGTAGCCCAGATGAAGCCTCATCGCGACCCCCTCACCCGAGCAGGTCGGCGGCGGTGACGATCGCGCGGGCGATGTCGGCGATCTTGCGCTTCTCGTTCATCGCCTTCTTGCGGAGCTGCTTGTAGGCCTCGTCCTCGGACAGGCCCTTCATGCTCATGAGGATGCCTTTGGCGCGCTCGATCAGCTTGCGGTCGGCGAGTTCGCCGCGCGCCTCGGACAGCTCGCGCTGGAGCCGGGAGAAGGCGTTGAACCGCAGGATCGCGATGTCGAGGATCGGCTTGATCCGCTCCGGCCGCAGGCCGTCGACGACGTAGGCGGAGATGCCGGCATCGACCGCCGCCTGCATCATCGTGGCGTCGGAGCGGTCGACGAACATCGCCACCGGCCGCTCGGCCTGGCGGCCGACGCCCGACATCTGCTCCAAGATGTCCCGGCTCGGGCTCTCCAGGTGGATCACCACCACGTCGGGGGCGAGCGCGGCGACCCGCTCCATCAGGTCGGCGGTGTCGGCCATCACCACCACGCGGCCGATGCCGGCGGCGCGCAGGCCCTCCTCCAGGATCGCGGCCCGCGCCCGGCTCGGATCGATCACGGCGACGGTGAGGCTGGATTCGGTCATCGCGGCCCGGCGGGGCGTCTGTTCGGGATCGGCCGCGACCGGCGCCGGCGGCGGCTCGGGCGACGCAAGCGGCGTGCCCCCGTTCGGTGGTCCGGCCCCGCCGCGCCGGATCGGAAGTTTTGCCGCAGCCCGGCTTCCCGTCCGCCGCTCGGGTAACCGACCGGAAAGGAAACGGCCCCGCTTCCGCCGCAAATCCGGGTCTCTCCTGACGGTGTCGCGACGGTCGGAAGGTTCGCAGGGTCCGATGCCGAAGCCAGACCCCTTCGCCGCCCTCGACGGACACGGTGCCGGCCGCCTCTCCCTCCCCTTCCTGCCGACCCTGGTGACCGCGCTCGCGCTCGGCGCCGCCTCGCTGGCGTGCCGCGAGCCCGCCCCCGCCGCGCCGGCTCCGGCGGCCTCCGTCGAGCCCCGCGCCTTCCACGCGGCCGCGCCGGCCGAGGCCGCTCCGCCCCGCCCGCCGGCCGCGATCACCTTCGCGCAGTACCCCCCGCGCCTCGCCTTGCCCGAGGCGCGCGCCGCTGCGCCGCCGCCTCCGGCGGCCCGGATCGCCGCCGCCCAGCTCCGGCGCGCCTGCACCGGGCAGCCTTGCACCGAAGGCCCGCCGCGTCGGCCCGCCCCCGCCGCGACCGTCCAGCCGGCGGCGGTCGAGGCGCAGGCCGGGACCGGGGACGGCCTCCCGGACCTCGCCCTGCCCTTCGCGCCGGCCGCGCGGGTCGTCGGGGAGGCCGCGGCCTTCGTCCGCACCGGCGCCGCCTCGCTCGGTGGCTCGGTCTCGGTGCTGATCGACCGGCTGCGCTGAACCGCCGTCGGATCGCCCGGATGCCGCACCGAATGTTGCAGTGCGTCCGTCCGATTTCCGTGCGCGCCCTGGACCCTTGCCGTCCGCCGACCTAGGTGCGGTGCATCGGACGGCGTTCGCCGCCGGCCGTGACGGACCCGGTTCATGGCGGCACGCATCGAGGATTACGCGCTGATCGGCGACGGCCGCACCGCCGCCCTGATCAGCCGTCAGGGCAGCGTGGACTGGCTGTGCTGGCCGCGCTTCGATGCCGCCGCCGTGTTCGCCGCGCTGCTCGGCACCGAGGCGCACGGGTTCTGGCGCCTCGCGCCGGCGGCCGCCCACGTCGAGACCACCCGGGCCTACCGCGACGGCACCCTCGTGCTGGAGACACGGCACGAGACGCGCGAGGGCGCGGTGCGGGTGATCGACTACATGCCGGCCGGAGACGGCTCACACCTGATCCGCCTCGTCGAGGGCGTGCAGGGCCGCGTCGCGATGCGCATGGACCTCGCGATGCGGTTCGATTACGGCTCGGCCGTGCCCTGGGTCACCCACAACGAACTCGGGGATCTCCGTGCGGTCTCGGGCCCGCACAAGGCGGTGCTGCGCACCAGGGCGCCGCTCGCGGGCTCCGGGCAGACCACGGTCTCGGACTTCACGGTCGAGGCCGGCGAGTCGGTCGCCTTCACCCTGAGCTACGGCGCCAGCCACGAGGACGACCCGGCCCCGGTCGAGCCGCGCAAGGTTCTCGCCGAGACCGACCGTTTCTGGCGCGACTGGTCCGACCGCTGCGCCGGGGGCACGCCCTGGGACGCGATGCTGAAGCGATCGCTGCTGACGCTCAAGGCGCTGATCTACCGGCCCACCGGCGGGATCGTGGCCGCGCCCACCACCTCGCTGCCGGAGGAACTCGGCGGCGTGCGCAACTGGGACTACCGCTTCTGCTGGCTGCGCGACTCGACCTTCACCCTGCTCGCGCTGATGGATGCCGGCTACCTCGACGAGGCCCGCGCGTGGCGCGACTGGCTGCAGCGGGCGGTGGCCGGCAACCCGGAGCAGGCCCAGATCCTCTACGGGCTGGCCGGCGAGCGGTTGCTGCCCGAGATCGAGCTGGACTGGCTGCCCGGCTACGAGGGCTCGAGGCCGGTCCGGGTCGGCAACGCCGCGGTCTCCCAGTTCCAGCTCGACGTCTACGGCGAACTGTTTGACGCGCTGTATCAGGCGCGGGTGCGCGGCATGCCGACCGACGAGGACGGCTGGCGCGTCGGCCTCGCCATCGTCGCCCACCTGGAGAAGGTCTGGCACGAGCCCGACGAGGGCATCTGGGAGGTGCGCGGCGGCCGCAGGCACTTCGTGCACTCCAAGGTCATGGCCTGGGCCGCCTTCGACCGGGCGATCCGCAGCCACACCGGCCAGCCCGACGCCCCCGACGCGCCGGTCGGACGCTGGATCGCGATCCGCGACCGGATTCACGCCGAGGTCTGCGAGAAGGGGTTCGATGCCGAACTCGGCAGCTTCGTGCAGTCTTACGGCGCCAAGCAGCTCGATGCGAGCCTGCTGCTGATCGCCCATATGGGCTTCCTGCCCCAGGACGACCCGCGGGTGGTCGGCACCGTCGCGGCGATCGGGCGCGACCTGATGCGCGACGGCTTCGTCCTGCGCTACCATACCGAGGGCAAGACCGACGGGCTGCCCGGTGGCGAGGGCGCGTTCCTGCCCTGCACCTTCTGGTATGCCGACAACCTGATCGGCCTCGGCCGCCGCGAGGAGGCCCGCGCGATCATCGAGCGCCTGATCGGGATCTGCACCGACCTCGGGCTGGTGTCCGAGGAGTACGACGTGAAGGCCCGCCGGCTGGTGGGCAACTTCCCGCAGGCGTTCACCCACGTCGCGCTCGTGAACACCATCCTCAATTACAGCCGGGCCGAGGGTCCGGCGCAACGACGCGGCGGGACCGACGATGCCGAGGTCCCGGCGCATCTGGCACCGAGGGCGCGCAACCCGCGCGCGGTCGCGACGGGCGTCGCGCCGCACTGACCACAACCGGAAAGATGGCAAGACCATGAGCGGAGCAGACAGCGCGCCCAAGACGGCGCTTTCCGAGATCGACAAGCTGAGCATCGACACGATCCGCACGCTGGCGATCGATGCGGTGCAGAAGGCCAATTCCGGCCATGCCGGCGCGCCGATGGCGCTCGCGCCCGTCGCCTACACCCTGTGGAACCGGTATCTCCGCTACGACCCGGCGCACCCGCACTGGCCGAACCGCGACCGCTTCGTGCTCTCCTGCGGCCACGCCTCGATGCTGCTCTACGCGCTGCTGCACCTGGCCAACGTGGCGGAGACCGACGGCGGCAACGCACCGGCCGTGCGGCTCGACGACATCAAGAGCTTCCGCCAGCTCGACAGCCGCACGCCGGGGCACCCGGAATACCACTTCACCACCGGCGTCGAGACCACCACCGGGCCGCTCGGCCAGGGGGTGGCGAACTCCGTCGGCATGGCGATGGGCGCCCGCTTCCTGGGGGCGCGCCTCAACCGGCCCGGCCTGCCGCTGTTCGACTACAACGTCTACGCGATCTGCTCGGACGGCGACCTGATGGAGGGCGTGGCCTCCGAGGCCGCCTCGATCGCCGGGCACCTGCGGCTGGCCAACCTCTGCTGGATCTACGACAACAACACCATCACCATCGAGGGCCACACCGAGCTGGCGTTCAGCGAGGAGGTGGCGGCCCGCTTCCTCGCCTACGGCTGGCAGGTGCTGCGGGTGGCCGACGCCAACGACGTGGCCGCGATCGCCCATGCGCTGGAGACCTTCCTCGGGTCCGCCGACCGGCCGACGCTCATCGTCGTCAACTCGGTCATCGGCTACGGCGCGCCCAAGAAGCAGAACACGTCAAAAGCCCATTCCGACGCGCTCGGCGAGGACGAGGTCAAGGGCGCCAAGCGCGCCTACGGCTGGCCGGAGGACGCGGTGTTCTTGGTGCCGGACGGTGTCCACCGGAACTTCGCCGACGGCATCGGCAAGCGCGGCGCGGGCCTGCGCGACGCGTGGCAGGGTCTCCTGAACACGGCGCGTGAGCGCGATGCCGCCCACGCCGAGGACCTCGACGCGTTCCTGGAAGGGCGCCTGCCCGATGGCTGGGACAAGGACATCCCGGTGTTCGAGCCCGACGCCAAGGGCATCGCCACGCGCGAATCCTCCGGCAAGGTGCTGAACGCCATCGCGCAGCACGTGCCGTTCATGCTCGGCGGCTCGGCCGATCTCGCGCCCTCGAACAAGAGCAACCTCACCTTCGCGGGCGCCGGCTCCCTCGGACCCTTCGAGCCGGGCGGGCGCAACATCCATTTCGGCGTGCGCGAGCACGCCATGGGCTCGATCGTCAACGGCCTCGGGCTCTCGGGGCTCAGGGCCTACGGCGCCACCTTCCTGGTGTTTGCCGACTACATGCGCCCGCCGGTGCGGCTCGCTGCGCTGATGGAACTGCCAGTGTTCCACATCTTCACGCACGATTCGATCGGCGTCGGCGAGGACGGGCCGACCCACCAGCCGGTGGAGCAGTTGCTGAGCTTGCGCTGCATCCCCGGCCTCGTCACCCTGCGCCCGGCCGACGCCAACGAGGTGGCGGAGGCCTACAAGGTGATCTTCTCGCTGAAGGACCAGCCGGCGGTGCTGGCGCTGTCCCGCCAGCCGCTGCCGACGGTGGACCGCACCAAGTTCGGGAGCGCGGCGGGCGTGGCCAAGGGCGCCTACGTGCTCGCCGGAGGCGACGCGACGCCCGACGTGATCCTGATCGGGTCGGGCTCGGAGGTGCAGCTCTGCATGCAGGCCTACGAGGCGCTGACCGCGGAGGGCGTCGCGGCCCGCGTCGTCTCGATGCCGTCCTGGGACCTGTTCGAGCGCCAGGACGAGGTCTATCGCAACGCGGTCCTGCCGCCGGACGTGCTGGCGCGGGTGGCCGTCGAGCAGGGCTCGGTGATCGGCTGGGACCGGTATACCGGCTCATCGGGCGCGATCATCGGCATGTCGACCTTCGGCTCGTCGGCGCCGCTCAAGGACCTCCAGGCGAAGTTCGGGTTCACGCCCGAGAAGGTGCTCCAGGCCGCCCGCGACCAGATCGCCAAGCACAAGACCAAGCACAAGACATAGCGTCTCGGACGCCGTCCTCCGTTCCGAACGGAGCGGACGACGGCGCCGGGCGGTTATCCCAGGACCGGTCACGACCGACGATTTCGCGAGGCATCGACATGAACGCGCTCAAGGCCCTGCACACGCAACAGGATCAGGCGGTCTGGCTCGACTTCGTCGCCCGCGGCTTCATCGCCAAGGGCGAGCTGAAGGCGCTCGTCGAGAACGACGGCCTGCGCGGCGTCACCTCGAACCCGTCGATCTTCGAGAAGGCGATCGGGCATTCCGACGAGTACGATTCCAGCCTGAAGGCGGTGCAGGAGGCGGGCGACGCCCGCGTCATCGACCTCTACGAGGGGCTCGCCATCGCCGACATCCAGGCGGCGGCCGACGTGCTGCGCCCCGTCTACGAGGCGAGCGACGGCGCCGACGGCTACGTCAGCCTCGAGGTCTCGCCCTACCTAGCTCTCCGCACCGAGGAGACTCTTGAGGAGGCCCGGCGCCTGCACAAGGCGGTGGCCCGCGACAACCTGATGGTGAAGGTGCCGGCCACCCCCGAGGGCATCCCGGCGATCCGCCAACTGACCGCCGAGGGCATCTCGATCAACGTCACCCTGCTGTTCTCGCAAGGGGAATACGAGAAGGTCGCCCGCGCCTTCGTCGCCGGCCTCGCCGACCGCGCCGAGGCTGGCGGCGACGTCTCGCGGATCGCGAGCGTGGCGAGCTTCTTCATCAGCCGCATCGACGTGCTCGCCGACAAGCTGCTCGACGAGAAGATCGCGCAGGCCAACGACGCCGATGCCAAGGCCGCCCTGGAGCAGCTCAAGGGCAAGGTCGCGATCGCCAACGCCAAGCTCGCCTACCAGCGCTACAAGGCGGTGTTCTCGGAAGCCAAGTGGACGGCGCTCGCGCAGAAGGGCGCCAAGGCGCAGCGCCTGCTCTGGGCCTCGACGGGCACCAAGAACAAGGCCTACCGCGACGTGGTCTACGTCGAGGAGCTGGTCGGCCCCAACACCGTCAACACCATGCCGCCGGCCACCATGGACGCGTTCCGCGACCACGGCGAGGTGCGCAACGCGATCGAGGAGGACGTGGCGGGTGCGCAGGCCGTGATGGCGGCGCTGGCAAAGGCCGGGATCGACATCGACGCGGTGGCCAAGCAACTGGTCGAGGAGGGCGTGCAGCTCTTCATCGACGCCGCCGACAAGCTGCTCGGCGCGGTCGCCGGCAAGCGCGTGGCGCTGCTCGGCCACCGCCTCGATCACCAGAGCCTCAAGCTCGGCGAGGCGCTGGCCGCCGAGACCGGCAAGACGGTGGAGGCGTGGCGCGCGAGCGGCGCCATTCGCCGGCTCTGGGCGCACGACAAGAGCGTGTGGTCGAATGCCGACGAGGACAGGTGGCTCGGCTGGCTGCGCATCGTCGAGGACGAGCTGGAGCACGCCGACGCTTACGCGGCGCTTGCCGCCTGGGTGAAGGACCAGGGCTTTGCCGACGTGGTGGTGCTCGGCATGGGCGGGTCGAGCCTCGGGCCGGAGGTGCTCGGCCTGACCTACGGGCAGCGGGACGGCTTCCCGAAGCTCGCCATCCTCGACTCGACCCATCCCGACGCGGTGCGGGCGCTGGAAGCCTCGCTCGACCTGCCGCGCACGCTGTTCATCGTCGCCTCGAAGTCCGGCTCGACGCTGGAGCCCAACGTGTTCCGCGATTACTTCTTCGGGCGTATGCAGGAGATCGTCGGCGACAAGGCCGGTGAGCACTTCCTGGCCGTCACCGATCCGGGCTCCGCGATGGAGCAGGCGGCAAAATCCCAAAAATTCAAAAAAATCTTCCATGGCGTGCCGTCGATCGGCGGGCGCTACTCGGTGCTGTCGGCCTTCGGGCTGGTGCCGGCGGCCTGCATCGGCATCGACGTGAAGGATGTCCTGGAGCGGGCGCGGATCATGGTCCGCTCCTGCGGCCCGGCCGTGCCGCCCTCCGAGAACCCCGGCGTGCTGCTCGGCGCGGCGATGGGCACCGCCGGCTTGGCCGGGCGCGACAAGGTGACGATCGTCGCCTCGCCGCCGATCGCCAGCTTCGGCGGCTGGGCCGAGCAGCTCATCGCGGAATCCACCGGCAAGCAGGGCAAGGGCCTGATCCCGATCGACGGCGAGCCCGTCGACGTGCCGGCGGTCTACGGCCACGACCGCCTGTTCGTGTACCTGCGCCTCGACGGCCACGCCGATGAGCGCCAGGACGAGGCCTTGCGCAGCCTGGAGCGCGAGGGCCATCCGGTGGTGCGCATCACCCTCGATTCGGTGGAGCAGCTGCCGCAGGAGTTCTTCCGCTTCGAGATGGCGACCGCGGTGGCGGGCGGCGTGCTCGGCATCAACCCGTTCGACCAGCCCGACGTCGAGGCGAGCAAGATCGAGACGAAGGCGCTGTTTGCGGCCGCCGAGGCGAGCGGCGCGCTGCCCGGCGAGACGCCGCTGTTCGAGGACGCGACGATCGCGCTCTACGCCGACGCGCGCAACGCCGCCGCGCTGCCGCGGGCCGCTGAGGGGCTGGAGGCGGCGCTGAGGGCGCAGGTCGGCCGGCTGAAGGCCGGCGACTACCTCGCGCTGCTGGCCTACGTGCCGCGCAACGAGGCCAACGCCGCAACTCTGCAGCAGGCCCGGCTCACTGTCCGCGACGCCCGCCACGTGGCGACCTGCCTGGAATTTGGGCCGCGCTTCCTCCACTCGACGGGCCAAGCCTACAAGGGCGGCCCCGACAGCGGCGTCTTCCTCCAGATCACCGCCGATCCGGCGCACGATCTCGCGATCCCCGGGCGCAAGCTCGGCTTCGGCACGGTGGTTGCTGCGCAGGCGCGCGGCGATTTCTCGGTGCTCGCCGAGCGCGGGCGCCGGGCGCTGCGGGTGCACATCAAGGGCGGCGACGTGGCCGCCGGGTTGAAGCGGATCGCGGCGGCGCTGACGGCGTCGGTCGCCTGACGCCCGCAGCCGCCGGGACGAGGCCTTCGGAGGAGGATGCGATGCAACTCGGCATGATCGGCCTCGGCCGGATGGGCGGCAACATCGTCCGGCGCCTCCTGCGCGACGGACACACGGCGGTGGTGTTCGACCAGAGTCCCGAGGCGGTGGCGACGCTGGTGGAGGCGGGCGCGGTCGGGGCCGACAGCCTGGAGGACTTCGTCCGGAAGCTCGACCTGCCGCGCGCCGCCTGGGTGATGTTGCCGGCCGGCACGATCACCGAAGGCGCAGTGAAGACGCTGGGCGATCTGATGCAGGCCGACGACGTCATCATCGACGGCGGCAACTCGTTCTACGGCGACGACGTGCGCCGCGCCGGCGAACTCAAGGAGAAGCGCATCCACTACGTCGATGTCGGCACCTCCGGCGGCGTCTGGGGGCTGGAGCGCGGCTACTGCATGATGATCGGCGGCGACACGGCGGCCGTCGATCGCCTCGACCCGATCTTCGCCACCCTCGCGCCCGGCATCGGCGACATCCCGAAGACGCCGGGCCGCGACGGCCGCGACCCCCGGGCCGAGCAGGGCTACATCCATGCCGGCCCGAGCGGGGCCGGCCACTTCGTCAAGATGATCCACAACGGCATCGAGTACGGCCTGATGCAGGCCTATGCCGAGGGCTTCGACATCCTCAAGCACGCCGACAGCGAGAACCTGCCGCCGGAGCGCCGGTTCGAGCTCAACCTCGGCGACATCGCCGAGGTGTGGCGGCGCGGCAGCGTGGTCTCGTCGTGGCTCCTCGACCTGACGGCGAGCGCGCTCGCGGGCGACGAGAAGCTCGACGGCTTCTCCGGCTACGTCGAGGATTCCGGCGAGGGGCGCTGGACGATCAACGCGGCGATCGAGGAATCGGTGCCGGCGACCGTCCTGTCGAACGCGCTCTACCGCCGCTTCCGCTCGCGCGAGGACGCGTCCTACGCCGACAAGATGCTGTCGGCGATGCGCAAGGGCTTCGGCGGCCACCAGGAGCCCAAGAAATAGATGACGATCGCGCTTCCCGCCGGCGCCGAGATCCTGCCCGACGCCGACGCGGTGGCCCGCGCCGCCGCCGAGCGCCTGATCGCGGCCTGCGAGGCCGTGCGGACCGAGCGCATCGCGATCTGCCTGTCCGGCGGCTCGACCCCCAAGCGCCTCTACGCGCTGCTCGCCGGCCCGGACCATGTCGGACGCGTGCCGTGGGCGCGCGTGCACTGGTTCTTCGGCGACGACCGGGTCGTGCCCTGGGACGATCCGCGCAGCAACGTGCGCATGGTCCGCGAGGCGTTCGGCCACGGCGCGCCGATCCCGGCGACGCACCTGCACTTCATCCCCTCCGACGCGGGCGCGGAGGCCGGCGCGCAGGCCTATGCGCGCACGCTGCTGGACTTCTACGGCGCCGACGCCCTCGATCCGGCCCGCCCCCTGTTCGACTGCGTGCTGCTCGGGCTCGGCGAGGACGGCCACACCGCCTCGCTGTTCCCGGGACAACCGGCGCTCGCCGAGACGACGGCGCTCGCCGCCCCCGTGCCGGAGGCCGGCATGGCGCCGCTGGTCCCGCGCATCACGCTGACCTATCCGGCGCTCGCGTCCTCCGCCCTGGTGCTGTTCCTCGTCGCCGGTCCGGGCAAGCGCGACCCGCTGCGCCGCCTCGGGGCCGGCGAGGACCTGCCGGCGGCCCGCGTCGCGAGCCGCGGCCGGATCGCGTGGCTGATCGACGCGGCCGCCGCCGACGCCTGACGCCACCCCGGGGCCCCGCTCCCCTCTCGCCCGAGCGGGCCGCGCGACCGAAGCGGCCCGGCCGACGATGTGTCTTGCCGGCGGCGTAAAGCTGCAACACGCCCGAGCGGACAGGACGGTTCGTTCATACGTCTTCGGGTTTATTAGCATGGGAGTACGGCCAGCTCGGTCGAGCGAAAACGCTCCTTGCGCGTGCGGACAGGCGCGGAGAGCCGATAAATCGAGGGAAACGCCGCGTCATGCGATCGGGCATGTTGGTTCTGTTCACCGATCAACCCGACCGCAGCGCCGTTCTCGCGGAGGCCCTGGACCAGATCGGCCCGTGCCGCGTCCTGTCGATCGAGGAGCGTGCCGGCGAGGCTCAGGCGGGGTGTCTCGGCCTCGTCGCCGACGTCGACCTGCTCCGACCGGCCACGATCTGGGGCCTGCGCACCCTGCTCGCGACCGTCCGCCGTCCGGGCCTGCCGTTCATCTGCCTTACGCGCCGGATGGGCGAACGCAGCCTCGCCGAGGCGCGCGCCCTCGGTGCCAGCCTCAGCCTGCCGGTCGAGACCGCTCCCGCGACGGTGGTGGAGGCCTTTCTCGCGCATCTGAAACCGGTCCGTTCGCTCGCAGAGGCGAAGATCGTCCGCGGCGTCGAGCGGGCGGCCACCGCCCTCACCCGGCTGCTCGATACGGCGCGTACCCACGACACGGTCGACGCCGCGGCCGTCGAGCAGGGGCTCTGCCCGATTCTCGCGGCGGTGGATGCCGGCGGCCTCGCGAACTGGCTCGACACCGTGCGCAGCTACGACGACGCCACCTACCAGCACTGCCTGCTGGTGGCGGGCTTGGCTGCACGGTTCAGCATCGATCTCGGCTTCTCCGCAGCCGACCAGCAGCAACTGGTGCGGGCCGCCCTCGTCCACGACGTCGGCAAGGCCCGCATCCCGCTGGCGATCCTGAACAAGCCGGACGCCCTCGACCCGCAGGAGCAGGCCGTCATGCGGACCCACCCCGCGATCGGCCACGCGATCCTCGTCGCGGCCGGCGGGTTCGATACGGCGACGCTGTCGGTGGTGCGCCATCATCACGAGATGCTCGACGGCTCGGGCTATCCCGACGGCCTCGCCGGCGACGCGATCGGCGACGTCGTCCGGCTGACCACGATCTGCGACATCTACGCCGCTCTGGTGGAGCGGCGCTCCTATCGCGCGCCGATGACGAGTGCCGCCGCGATGGCCGTCCTGAGAGGGATGGGCGGCAAGCTCGACGACGCCCTGGTCCGGGCATTCGCCCGGACGGTCGCCGGAAGCTGAGGTTCCGGCGATCCGCAACCCTCGCGCATTCACGGCCACGGCGCGGCATGCCGGGCCGGCGGACACCCCGCTGCCCGGCGCGATCTCGATCCGACGCCGAACGGGATGCAGGCTCCCGGACGCTCGCGCCCGCGTGCCCCGTCCGACGGGCGCGGCGCGGACGGCCGTCGCCATCGCCGATGCGCCGTGGCAGGATCGGGCGATGAGACCACGCCTCCTCCGCACGATGGCCGCCGCCGGCCTCTGCCTCGCCGCAGCGACCGCTCCGGTTCGTGCGGAGGACGGCCCCGGAATCGATTGGCCCGAGCCGAACGGCAGCCTCGCGCTCCGGCGTCCGTTCGGCGGCTCCGAGATCGTCCTGCGGATCTCCTCGCGGAACGCGGGCGCCGTCGACAGCCTGACCTGGGGCGGCACCGAGTTCCTCAACGGCTTCGACCACGGCCGCGAACTGCAATCGGCCGCCGCGTTCGACAATTACGGCGAATGCCACAACCCCACCGAGGCGGGCAGCGCGGCCGACGGCGCGGGCGCCCGCAGCACCAGCCTCCTGACGGGCCTGCGCCGCGGGCGGGCGTGGCTCGAGACCGAGACGCGAATGGCGTGGTGGCTCGGGCCGGGACAGGCGTCGCCCGGCTGCCCCCGCGGCCCCGGGCCGCAGACCGGCGCGCTGTCCGACCACACCCTGCGCAAGCGCGTCGCGATCGGCCTGCCGGGCATTCCGAACGCGATCGAGGTGCAGGCGAGCTTCGACCTGCCCCGGCCCTACGCATCCGCGACCTTCGAGGTGCTGACCGCCTACATGCCGCCCGGCTTCTCGCGGTTCTGGACCTTCGAGCCGCGGAGCCGCACCCTGGCGCCGCTCTCGCACGAGGCCGGCGAGCAGGGCCTGCCGGTGATCCTCGCCACGCCCGACGGGGCCTACGCCATGGGCGTCTGGAGCCCCGGCCTGCCGCAGCCCGGCCTGCCGAACCTCGGCTACGGCCGGTTCGATTTCGCCACGGTGCCCGGCGCCGGCAACGCCACGGTGAAGTGGAACTGCGTGTTTCGCGAAGAGGCCCCGGCCGCCGGCCCGCACGGCTATGCCTGCTACGCGGTGATCGGCACGCTGGCCGACGTTCAGGCCGGCCTCGCGGCGTTGGCCGACGGTCCTCCGTAGGCGGGCGGCGCCGGCGCCACCAGAGCGTTTTCCATGATCCGAGGATCGTGGAAAACGCTCCAGCCCGGGCTCTGCCAGGGTGTTGTCCAGCGCGGTGGCTGGCCGCGCCGATCAAGGCCGCCGGGCCCGCGCCGGCCTGAACACGACACGGAGCGACCGATGCCGACCTGTGCGATCCTCGACGATTACCAGGGCGTCTCGACGAGCCTGGCGGACTGGTCCCCGGTGGGCGACGCCGTCGTGCTGCGCCCGTTCCGAGAGCGTTTCGAGACGCAGGACGCCCTCGTTGCGGCGATCGCCGATTGCGAGATCGTGGTGATCATGCGCGAGCGCACGCCGTTCCCCGCCTCCCTGTTCGCGCGCCTGCCGCGGCTGAGGCTGCTGGTCACCTCGGGCATGCGCAACGCCGCCATCGACCTCGCGGCGGCGAAAGCCCACGGGGTGACGGTCTGCGGCACCGCGAGCGCGTCCGAGCCGCCGGTGGAACTCACCTGGGCGCTGATCCTGGCGCTCGCCCGCCGCGTCGTGCCGGAGGCGAACGCGCTCCGGGCGGGCGGCTGGCAGTCGACGGTGGGCGCCGACCTCGCCGGGCGCCGCCTCGGGCTGCTGGGCCTCGGCCGGATCGGCGCCCGCGTCGCCCGCATCGGGCTGGCCTTCGGCATGGAGGTCTCGGCCTGGAGCGCGAACCTCACCCCCGAGCGCGCGGCCGCGGAGGGCGTCGCGCTCAGCCCGTCGAAGGCGGCCCTGCTCGCCGACAGCGACGTGGTCTCGATCCACCTCGTGCTGGCTGAGCGCACCCGCGGGCTGATCGACGCCGCGGCGCTCGCGCTGATGCGGCCCCACGCCCTGCTGATCAACACCGCGCGGGCGGCGATCGTCGACGAGGCGGCCCTGCAGGCCGCGCTCGCCGAGGGCCGTATCGGCGGGGCGGGCCTCGACGTGTTCGAGACCGAGCCGCTGCCGGCGGATTCGCCCTGGCGCAGCCTGCCGAACCTGCTGGCGCTGCCCCATCTCGGCTACGCCACGCAGGCCAACTACCGCACCTATTTCTCGGAAGCCGTCGCCGACATCCGTGCTTTCCTCGACGGAAAGCCGGTGCGGGTGATCGGGTGACGCATCCCTGCCCGCGCGGAACCCCGGACCGCCCGCGGGACGCGGACCGGCGGGAACGGCCGGGAGCGCCGGCGCGGGGGCGGCCGGCTCCTCGCGCTCACATCGCCCCGAGCATGCGGGGCAGCCACAGCGAGAGCGCCGGCCAGTAGGTCACCAGCACAAGGAAGCCGGGCATGGCCAGCAGCCACGGCAGCACCGCGACGGTGAGTTCGCCGATGCCCATCTGCGCGATGCCGCTCGCTACGTAGAGGTTGAGCCCCACCGGCGGGTGGCACAGGCCGACCGCCATGTTCACCGCCATGATGATCCCGAAATGGATCGGGTCGATCCCGAGCTTGACCGCGATCGGGAACAGGATCGGCGCCATGATGCAAGGGGATCGAGGACGGCTCCATCACGTTGCCGGCCACGAGCAGGAACACCAGCGGGCTGAAGTCCTTGGCGATCAGCCACGCCGCCATCGTCTGCGGGATGTTCTCCGAGGTCATCAGGAATGAGAACAGAACCGCGTTGGTGATGATGTAGAGCAGCATCGCGCTCATGTTGGCCGAGGCGAGCAGCACGCGGGGCACGTCGGAGAGCTTCAGGTCCCGGTAGACGAACACCGCGATGACGACGGCGTAGCCGGCGGCCGTCGCCGCCGCCTCGGTGGGCGTGAAGACGCCGGCGCAGATCCCGCCGATCACCATGACGATGAGCAGCAGGCCCCACAGGCTCTCGCGGAACGCGCGCAGGCGCTCCATCCAGGTTCTCGGCCGGCACGCGCAGGTCGTCGAAGAACACTTCCGTCGTGGCGTGCTTCATCATCGTGCGGATCGGGCGGATGGTGAGGCCGCGGCCCAGGGCCTCGCGCAGGTCGACGAGCAGCACCGAGAGCCCGTCGGTGCGCCTCATGGCCCTCCGTATGCGCGGTGGTGCGGGCGAGCAGCAGCATCAGGTCGGAATGCTCGCCCCGGCTCGTCCAGATCTTCTGGCCGTTGACGACGTAGTGGTCGCCATCGCGCCGTGCCGTCGTCTTCAGGGCGCTCGTGTCGGTGCCGCTCGTCGGCTCGGTGACGCCGAAGGCCTGGAGCTGCAGGCGCCCTGCCGCGAGCTCGGGCAGGGATGTGCGCCTTCTGCGCCTCGGAGCCGTGCCGCAGCAGCGTGCCCATCGTGTACATCTGCGCGTGGCAGGCGCCGCCGTTGCAGCCGGCGCGCTGGACCTCCTCCAGGATCGCGGCGGCCGAGAGCGGCAGGCCGGCGCCGCCGTACTCCTCCGGGATCAAGACCGAGAGGTAGCCGCTCTCGCTCAGCGCCCCGACGAAGTCCGTCGGGTAGGCCATCCCGCGGTCGAGCGCCCGCCAGTACGGCCCGGGAAACCGGGCGCAGAGCCGGGCCACCGCCGCGCGGATGGCCTGGTAGGTCTCCATCGCGCGTTCCTCTCCGGCTCGATGCGCCGACGGTTAGGGCGTGCGGCCCTGGAATTCCGCGCGGATGCGCGCGCCGTGCTCGCCGAGCGCCGGCACGGCGCCGAGCGGACGGATCGCGCCGTCGATCCGCGCGGGCGGGGCGACGAGGCTGGCCGGCCCCTCCGGCGTCGCCACGGTGGTGCGCACGAGCGCCGGATGGGCCGCGAGGTCGGCCACCGCGTTGATGAAGCCGAAGGCGGTGCCGGCCGCCTTCCGCCGCGCGGTCGCGGCATCGCGGGTCAGGCCCGAGAACACGGCGGCGATCCGGGCATCGACCGCGATCGCGCGACGGCCCCGGCGGTCAGTCGGCCGCCAGCCCCGGCACCGGCACGCCGAAGGCCTGGGCGAGCAGCACCGCGTTGAGGCACAGCACGATGCCCGCGCCGGCGAGCGCGGCGCCTTGCGTCGCCCGTCCGTTGGCGAAGGCGCCCATCAGGTCGGGGCGGCGGGTGAACAGCACCAGCGCGATCATCGGCACGGGCAGGGCCAGCGACAGAACCACCTGGGACAGCACCAGCGCACGGGTCGGGTCGATGCCCACCGCGACCACGGCGAAGGCCGGCAGCATGGTCGCCAGCCGCCGCACGATCAGCGGGATGCGCCACCCGGTGAAACCCTGCATCACCATCTGCCCGGCCATCGTCCCGACGACGGACGACGAGACGCCGGACGCGATCAGCGAGACCAGGAAGGCGCCGGCCGCCGCGGGCCCGAGGAGCGGCGTCAGCGTCCGGTAGGCCTCGCCGATCTCGGCGACCTCGCTGTGGCCGAGGTGGAAGGCCGCCGCCGCCATGATCACCATCGCGATGTTGACCATCCCGGCGAGCGCCAGCGCCACCACCACCTCGCGGTTGGAGTAGCGCACCAGCAGGCGCCGGTCGGCGTCGCTCTTCGCCGCGCCGCGCCCCTGGGTCAGGCCCGAATGCAGGAACAGCGCGTGCGGCATCACCGTCGCGCCGATGATGCCCACCGCGATGGTGAGCGCCTCAGCATCCGGAATCTTCGGCGTCACCAGCCCCCGGGCGGCGTCGCCCCAAGCGATCGGCGCGATGAACAGTTCGACCGCGTAGCAGAGCCCGATGGTCGCCACCATCGTGCCGATGACGATCTCCATCCAGCGGAAGCCCCCGCGCTCCAGCAGCAGGATTCCGTAGGTGACGATCCCGGTGACGACCATGCCGGCAAACAGCGGCATGCCGGTGAGCAACGACAGGCCGATCGCCCCGCCGAGGAACTCGGCCAGGTCGGTGGCCATCGCGGCGAGTTCGCTCACCCCCCACATCGCGAGCCGCACCGGCTTGGCGAACTCGTCGCGGCACAGTTCGGCGAGGTTGCGGCCGGTGACGATGCCGAGCTTGGCCGAGAGCGCCTGGAACAGCATCGCCACGAGGTTGGCGGTGAGCACCACCCAGAGCAGGCCGTAGCCGTACTTGGCGCCGGCCTGGATGTTCGTCGCGAAGTTGCCGGGGTCCATGTAGGCGATCGACGCCATCACGGCGGGGCCCGTGAATAGCAGGAAGCGCCCGCGGCCCCCGCGCCCGTCGAGCGCGTCGCGGATGCCCCGCTCCGTGCGGCGGCTCAGGGTCTCGCGCGCCGGGGCGCCCGTGCGGCCGCCGGCGCGGCCCGCGGCGATGTGCTGATCCATGGACGTCGCCGAATCCTTCACGGCCGAACCCTGCCCGGCCGAATCTTGCAAGGCCGAATCTTGCAAGGCCGAATCCTGCACGGCCCGACGCCGCGCCTCGTATAGCCGGAGCTATAAAGATGCGCCTGGGCTCAAGGTCAAGTCCATTTCTTCGCCGTCGCCGGGGCTCCCCTTCGGCGCCGCTTTTGCTAAACAGGCGGTCCGCGCCGCGGCCGACCGGCGCGGCCGAGGGGGAGAGAGCCGGCACCATGCAGGATCCGTCACGGTCCGAGCCCGCGCTCATCGATCCGGAGGTCCATGTCGAGAGCTTCCGGCAGGCGCGCGAGGCGCGCCGCTCCGAACTCGTCGAGGATTACGTCGAGCTGATCGCCGACCTGATCGGCGACGGCGGCGAGGCGCGGCAGGTCGACATTGCCGCCCGCCTCGGCGTGGCGCAGCCCACCGTCGCCAAGATGCTCAAGCGCCTCGCCGACGACGGCCTCGTGCAGCAGCGCCCCTATCGCGGCGTGTTCCTCACCGATTCCGGCCGGGCGCTCGCCGACCACGCGCGCGAGCGCCACCGCATCGTCGAGCGGTTCCTGTGCGCGCTCGGCGTCAGCCCGGAGACCGCGCGGCGCGACGCCGAGGGCATCGAGCACCACGTCAGCGGCGAGACGCTGGAGGCATTCCGGCGCTTCGCCGAGGGCCGGCCCGACGCGTGAGCCGCGTCGCCTGCGGCCGGGGCCGTCCGGACGCGCCCCGTCGCGGGACGCCGGAGGCCGGCTCAACCGAACAGGTCGCGCGTGGTGAAGCCGCGCGCTTCCAGGCGCTCGGCCAGCACCCGCCGGTGGCAGCGCGCCGGGTCGCGCTCGAAGCACAGCAGGCAGGTCGGTGCCGCCTCGGCCATGCGGGCGAGGTCGTCGAGGGCCAGTCCGCCGTCGGCGGTGTCGAGCACCTCCTCGCAGTAGATCCTGCGCATCAGCGCGGCGTCGTGGCCGCGCGCGGCCTCGCGGCCGGCCTTCGGCGTGCCGAGGCCGCGCAGGTGCGCGTAGGCGAGGCCCGCCGCCTCGACGTTCGCCTTGAGCGCGCCCTTCGAGAAGCCGCGCTTGCGCGAGTTGGCCACCGCCCGCACGTCGGCGAGCACGCCGCACTCCGCATCCCGCAAGGCAGCCGTGAGCCTCTCCGGATCGAGGCCTTCGTAACCTATGGTGAACAGGACCTTACTCAAACCGTGCCCTCCGAAGAAGCGAGGCGGCACCGCCACTTGGCCGTATCCTCCGCCCCCGTGCGCGGGCGGCCGCCTGCGCTCATGTGCCGTCGCCGCAACGGGTTCCGGAATTCCGCCGCATTGACGGCAAAGCTCTGTTAACCGCGCCGGGGCCATCGAAGAGCTCTGTTGTGGCGCTTCACCAGACGGCGGGCCGGGCATCGATGGCGCTGAGGAATGGTCTCCCCGGGAAGCCGGCCGCCCCGATGCCGGCTGGTGCACGCGGCCTCGCGAAGCGGGCCCTCGCGGCGGCGCTGACGGCGAGCCTCGCCGCCTGCGCGGCCAGCACCGACTTCTACCCGACCAACGGCGATGCCAAGCCCCATCCGGGCGTCGCCCGGGCCAAGAGCCACCCGATCCAGGGCATCGATATCTCGAAATGGCAGGGCCCGGTCGACTGGGCCTCGGTGCGCACCGCCGGCACGCAATTCGCCTACATCAAGGCGACGGAGGGCGGCGACCACGTCGACGAGCGGTTCCGCGACAACTGGGACGCGGCCGGCCGGGCCGGCGTGCCGCGGGGCGCCTACCACTTCGTGTTCTGGTGCCGGTCGGCGCGCGAGCAGATGGACTGGTTCAAGAAGAACGTTCCCAACGACCCGAGCGCCCTGCCCCCCGTCCTCGACGTGGAGTGGAACGGCCACTCGCAGACCTGCCCGAAGAAGCTGCCCAAGGCCCAGGCGCTGGCGATGACGACGTACATGCTGGAGGAGATGGAGCGGTACACCGGCAAGCGGCCGATCATCTACACCGACATCACCTTCCACAAGGACGTGCTGGAGGGCGAGCTTCCGGACTACCCGCACTGGCTGCGATCCACCGCGGCCGAGCCGGAGCAACGCTTCTCCAACCGCAAGTGGATGCTGTGGCAGTTCACCTCCACCGGCCGGGTGCCGGGGGTGCGCGGCGACGTCGACCGCAACGCCTTCTACGGCACCCCGGCCGAGTGGGCCTCGTTCCTCTCGACCGACTGCGACCCGCGCGAGCACGGGCGCCTGGCCGAGCAGGGCCTCTGCACCGGCAAATAAGCCGCAACGGCAAGCAGGCTGCATCGGTCACGGGCCCGTCGCCACGGCCTCTGGGTTGCCAGCGTACTTGTTCAGTTCTAGCAGACGGCGGGTATGCCGGGCCTGCGTCTTGCCTGTCGCCTCTTGTCCGCCGGCCTCGGGCGGACGACATGGCTCGGCGCGGCGGTGCTTCTCGTGATCGCCGAGCCCTGCCCGCGCCGACGCCTCGAAAGACCGCCGCTCCATGGCCAAAGCCGCCGCCGCCGGGAAGACCGCCGGACCGATCGCGACGAAGCCCGCCCCCGCGCGCGCCGCGGCCGCGCGGAGGGCCGCCGCGGTCGAGGCCGGCGCGGACGCCAAGCTCGAAGCCCTGTTCGACGCGGCCGAGCCCACGGCGCGCGACCGCCGGGTGATCGCGGTGCGCGGCGCGCGCGAGCACAACCTCAAGAACGTCGACCTGACGATCCCGCGCGACAAGCTCGTGGTGTTCACCGGGCTGTCGGGCTCAGGCAAGTCGTCGCTGGCCTTCGACACGATCTATGCGGAGGGCCAGCGCCGCTACGTCGAATCGCTCTCGGCCTACGCTCGCCAGTTCCTGGAGATGATGGCCAAGCCCGACGTCGACCAGATCGACGGGTTGTCGCCCGCGATCTCGATCGAGCAGAAGACGACGTCCAAGAACCCGCGCTCCACGGTCGGCACCGTCACCGAGATCTACGACTACATGCGCCTGCTGTGGGCGCGGGTCGGCATCCCGTACTCGCCCGCCACGGGCCTGCCGATCGAGAGCCAGACCGTCCAGCAGATGGTCGACCGGGTGCTGGCGCTGCCGGAGAAGAGCCGGCTCTACCTGCTGGCGCCGGTGGTGCGCGGGCGCAAGGGCGAGTACCGCAAGGAGATCGCCGAGTTCCAGAAGAAGGGCTTCCAGCGCCTGCGGATCGACGGGGACTACCACCCGATCGACGATTGCCCGAAGCTCGACAAGAAGCTCAAGCACGACATCGACGTGGTGGTCGACCGCATCGTGGTGCGCGCCGACATCGCCGCCCGGCTCGCCGACTCGTTCGAGACGGCGCTGGAGCTTGCCGACGGCATCGCCGTGGTCGAGTTCGCCGACACCCCCGAGGGCGAGGCGCGCGAGCCGATCACCTTCTCCTCGCGCTTCGCCTGCCCGGTCTCGGGCTTCACCATCGCCGAGATCGAGCCGCGGCTGTTCTCGTTCAACAACCCGTTCGGGGCGTGCCCGACCTGCGGCGGCATCGGCCACGAGATGCGGATCGACGCCGAACTGGTGATCTCCGATCCCGCGCTCAGCCTGAAGCGCGGCGCGGTCGGGCCGTGGGCGAAGTCGACCTCGCCGTACTACGGGCAGACCCTCGACGCGCTCGCCCGGCATTACGGCTTCAAGACCACCGTGCCCTGGGGGCAGTTGCCCGAATCGGCCCGCGCGATCGTCCTCTACGGCTCGGGCAGGCAATCGATCCGCTTCGACTACGACGACGGCCTGCGCGCCTACGCGGTCAACAAGCCGTTCGAGGGCGTGATCCCGAACCTGGAGCGGCGCTACAAGGAGACCGAGAGCGACGCCGCCCGCGACGACATCGGCCGCTTCATGAGCGAGACGCCGTGCGCGGCCTGCGCCGGCAAGCGGCTGAAGCCCGAGGCGCTCGCCGTCAAGGTCGCGCTGGCGGATATAGGGTCGGTCACCGCGCTGTCGGTCAGCGAGGCGCACCGCTGGTTCTCGGACCTGCCGGGCAAGCTCACGGACAAGCAGAACGAGATCGCGGTGCGCATCCTCAAGGAGATCCGCGACCGGCTGTCGTTCCTCGTCGACGTCGGGCTCGAATACCTGACGCTTGCCCGCGGCGCGGGCACGCTCTCGGGGGGCGAGAGCCAGCGCATCCGGCTCGCCTCGCAGATCGGCTCGGGGCTCACGGGCGTGCTCTACGTGCTCGACGAGCCCTCGATCGGCCTGCACCAGCGCGACAACGAGCGCCTGCTCGGCACGCTCAAGCGCCTGCGCGATCTGGGCAACTCGGTGATCGTGGTCGAGCACGACGAGGACGCGATCCTGAGCGCCGACTACGTGGTCGACGTCGGCCCCGGCGCGGGCATCCACGGGGGCAGGATCATCGCCCAGGGCACCCCCGCCGAAGTGCTGGCCCACCCGGATTCGCTCACCGCGAAGTACCTGACCGGGGCGATGTCGGTGCGCACGCCCGCCGTCCGGCGCAAGGGCCGCAAGGGCAAGCTCGGGGTGTTCGGCGCACGCGGCAACAACCTCAAGGACGTTGACATCGCGATCCCGCTCGGCACCTTCACCTGCGTCACCGGGGTCTCGGGCGGGGGCAAGTCCACGCTCATCATCGACACGCTGTACAAGGCGGTGGCCAAGCGCCTGAACGGCGCGCTCGAGCACCCGGCCCCGTTCGAGCGGCTGGAGGGGCTGGAGCACCTCGACAAGGTCATCGACATCGACCAGTCGCCGATCGGGCGCACGCCGCGCTCGAACCCGGCGACCTACACGGGTGCCTTCACGCCGATCCGCGACTGGTTCGCGGGCCTGCCCGAGGCCAAGGCGCGCGGCTACCAGCCGGGGCGGTTCTCGTTCAACGTCAAGGGCGGGCGCTGCGAGGCGTGCTCGGGCGACGGCGTCATCAAGATCGAGATGCACTTCCTGCCCGACGTCTACGTCACCTGCGACGTGTGCAAGGGCAAGCGTTACGACCGCGAGACGCTGGAGGTGCGCTACCGCGGAAAATCCATCGCCGACGTGCTCGACATGACGGTGGAGGAGGCCGCCGACCTGTTCAAGGCGGTGCCCGCGATCCGCGAGAAGATGGAGACGCTGGCCCGCGTCGGGCTCGACTACGTCCACGTCGGCCAGCAGGCGACGACGCTCTCCGGGGGCGAGGCGCAGCGAGTGAAGCTCTCCAAGGAGCTGTCGAAGCGCGCCACCGGCCGCACCCTCTACATCCTCGACGAGCCGACCACCGGCCTGCACTTCCACGATGTCGCCAAGCTCATGGAGGTGCTGCACGAACTGGTCGATCAGGGCAACACCGTGGTGGTGATCGAGCACAACCTCGAGGTCATCAAGACCGCCGACTGGGTGATCGACATGGGGCCGGAGGGCGGCGACGGCGGCGGCCGGGTGGTCGCCGAAGGCACGCCCGAGCAGATCGCCGCCTCGAAGGCGAGCCACACCGGCCGCTTCCTGCGCGACGTGCTCGCCCGCCGTCCGGCGCCGGCGGCTCGGGCCTCCGCCCGGCGGGCGGCGGCCGAGTAGAAGGCGCCTAACCGGTGGAGCGGGCCTGTCTGTGGCCGGGTCCCGCCGTCGAATCGCCAAGCCGGCTTCGCGACCCGGCGGCGCCGAGGGACATATGCGCCGCCGGCGACGTCATCGCGACCGGCCCGAGGCCCGCGCGCGCCTGCCGGGCTGCCGATCCGTCCCGCCCGCCTTGCCGGAAGTACCCACGGAGCAGCCCCGGCCAACGGCCTGAACCGGATGCGTTATCTTGCCGGACGGCGTGCTTCCGGGCCTGCCGTTCCGATCGGCACGCCCGCGCTGAAATGCGGCTTTTGCGCAACGCTCCGCCCGCCACTGTCCAGATACGAGGCATTCCGCTGTCTTTAGGATGCGCTCTGTAGAATAATTGCCGGCGTTGAGACACGGGCCGGCTTCGGAGGAGGCCTTTCGTGCACCGCGCACGGGAGCCGCGCAGACGGCGGACCGGCAAAGTAGTGCAGAGATCGCAGGCCGAAGACCGGAAATCCTTGGGAAGGAACGGGAACATGATCAAGAACTGGCTTGCCGCGGGTGCGGTCGCGCTCACCGCCGGCATGACGTCCACGGTTCAGGCCGCCTCCGTCACCCAGCCCGGCGAGCAGGTCGGCCTCGCCTACGGGCCGCTGCCGGAAGGCGTCTACGCCATCGACACCTTCAGCATCGGCCGGGCGGATGCCCGCAACAGCGCCGATGTCGGCGTCAACGTTCCGATCCTGGTCTGGTCGACCGGCTACAAGGTGTTCGGCGCGACGCTGATGCCGGTCATTGCCGTGCCGTCGGTGTTCGTGAACACCAACAACCCGGCGCCGCTGCCGAACGCCAACGTCAGCATCCTCTACAATCCCTTCATCGGAAACATCTTCGCGTTCGATCTCGGCAACAAGATCAGCGCCGCCTACCTGGTCGGCGCCTATGTCGGCGTCGGCGACCGCGGCTCCATCCTCGGCGCGACCCCGGTGCTGCCGCAGCTCGCGTCCAGCTCGATCCGCAACACCTTCGCCGCCTCCTATACCGGCGATGGCTACAACCTCACCGCGTCGTTCACCCACGTCTTCATGGTCGACGACGCCGCCCGCTTCGGCGGCCCGGTCGGCGCCGCCCTCGGCCCGATCGGCAACGCCGACGGCGTCTACCTCGACCTCACAGCGACCAAGACCTTCGGCAAATTCGAGATCGGCGCCGTGGCCTTCGGCTACACCGACCTGACGGTCAACACGCGCAACCCGATCTATGCCAACTATCAGCGCGCCGGCCAGTTCGCGGTCGGCGGCCTGGTCGGCTACGATTTCGGGCCGTTCAAGACCCAGATCTTCGTGACCCGCGAAGTCGCCAACCGCGCCGGCCCGCTGGCCGAGGAGACCCGCGGCTGGTTCCGCGTCATCGCGCCGCTCTACACGGCTCAGGCCGCGGCGGCCGCGCCGCTCCCGCTGATGCGCAAGTACTGAAGTCCGGACAGGGCGCGGCCCGTCACGGGCCGCCCCGTCTGATCCGATCCGGGAACCGCCCGGCCCGACAGGGCCGGGCGGTTTTTTCGTGCTCCGCGCCGGTCCACGGCGAGGCGGCCGCCCGCTTGTTTCTCGCATCGCACGAAGATCGGGCGCCAAGGCCCTGCAACAGAACGAGATTTTCCAAAATTTGCTTCGCCGCGCAGGAGCCGCGGGGCGTTCCCGGCCTGCCGGTGGGTCGTCGCGCGCCTGTCCACGACGGGGCCGGGCGAGACCGCATCCCGGCGCCGTCCTGCCGGCGCCGTCCTGTGAAACCTTTCCCGCGGGCGTCCCGTAGACAGGCGCGTTGCCCCGCTCGACGGGGCCGTCGAACGGTCAGGAAATGCCATGCAGTCCCTCTTCAGCACCCGTCCCGCCACGTCACGCTTCGCCGCCCTCGCCCTCGCCCTCGCGGTCGGTGCCGCGCCGGTCGCGGCCCAGGCCAAGAACCCGATGGTCGGCGGCGCGCCGATGTATGCCAACAAGACCATCGTCGAGAACGCGGTCAACTCGAAGGACCACACCACGCTGGTCGCCGCGGTGAAGGCCGCCGGCCTCGTCGACACCCTGTCGGGCCCCGGCCCGTTCACGGTGTTCGCGCCCACCAACGCCGCCTTCGGCAAGCTCCCGGCCGGCACCGTCGAGACGCTGGTGAAGCCCGAGAACAAGGCCACGCTCACCAAGATCCTGACCTACCACGTCGTCCCCGGCGTCTACACCGCCAAGGCGCTGGTGGCCGAGGTCAAGAAGGGCGGCGGCGAGGCCCAGCTCAAGACCGTCGAGGGCGATCCCCTCGTGGTCACGACCAAGGGCAAGAAGGTCTACGTCACCGACGCCAAGGGCGGCACCGCCACCGTCACCGTCGCCAACGTGATGCAGTCAAACGGCGTCATCCACGTGATCAACGGCGTGCTGCAGCCCTGATCCGTTCGTGATCGCCGCGGTCCGGGCCCCTCCCCGGACGGCGGCGCGGAAGAAGACCCCGGGCCTCGCGGTCCGGGGTCTTCTTCATGTGTGCAGGAGGGAGGGCGAAGGCGGCAATGCCGGCGGCGATCCTCACTCCGGGATCAGCTTGCCCGTGTAGATCACCGCTCCGGTCGGTGCGCCGCTCGGCGATCCGCCGGGGGGCTCGACCGACACGGCCAGCACGCCGTCGGACGCGGTGCCCGCGGGCAGGGCGACCTGCGTCGCCGCCGCGCCGACGAGGCCCAGCGTCCTCGGGGCCGCGCCGGTGCCGACGTACCAGAGTTCCAGGCTCCTGCCGGCCGGCGCCTCGGCCCCGACCGGGCGCACCTGCGCCGTGCCGGACGCGGTGTCGACCCGCACCACCATCGCCGGCAGGGCGCCCCCGCTCTGCACCACCGCGAGGTAGCGCGTCCCCGGCGCCGTCCGCTCGGGCCGTCCGCCCACGGCGACGAACAGGGCGAGGCCGGCGGCGAGCAGCCCGGCGCCGGCCGTCGCGAGGCGCCAGCGCCGCACCTGCGCGCCCAGCCGGATCACGCGGCGGTCGTCCGCCGCCGTGCCGGTGCGCGACGGCAGGGCGCGGGCGATCCTGGCCCAGACCTGCTCCGGCGGCGCCCCGGACGGCGCGGTCAGCGCAAGCGGCGCGAGCCGCCCCTCCCATTCGGCGACCGCGCGCGCGGTCGCCGGATCGACGGCGCGCTCCAGCGCGAACGCTGCCCGTTCCTCGGCCGGGAGCGAGCCGAGCACGTACTCGGCGGCCCGCAGGTCGCGCTCCAGGCTCTCCGGTCCCGTGCTCACGGCCCCTCCTCCAGGCAGCCCTTCAGGGCCCCGAGTGAGCGGTGCAGCCAGGTCTTGATGGTGTTCACGGGACGGTCGTAGCGCCGGGCCAGCTCCTCGCGGGACCAGCCCTCGCAATAGGCCAGCACGACGCAGGCGCGTTGCACGGCATCGAGGCGCGCGAGGCAGGCCGCGAGCGCGTCGCGGCCGACGATCGCCGCCTCGGTGTCGTGGGGGTCGATGAGCCGTTCCACCCAGTCCTCGCCGTCCTCGCGCACCGGCCCCTGGACCTCGCCCTTGCGGCGGACCCCATCGATCGCCCGGTTGCGCGCGACGGCGCAGAGCCACGTCATCGGCCGGCCGGATTCCGGAGCGTAGGAGCCTGCCGCCTGCCAGACGCGGAGATACACGTCCTGAAGCACATCCTCGGCCACGCTTCGGTCGCGCTGGATACGCAGGATCACCCCGTAAAGTTTCGGGGCCGTCAGGTCGTAGAGCGCGCGCAGCGCCTGCTCGTCGCCGGCGGCGACCGCGCGCAGGAGAGCGTGCAAGGTGGCGTCGTCGCGCACGGATCGGTCCCCGTCCCACCGGCCGGTCCTCTCGCCGCATCGCGATCGGGCGGGACCGTTGCGGCAAGGACTAGCGTATTCTGGCGTGAAGAGAAGACGTGCCGGCCCGTCGTGCCCAGGTTCGCGGCGCCGCGCGGCAGCCACGGGCGTCGCCGGCATCGTCGTGGGCGGCCGGCTCCGGTGGCGGGCGTCCGCGGCGCCCTGCCGGGGTGTCGGCGGCGGCGGCGGCGTCCTATCTCCCGGAACGGGCACGCGTCTCGCGTTCCCCGGCATCCGACCGGCCCGTGGCTTCGAGACCGGGGCGCGCAAGACGGACATCGCGAAGGATCGACGCGGCATGGCCTCGCAGGGCGACTGGAAGATCCCGGCTTCGACGCAGCCGAAGCCCGGCGATTACGGCTACGACCTCGACCGCGCGCTGGCTGCGATGGTCCAGCTCTCCGCCCGCGTGCCGGCCGGGGCCTTCACCGCCGAGACGCTCGGCACCGAGCGCGCCGGCAACGGCGTGGTGATCGGCGAGGACGGGCTGGTGCTCACCATCGGCTACCTCGTCACCGAGGCCGAGAGCGTGTGGCTCACCACCAACGACGGCCGCTCGGTCCCCGGCCACGTGATGGGCTTCGATGCCGCCACCGGCTTCGGCCTCGTCCAGGCGCTCGGGCCGCTGGGCGTACCCGCGCTGAAGCTCGGCACCTCCGGCACCCTGAAGATCGGCGACCGGGCGGTGATGGCCGGCGCCGGCGGGCGCCAACGCTGCGTCGCCGCGCAGATCGTCGCGCGGCAGGAATTTGCCGGCTACTGGGAATACGTCCTCGACGAGGCGCTGTTCACCGCCCCCTCGCACCCGAACTGGGGCGGCACGGCGCTGATCGGGCCGGAGGGCGACCTGCTCGGCATCGGCTCGCTCCAGCTCCAGCAGGGCGGCACGTCGGGCCCGCGGGCGATCAACATGGTGGTGCCGATCGACCTGTTGCCGCCGATCCTCGACGACCTGACATCGCGCGGCCGCGCCAACCGCCCGGCCCGGCCCTGGCTCGGCCTCTACGCCACCGAGAGCGAGGACGGCGTCGTGGTGATGGGGCTCGCCGACGGCGGTCCCGCCGAGGCCGCGGACCTGCGCGCGGGCGACGTGGTCGAGGCGGTGGCCGGCGAGCCGGTGGCGGATCTGGCCGACTTCTTCCGCAGCGTCTGGGCGCTCGGCGAGGCGGGGGTGCGCGTGCCGCTGACCATCCGCCGCGACGGCCGCAAAATGAAGCCGACCCTGACCTCGGGCGACCGCGAGCGGTTCCTGATGAGCCCGCCGCTGCATTGACGGCGGGGGCGGCGCCGCGTCGCCGGCGCGGCTTCCCACACGGACGACGGCGGCGCGATCGACTCCCGCCACGCGAACCCCTGCCGCGAATGCCGCCCGCCCGTTTGCGGCGCCGACGCCGATGTCCACAGCTCTCGACGCGATCGGATGACGCGCGGGTCCCCTGCCCTTTCCGCCAATCGCCCAAGTCGTTCGGACGCCCCGCTTGCGGGGCTGACGCCACTGCCTGCCGCACCGCAAACGCCGCCCCACACACCACGCGGCGGCGTACTTCGTCGTGGAGCCAAGGATCATCCGAGACGATGCGCGGTCGATCGCGTGCGTTTTGTCACGGAGCACGATCGTCAGCCATCGATCCGGCCGACCCGGAAGATGAATCGTCACCCCAATACCGTGCCGACCGTCGCGTGATCGGATCGAGGGGGCTTGGTGTCTCGCAGCGCCGCAAAAACAGGCTCGCGCAATCCTTGCCAAATCCTTGTGCGTTTCATGCCGAACTCGCATGGCAGATCAGCCGGCAGGCCTCTGCCGCCGCGATGCAACAGGTTTATATATGCATTGCACCAACAAGAGGCAGGCGGTGCCCAAGCGGTCGTCACCGCCTGCCTAAACAAAGGTCAATGTCATGTCCGCCGCCCGTAGCGTCCTGAACCGGTTCCGCGCTTATCTCCGTTACCGCGAGACCGTTACCGAGTTGTCCCGCCTGTCCGACCGCGATCTTGCCGATCTCGGCATCAACCGCTTCGAGATCCAGGACATCGCCCGCGGCTGATCCCGTCATCGCCCGCGGCTGATCGGCTCGCGGACCCGGTCGACCCGTTGCCTCGGGCGGTCCGGGTCCGGTATTCCGGGCCATGTCCAGCCCTAACACCACCATCCACGTCGTCGGCGGCGGCCTTGCCGGCTCGGAAGCCGCGTGGCAGATCGCCGAGGCCGGCCATCGCGCCGTGCTGCACGAGATGCGCCCGGTGCGCGGCACCGAGGCGCATCACGGCGAGAGCCTGGCCGAACTCGTCTGCTCCAACTCGTTCCGCTCCGACGATCCGAACGGCAATGCCGTCGGCCTGCTGCACCAGGAGATGCGCACCCTCAACGCGCTGATCCTGCGGGCGGCCGACGCGCATCAGGTGCCGGCCGGCGGCGCCCTCGCGGTCGACCGCGACGGGTTCGCGGCCGCCGTCACCGCGGCGCTCGAAGCGCACCCGAACGTCACGATCGTGCGCGAGGAGGTCGCCGGCCTGCCGCCGGAGGAATGGGGGCCGTGCATCGTCGCCACCGGCCCGCTCACCGCGCCGGCTTTGGCCGACGCGATCCGCGACATCACCGGCGCCGACGCGCTCGCCTTCTTCGATGCCATCGCCCCGATCGTCCACCGCGACTCGATCGATATGGGCAAGGCGTGGTTCCAGTCGCGCTACGACAAGGTCGGCCCCGGCGGGACGGGCGCCGACTACATCAACTGCCCGATGGACCGCGCGCAGTACGACGCCTTCATCCGGGCGCTGGTCGCGGGCGACAAGATCGGCTTCAAGGATTGGGAGGCCGCCACGCCCTACTTCGACGGCTGCCTGCCGATCGAGGTGATGGCCGAGCGCGGCCCCGAGACCCTGCGCCACGGCCCGATGAAGCCGGTCGGCCTCACCAACCCGCACGACCCGACGGTGAAGGCCTGCGCCATCGTCCAGCTCCGCCAGGACAACGCGCTCGGCACGCTCTACAACATGGTCGGCTTCCAGACCAAGCTGACCTATTCCGAGCAGGTGCGCGTCTTCCGCACGATCCCCGGCCTGGAGAACGCCGAGTTCGCGCGCCTCGGGGGGCTCCACCGCAACACCTACCTCGACAGCCCGCGGCTGCTCGACGCGCGCCTGCGTCTGAAGGTTCGCCCGAGCCTTCGCTTCGCCGGCCAGATCACCGGCTGCGAGGGCTACGTCGAGAGCGCGGCCATCGGCCTGATGGCCGGGCGCTTCGCGGTGGCCGAGGCCGAGGGGCGCTGGCTCGCCCCGCTGCCCCGGACCACGGCGCTCGGCGCGCTCATCGCCCACATCACCGGCGGCCACCTGTCGGAGGATGCGTCCGAGGAGCCAACCAGGCCGCGCTCGTTCCAGCCGATGAACGTCAATTTCGGACTGTTCCCGCCGCTCGCCGCGATGCCGCGCACCGAAGCCGGCAAGCGCCTGCGCGGGCCGGAGAAGGCGGTGCTCAAGCGACAGGCGCTCACCGACCGGGCGCGGGCGGACCTATCAGCATGGATCGCGCGCGCCGCGCCGCAGGCCGCGGCGGCCGAATAGCGCGTTCGGCACGTTCGGGCTCCTGCAAAAATCCAGCGCCCGCGAAATCTTCGCTTGAGCCTCGGGCCTTCCCGGCGAACACTGCCTGCGCAGTCGATGACGCCGGATGTGGCGCGAGGAGTGGCCGTGGCGGGTGCAGATGAAAAATCCTCCGGGTCGAAGCTCGGGGCGGTGCTGCGCGTCACCAGCGGCAACTTCCTGGAGATGTTCGATTTCTTCCTGTTCGGCTTCTACGCGACCTCCATCGCGCGGGCCTTCTTCCCGGCGGGCGACGAATTCGCCTCCCTGATGCTGACGTTCATGACCTTCGGGGCCGGCTTCCTGATGCGGCCGCTCGGCGCGGTGCTGCTCGGCGCCTATGTCGACCGCGTCGGGCGCCGCAAGGGCCTGATCACGACGCTGGCGATCATGGCGGCCGGCACCGTGCTGATCGCCTTCGTGCCGGGCTACGCGACCATCGGGCTCGCGGCGCCGGCGCTGGTGCTGATCGGGCGCCTGCTCCAGGGCTTCTCCGCCGGCGTCGAACTCGGCGGGGTCTCGGTCTACCTCTCGGAGCTGGCGACGCCCGGGCGCAAGGGCTTCTACGTCTCCTGGCAATCGGGCAGCCAGCAGGTGGCGATCATGGCCGCCGCCGCGATCGGCTACGGGCTCAACCACGCGCTGATGCCGGCGCAGATGTCGGACTGGGGCTGGCGGGTGCCGTTCTTCATCGGCTGCGCCCTGGTGCCGTTCCTGTTCTACATCCGCACTTCGCTGGAGGAGACCAAGGCCTTCGCCGAGCGCAAGCACCGCCCGGAGGCAGCCGAGATCTTCCGCACGCTGGCGCTGAACTGGCGGATCGTGCTGCTCGGCATGCTGATGGTCGCGATGACCACGATCACGTTCTACACGATCACCGTCTACACGCCGACCTTCGGCAAGAGCGTCCTGAAGCTCACCGACACCGACAGCCTGCTCGTCACCTTCTGCGTCGCGGTCTCGAACTTGGTCTGGCTGCCGGTGATGGGCGCGCTCTCCGACCGCATCGGGCGCAAGCCGCTCCTGATCCTGTTCTCGGCGCTGACGCTCGTCACCGCCTACCCGGCGCTGACCTGGCTCGTCGGCCATGTCAGCTTCGGGGCGATGCTCGGCGTGCTGCTGTGGTTCTCCTTCCTCTACGGCAGCTACAACGGCGCCATGGTGGTGGCGCTGACCGAGGTCGTGCCGGTGGCGGTCCGCACCGCCGGCTTCTCGCTCGCCTATTCGCTGGCCACCGCGCTCTTCGGCGGCATGACGCCGCTGGTGGCCACGTGGCTGATCGAGGCCACCGGCGACAAGGCCGCGCCCGGCCTGTGGATGTCCCTCGGCGGCGCCTGCGGGCTCTTCGCGACGCTGGTGATCTACCGCCGGCGCGGGGCGGTGCATGCCGGCTCGCCGATTCCAGCGCGCTGAGATCCGTCAGTCGCGCTGCGGCGGTTCGCTCGGATATCGCTTGTCGAGCCGGATGGAAGCGAGCTTGAGCCCGGACAGGCCGCCGACGATGAGGATCACGGCCAGGGCGGCGATCTGAAGGGAGACGGTCGTGCCCATCATTCCTCGCTGCGCATGAGGCGGATCGTGGCACGCTTGCGATCACGGTCGTCGGCCACCGTCAAACCGCCCGCAACGCCAGCAGACGCCGGCCCGGCCGGTGGCCTTCCTCGCCGGTGTCGTGGAACCCGAGCTTGCGCAGCAGGCCCCAGGAGGCGACGTTGCCGGGGCGGCATTCGGCGACGATCGTGCGGCGCGGGAAACGGCGCGACAGCAGCGTGACGATGCCCGAAACCCCCTCCGTCGCGATGCCGCAGCCGCGGGCCGCCCCGCCGACCCAGTAGCCGATCTCGACCGCGTCCGTGCCGCGCAGGTGCGTGCCGACGACGCCGACGAGGCCGCGCCCCTCGCGTCGCCATGCGCCGAAGAAGCGGTCCTCGCCCCGCCGCCCGGAGCGGATCAGGTTGCGGGCATCCGCCAGGGTGAAGGGCGCCGGCAGGAAATCGACCGCGCCGGTGATCGCCGGGTCGTCGGTCAGCGCCCGGAGGGCTTCGGCCTCGGCCGCCACCAGGGGGCGAAGCGACAGGCGCGCGGTGTCGAGGCCCGACAGGTCGGCGAGACTGTCCCGGCGCAGGCGGCGGAAGATGTGCATCACGGCGCCGGATGTGGGGCGGCGGCCCCCGTTGCGGAAGGACGCCCCGGCCTCGTCATCCGCGATCGGCCCGACGCGCAGCCCCGGCCGATGCCGGGTCGGATCGATCAGGCCGGATTCGGTCTCGCCGAGGCCCGGCCCCGGATCGGGGCGCCGAAGGCAGCCGGCGTGGTCCCGGCGATGAGCGATGGGTCGGACGCGGCGCGAAGCCGAGACGGCATCGCGGCGGATGCGTTCACACCAGCATCGCCATCGGGCTCTCGATCAGGCCCTTGAACGCCGAGATCAGCTCGGCGCCGAGCGCGCCGTCGAGGACGCGGTGATCGCAGGAGAGGGTTGCGGTCATCACCTGCGCCACCGCCGGGGCGCCGTCCCTGACGACGACGCGCGTCTCGCCGGCGCCGACCGCCAGGATCGAGGATTGCGGCGGGTTGATCACCGCGGTGAAGTGCTTGATGCCGAACATGCCGAGGTTCGACACCGCGGTGACGCCGCCCTGGTACTCCTCGGGCTTGAGCTTCTTCGCCCGGGCGCGGGCGGCGAAATCCTTCATCTCGTTGGAGATGGTCGACAGCCTCTTCTCGTCGGCCCTGCGGATGACCGGCGTGAACAGGCCGCCGTCGATCGCCACCGCGACGCCGACCTCCGCGTGGCGGAAGCGCAGCACCCGGTCCTCGGCCCAGACGGCGTTGGCCATCGGCACCCGCACGAGCGCCAGCCCCATCGCCTTGATGATGAAGTCGTTGACCGAGAGCTTGAACAGCGGCTTGCCGTCCTTGTCCTTGGCCGCGCTGCCGTTGAGTTGCTCGCGCAAGCCCATCAGCGCGTCGATCTCGCAATCGACCGTCAGGTAGAAGTGCGGCGCCACCTGCATCGCCTCGGTCAGCCGCTTGGCGA
>NZ_CAXTHR010000018.1:0-42687 GCF_964244095.1 uncultured Methylobacterium sp. | reverse complement strand
ACGGATTTCAGCACCACGTCGCGCACCCGGTCGGTGAAGCCGAGCGACAGGCCGCGGTCGATCGTCACCGAGGCGACGACGGCGAGCAGGATGGTGGGCAGGATCGCGATCAGCGAGAACAGGCCGACGATGCGGGTGTGGAGCCGCGCCACCGCCGCGTTGGCGCGGCGCGCATGCAGGAACACCCGCGCCTCCCAGGCGATGATCACCGCAAGCCCGAGCACGAGCGCGACGTTGATCGCCAGCAGCGTCACGCCGATGGCCGGCGTCGGCGTGACGCGGATGACGCCGGCCAGGATCAGGAAGGTGGCGATCGCCGAGACGAGCGCGGTGACCACCACGGCCGCCCCGACCCAGCCGGGCCCGCGCGGGCCGGCCCACATCGCATCCGGGACGGCGGCACCGACGGCATCGGGGCCAGCGGACGGCACCTCCGAAGTCCTGGATCGCAGAAACGGCATGGCTGATGCCGGGCCACAACAGTGTGGCGGAATTATTACGGATCGGGCATCGGCCGTTCCGCGCCGCCGGTGAGACGCCCCGCCGCGCGGCAGGCAACCGTGGTGCTCGGACCCGGCGCCGGACGATCCCGGCCCGGACGACGCGGGAGCACGAAATCGGGGCGGCCGGCCTTTCATCCGGTTGATCGGCGACGCGTCACCCCCTCCGCCCGGCGATCGCACCTGTTGCCGCGCCGCAACGCCTTTCCGGCACGATCGAGCGCATCAGGTTGTGTCTTGTTATCATGTAACAGATAGGTGATGAAACATTATAACGTGGTGTGAGGGGATGCGATGCGGCGCAGGCGGGCGAGTTTCTGGGGCGGCCCGGCGCTGGGTCTTGCCCTCCTGCCGGGCGCGGCGCAGGCGGAGTCGTCCGTGACGCTCGGGGAACTCAGCGTCACCTCGCCCAGTCCGATCCAGCCTGCGACCGGCCGGCCGGTCGCCACCGTGAACGTCCCGACCGGCGTGCTGCCGGTCGTGACCGACACCTACGCGCCCGTCACGGTGGTCACCCGCGAGCAGATCGCCCGCGATCAGCCGCGCACGCTCGGCGACGCGCTGTTCGACCGGCCCGGCATCTCGTCCTCGACCTACGCGCCGGGCGGCGCCTCGCGGCCGATCATCCGCGGCCTCGACAACGCGCGGGTGCGCATCCAGGAGAACGGCGTCGTCATCGGCGACGTCTCCGACCTCGGCGAGGACCACGCGGTCCCGATCAACCCGCTGGTCTCCGACCGCATCGAGGTGATCCGCGGCCCCGCGACGCTGCGCTACGGCTCCGGCTCGATCGGCGGCGTGGTCTCGTCCGAGAACAACCGGGTCCCGACCTTCATCCCGGCGGGCGGCTCTTCCGGCCAGGTCACCAGCGGCTTCTCCAGCGTCGACAACGGACGGCTCGGCGCGGCCACCGTCGATGCCGGCGGCGACGGGATCGCGGTCCACGCCGACGGTTTCAAGACGGCCAACGACAGCTACGCGATCCCGGGCGGCATCCAGCGCAATTCCTACACCGCGTCGCAGGGCGGCGCGGTCGGCATCTCGGCGATCGGCGACCACGGTTTCGTCGGCGTCTCGTTCAGCCACTACGACAGCCTCTACGCGATCCCCGGCGGGGTGGCGGAGCAGAACCGCACCCGGCTCGATCCGAACCAGGACAAGGTGACGTCGCGCGGCGAGTACCGCCCGCTCGACGGCCCCCTCGAGGTGATCCGGTACTGGGCCGGCTATTCGGTCTACCGCCACGACGAGATCGGCATCGGCGGGGACGGGGTCGAGGGCATCCAGGCGATCTTCAAGAACCGCGAGGCGGAGGCGCGGATCGAATTGCAGCACGTGCCGGTGTTCACCGATTTCGGCAGGCTCACCGGCGCGCTCGGCTTCCAGACCGGACGGCGCGTGCTCAACAGCCAGTTGGAGTCCTTCGTGCCGCCGGCCGAGTCGCGCGCGAACGCGGTCTACCTGTTCGAGGAGCTGGAACTGCGGCCCGGCACGCGGGTGCAGGCGGCCGGCCGCATCGAGGGCGACCGCCTGAACAGCACCGCGACGCGGTTCCCTGGCGATTACCTGCCCGTGCCGGGCCAGGACCCGCTGCAATACGCCCTGACGCGCCGGTTCGCGCCCAAGAGCGCCAGCGTCGGCGCGCTCCAGGACCTGCCCTACGGCTTCGTGGCGAGCCTCAACGGCTCCTACGTCGAGCGCGGGCCAACCTCCTACGAGCTGTTCTCGAACGGCCCCCACGACGCCACCGCGACCTTCGAGATCGGCAATCCGAACCTGAAGCTGGAGCGGGCCCGCACCGTCGAGGTCGGTCTCCGCAAGGGCGACGGGCCGCTGCGGCTCGACGCGACCGGCTACGTCACCCGTTACACCGGCTTCATCTACCGCAACTACACCGGCTTGCTGTGCGACGACGACTTCGCCTCCTGCGGCGCGGGAACCGAGAACCGGCAGATCGTCTACAGCCAGCAGAACGCGACCTTCTACGGCGCCGAGATCGCGGCGCAATTCGACGCCATCCCGGTCGGCAACGGCTGGTTCGGCGTCGAGGGCCAGTTCGACGTCGTGCGCGCGCAGTTCGACGACGGCACCAACGTGCCGCGCATCCCGCCCTACCGCCTCGGCGGCGGCGTGTTCGTGCGCGCCGACGGCTGGTTCGCGCGGGTGAACCTACTCCACGCCTTCGCGCATACCGAGATCGCGGCCTTCGAGACGGACACGCCCGGCTACGACGACCTGCGCGCGGAGGTGAGCTACACCCGGTCGCTCGATCCGACGGTCTACGGTGCGGCCGAGGTGACGATCGGCCTCCAGGGCCGCAACCTGCTCGACGACGACATCCGCAACGCGGCCTCGTTCAAGAAGGACGAGATCCTGCTGCCGGGCCGCAACGTGCGGGTGTTCCTGACCGCGCGGTTCTGACGACGCGGACGGAGGCGGCGCGCGGATCACGCGGGCATCGACCGCTTCGCGACGGCGCTCTCCTCTTCCCTGGCCTTTTCGCCGAAGCGCCGCGCCGGCTTGCCGACGCGGGCGCCGATCGACCGGATTGAACTTTATCGCCGCCCGCGCGATGTCCGGTGAACGATGGTTCTGAGGGCGCTCCCATGCCAAGCAATGAGTACCTGATTATCGGCCTCGCCGTGACGACGTTGGTGATCGTCATCGTTGCCGCCGTGGTCATGCGCGGGCGGGTCGCCAAGTCCAAGGGCGATCCCGCACGCTCGAGCTTCACCGAGAACCACGGTGAGGCGCCGCGCCCCAACCGCCCCGGCACGGAGCACTGACCGGCGCCCGCCGAAGCTTCGGCGGGCGCCGGCCGGTCAGAACGCGACGACCGCGGCGGCCTGCCCCGTCTAGCCCGGCATCAGCGCCGGGTCCTGTCGGCGGGCGGCGGCTTCGGCGCGGTGCGGGCGGGCGGGCTCACGGTGCCGGCGGCGGTCCAGTGGCAGACCGCGGTGCCCTGCAGGCTGAGGCAGTCGTAGGCCTCGCCCCCGAGCGCGACGTGGTCGGCGAGCGCCGCGACGCGGTCCCGTGGGAACGCCACGCAGCCGAGGTGGTCCGCCTTCGGGTCGGCGAGGCGCGCCGCGGCGGCGGCCCCGGCCGTCTCACGCCGCAGGAGGCGGTAGTTCGCCAGGGATGGGCAACCGATCACCGGGGCCGAAACCGGGCCCTGCACCGCGGGCGCGGCCTTCGGGGCGGGCTTGGCCGACACCTGGGGGCATGCGGGCCGCGGAAACGCTGCGGACAGGACGGCGGCGAGCAGGGTCGGCAGGATCGCGAAGCGCATCCCCTCCCCTACCATGGCCGGGCGCGTCGCCGATGAGGCTTCGGCGGCGGGCTCAAGGTCGGGCCTGCAACTTGGCGAACCGCTTCAGCACGCGCTCCCGGCGCAGGCGCGACAGGCGCGCGGTCCAGAAGATGCCGTCGAGCTGGTCGATCTCGTGCTGGAGGCAGGCCGCGCAGAAGCCTTCGGCCGTCGCGTCCCGCGCGACGCCGTCGAGGTCGCGAAACCGCACCCGGATCGAGATCGCCCGCTCGACGACCTCGGAGACGCCCGGCATCGAGACGCTGCCCTCGCGCGCCGCCGCGCGTTCGGGCGAGCGGTCGACGATTTCGGGATCGACGTAGACCGTGGCCGGCCCGCCCGGCACGGGCCGCAACACGACGAGGCGCCGGAGCACGCCGACATGCGGGGCGGTCAGCCCGGCGGCGGCGGCGGCGTCGAGGGTGTCGGTCACGTCCTGCGCCAGCGTGCGCAGGGTCGCATCGAAGGCGGCGACCGGTTCGGCGCACAGGTTCAGGCGCGGGTCCGGGTAGAAGATCAATGGGCGCGCGACCATCAGACAAGCTTTTCCTGCTGGAGGTGTCGATACGTGACTTGTCTGGCACGATCGGTTTCGCGTGTCTGCGATACGCAGGCGCGGATGTGCTGCGCATGTCCTGGTCTCGCAGGTGGCTGATCGCGGCGGTGGGGCGGAAAAAAGCGGAACGATCGCGGTGGCGCGGTGTTGGCATCGGAACGTTTGAAGGAGATTCCCATGAAGACCTTTCTGATCGGAGCCATGCTGGCCGCCTCCGTAGCGAGCATCGCCCCGGCCGCCGCCCAGCGGATCGACATCGGTCCCGGCGGCCCGAGCGTCGACCTGCGGTCCCGCGGCGAGCGCGAGCGCGATTTCCGCCGCAGGGAATATCGCCGCGACCGCGACGGTGATCGCCGCGCCCTCTATCGCACCGAGCGTTACGACGATCGCCGCGGGATGCGCCGCCGCGGCAACGATTACTGAGCGATCGCTGCGACGACGACACGGGAAGGGGCCGGGCGACCGGCCCCTTTTCATGCGGCCTGTCCGATCCGCGTCGCCCCGCTCGAACGGCGTTCGCAGGTCTGCGGCGATGGCGGGCCCCGCGAAGGGTTCGGGCGCGACGCGCGATGGTGCGCATCGGAGGATGTCTTGGGGCGATTCCCGACGAAGGCGGATACCCGCCTGTCGGAAGAAGATTGTGTTAAGACGGTGTGTTAGAACCATATCGATTGGAGAATCCGACAATGCGCGTTCATCTTTTTCGTAACGTGGCCGTTTTCACCATCGTGGCCTCAGCCCTGGCGGCGCCGGTCGCGTGGGCCAAGCCGATGAGCGGCGCCGCCGCGATCAGGATGATCGATACCGACAACGACGGCACCGTCGACATGAAGGAGATCGAGGCGACGGCGTCCGCGACCTTCGATCGTCTCGAAAAGGATGCCGACGGCACCCTCGATACGAAGGAGCTCAAGGGCCGCCTGGGCAAGGCCGGGATGAAGCAGGCCGATCCGGACGGCGACGGCACCATCGACAAGAAGGAATACCTCGCCGCCGTCGCCGACCGCTTCAAGGCCGCCGATCCGGACGGCGACGGCGTGCTGGAGGCCAAGGAACTGAAGTCGCCGGCCGGCAAGGCGCTCCTGATGCTGATCAAGTAGAATCCTTCGGTCCTCTCCTCAAAGATCGTCGTCCACCCTTCGGTGCGAGCCGCCCCACGGCCTGGGGCGGCTCGCTTTCGTTTCATCGCTCCGAGCCGAGAACCGCCCGCACGCCGTCCCATCGCGCAGCAACAGGTGCGGCAAACCGATGGTGTGAAAGCTGTTGACGGATCTCAACCTGAAGATGCAAATTGATCGCGTCGCAGGAGGTGTTTTTGGCCATGGGCATCGAACATCCTGAGATTCCCGGGCCGCCCTCGCTCGTCGCCGAGATGCGCGAGACGATCGTGGAAACCCGGAAGGCGATCGAGGCTTGGCAGGTCATCCGCGATCGCTGCACCGCCTCGGTCGCCGACGCCCTGGCCGAGGGGGCGATCGACGATATCGGCCTCCTCGCTGGGATCGCGGACGGCCTGATCGTCGCCTACGAATACGCCAAGGCCGACAAGGACCCGCTCACCCTTGCGCTGATCGAGCAGGGGATGCTCCATGTCGGCCGCCGCCTCGCGCGGGCGATCGGGCCCAAGAAAGCCGGCTTGATCTGCCACTGACGACGGCCTCCCGAGACGCGCCCGGGCTCCCCGATCCGCGCCGCCGCCGGTTCGGCAACCGGAGCGACGGCCGCCGGTTCGCGGCGACGATCGCCCGGACTCTTGTCAGGAGCCCGCGCGCGACCTAACTCCAGCCTTGCGTCGATGCTTGCCGGCCTTCGCCGGGTCGCTCCGCCCGCTGTCCCTTAAGCCTGTTTCCAAGGGCGTCGCTTCGACTGACATTCCATCTCGACATCAACCTGCCTCGCCCATGCCCGCGCGTGGACAGCCGCTCGGGCCGGCAGGCTCAACGCATCGATACGACGGAGGTAGGCGCCATGAGCACGGGCACCGTGAAGTGGTTCAACGAGACCAAGGGTTACGGCTTCATCCAGCCGGATGACGGCGGCAAGGACGTGTTCGTCCACATCTCCGCCGTGGAGCGCGCCGGGATGCGCAACCTGATCGAGGGCCAGAAGCTGTCCTACGAGATCGAGAACGACCGGCGTACCGGCAAGCAGTCGGCCGGCAACCTCCAGGCCGTCTAAAGGCGCGCGCTCCGCGTCCCCGCACGCGCTTGTTCGGGGACGCGCGGGCCCGACGACCCGCGCGCTGCGGCATTTCCGCATCCGTCGCCGGATTTCTGGGCGCACGACCACGCTTGCCGCGAAACGCGTCCCGCCTCTGCCGCAATCCAGGTTGCACGGCGGCGGCGCCTCCGGCATTGGCTTTTCCGATCCGCGGCGACGCGGAACGCACGTTCCGAGCGGGCCCGTTCCCCCGGCCCCCGTCCCGCGGATTGATCCGACCGGGACGTTCCCGAAACCCCGAAGTGAGACACCGTACGAGAAAGGTCAGATGAGCGCATTCGACTATCGCAGTTTCGACGACCGCCGCCAGAATTCCGCGAACGCCAAGGCCGCGCTGCTCGCCAAGTTCAAGGCGCGCGCGCCTGCCGACGACCCTGAGATGATCGCGAAGGCCAAGGCCCGCGCCGAACTCGTCCAGGCCCGTGAGACCCGCATCCGCGAGCGCGAAGCCGCCCGCATCGCCGCCGAGAAGCGGGCCGCGGAAGAGAAGCGCATCCGCGAAGAGGCCGAGCTCGCCGCCCAGATCGCCCGCGAGACTGCAGAGGCCGCCGCGCTCCAGGAGCGCAAGGCGATGGAACTCGCCGCCAAGAAGGAATCGCGCGATGCGCGCTACGCCGCCCGCAAGGCGAAGGTGAAGGGCAAGCGTTGAGGGACCGCGCGCCATGCCCATCCCGCGATCATGCCGAACGCCCGACATGGCGCCGTCCGCTCGCAACGGACGGCGTCGCCGTTTCCCGGAACCGACGCGCTGCCGGCGGACCCTGGGCAGGTACGACGGGGTGCCCGTACGGATGCTCCTTGCCGTCCTCGCGCTGACCTGCGGCGCGCCCGCCTTCGCGCAAGGGTCTGAGGACGGGAACGGTCGATCGACCGGGCAGGAGAACCGTCCGGCCGTGGCCTGCGGGACACTGGTGTCGCTGCGCCTGCTCATGGCGGTCGCGCCTGGTCAGGCGGGGCCCCTGGCGCATGCCGATGCGGGAGGGCCCGGCTGCAAAGTGGTCCCCCGCGCCGATGTCGGGGCCGTCGAGCATCGTGCGATGATCGGCGGCGCGCCGTTCGAGTGTCTGGCTATAAGGGGCGAGCCCACCTGTCTCTGGGTCCAGCCCTGACGCATGCCGGCCACGCATCTTTGGCGTGGAGACCTGCACCAGCGTCCTTAGCTTGGCCTCCCCGAAGGCGCACGGACCGTGTCGGGAAGGGACATCAGGCCCCGAGCGGCGCCCCGATTCGCGCGCGAAGCTGGAGGCGCAGGTTCTCGTTGGCACCGGCCTCCGCGTCCAGCGCCGCCATCAGGCGCAAAAGTTGGCTGATCGGCGTGGCGCGACTCTGAACCGCTTCCGCGATCCGCTCGTGGAGCGGCTTGTCGATGCCTGGGTTCCAGTCCTGCACGCTGGTCTCGGCCGTCTGCCGCATGATCCGCCCTCGTCCTCGGAGGAATCCAGAAACTGCCGGGCGGGAGCTACGCCTTCCGCATCGCCAGCGCCAGTCTTTCCACGACCGTTCCACAGCCGGCGCAAGACCGCGTCGCCTCCGGGCCACACGCATGCGGGGAATGCGGGGATGACCGGAGGCGTGCGTCGCATTCAAGCCGAGGGCGTCTTGCGTTCTGCCAGAGGCGAAGAGGCGTAGCCTTCGAGCAGGTCCTGCGGATCGCGGTAGATCGCGATGCAGCCCGCCGCCGACAGGTCGGCCTCGGGGAATCCGCCGCAGAGCACGCCGACCGTCGCGAGCCCGGCCTTCGACGCGGCCTCGGCATCGTAGGGCGTGTCGCCGACCACGACGACCGCTTCCCGGGCGATGCCGGGAAGCCGCTTCAGCGCCGCCTGGAAGATGTCCGGATGCGGCTTGGACCGCTCGGCGTCGTCCGCGCTCGTGGCCACGTCGACGAGATCCGCGATGCCGAGGATCTCCTGGTAACGCTCCACCTCCGCGCGCTTGCCGGAGGAGGCGAGCGCGATCGTCGTGCCGTCGGCGCGGAGGCGCTCGAACAGGGCGCGGACCCCCGGAAACGGCTTCACCCGGTCGAGATAGCGTTCCTTGAACAGGTCGGAGCGGTAGGCCGCGATCGCCTCGCCCTGCTCCCGAATTTGCGTCTCCGACAGGAAGACCGGCATCAGTTCGTCGCTGCCCTTGCCGATCTGGCTCCGCACCGTCCGCCCGTCGGTCTCGATGCCGAAATGGCGGAAGGCCTCGACCCAGGCCGCCGCGTGCAGGTCGACGCTGTCGAGCAGCGTCCCGTCGATGTCGAAGATCACGGCCTTCATGGCGTCAGCGCGGGATCGGGACGAGGCGCAGGCCGTCGTCGGGCAGCAGGTTGCGGGCGGGGCCGCCGGTCTGCTGGCCGCGGCCCTGCTGATAATATGGCAGTTCCGGGTGGCGATCGTTGTCGCCGCCGGAATCGTAGGCCCAGGCCGCGTTCCACGGCGCCCGCCCATCGGCGGCGATCGGGCTGGTAGCGCCGGGTGGGACCGCCGCCGGCCGGTCGCGGTGGACCTGTGCCTGCGCCGCGGCCGGGACGGCGAGCAGCGTGGCGAGAAGGAAGGCTTTCGGGAGCGTCATGGCGTCCTCGTGCGAGTCGGGCCCGGGCGCGACGGCGTCCCGCGCAGCCTGGCCGGCGAAGGCTTCTCCCCGGACAACGGCACAGGTTCGCCCCCGTTCCGCGCCTCGGGGGTCAGGCGGTGCGCGGAACGGTGCGCCAGACGTACCAGCATAAAACCGCCACCGGCACGCCGATGAGCGCGGTCGCGACGAAGAACCAGGCGAAGCCCGTCGCTTCGATGACGAAGCCGGACGTGCCGGCGAGCAGGCTGCCGGGCAGCGCGCAGAGCGAGGTCAGGAGCGCGTACTGGCTCGCGGCGTGCTCGGTGGAGGCCAGCGAGGACATGTAGGTGATCAGCACGATCGAGGCGAAGGCGTAGGCGAAGCTGTCGATGCCGACCGCCACGGCGAAGGTCCAGAACGCCCCGCCGCCGTCGCCGCCGTGGATTGCGAGGTAGGCGAGCGCGAGGTGCGAGGCGGAGCCGAACACGGTGCCGACGACGAGGCTCGCCAGGATGCCGATCCGCGGCACGACGAAGCTCGCCAGGAAGGTGCCGCCGAGCGCGACGCCGAAGCCGAACAGCTTCGTCACCGTGGCGATGTCGGTGTTGGAGTAGTGCAGGCTCTTGAACAGCGGCATCGCCATCGCGCTCGACACGTAGCCCGGCATGCGGAAGCCCGCGACCATCAGCAGGATCGGCACCGCCATCGGCCCGAGCCGCGCGACCAGCTCGCGGATCGGCGCGACCACGGTCTCGACGAAGCCGGCGTGGTGGTGCGTGGCGTGCCTGTCGGAATCCGGCTCCGGCGCCATGAGCGCCGCGATCATGCCCGGCGCCATCAGGGCGGCCATGCAGAGATAGGCGGCGCGCCAGCCGTAGGCGTCGGCGAGGTAGAGCGCGCCGGCGCCGGCCGCGAGGTTGCCGACCCGCCAGCCGACCTCGGCGACGGACGACATCAGCGCCTGGCGCTCGGGCGGCGCCACGGTGATGCGCCAGCCGTCGATCACCACGTCCTGCGTCGCGCCGGCAAATCCCAGCGCCAGGGAGAACACCACCGTCCAGGCGAGCCAGTGCGCCGGATCGCCGAAGGCGACGCCGGCGAGCGTCGCCATCACCAGGGCCTGCGAGGCGACGATCCAGCCGCGGCGGCGCCCGAGGAGCCGGCCGAGGACGGGGGCGTCGTAGCGGTCGAGGAACGGCGCCCAGAGGAACTTGAACTTGTAGGCGAGCGTCAGTTCGCTCAGCAGCCCGAGGATGCCGATCGGCACACGCGCCTCCGACAGCCACGCCGACTGCGTGACGTAGACCAGCAGGAACGGGATGCCGGAACTGAAGCCGAGGCCGAGCATCGCGGCGATGCGGCGGTCGGCGAGGTGGCTGAGCAGGGAGGGCTTGCCCGAACCGCCCCGCGCGATCTCGTGTGGCATGCGCGCCGGGTCCTTCGTTCCGAGATCCGCCGATCGCGTCGGTGCGACCGCATATCCCGAAGCGCGCGGTATCCGAAACGGCAAAAGCCCGGCCTCGGCAACGGCAAGAGCCCGCCCCTCGGCGAGGGGCGGGCTCTTGCGGTCGATCGGGGTCTTGCGATGCGGCTCAGTGCAGGCCGGCGGCCGTCGCGGAGGCGCGGGCGCCCTTCGCCTTGGCGAGCCCGGCAGCGGCCAGGGCCTTCGGGGCCTTGGGCGTGGCGCCCTTCGGCTGGGGTTTGGCGGCGACCTTCGCGGCGACCTCGCCCGGCGCTGCCGCGACGGCGGCCTTGGCGGCGCGCGCGGCCTTCGGCTTGAGGGTCCTGGCCGGGCTCGGGGCGAGGCTCGCCTCGGCGACAGCCTGCACGGTCAGGATCGCCGGCGCGACGACCTCGGCCTCGGCGCGCAGCCAGTGGGCGTCGGCCCGGCCGTGCACGCGGCCCTCGTCTTCCCAGATGTAATAGGCGCGCTCGCGCACCCGATGCTCGATGAGGTCCATGTCCCGTCTCCCGTCGCTGTCCCGGGGAAACGATGGAAGCGCACGGTTAAGACGCGGTTAACGGGATTTTGCGGTGCGAAAGCACCGGGATTCCCGCGCGGTCCAGCGCGTCGGATCACCCGTTCGACAGCCGGCGCGCGTCCGCCCGGAGCTTGCAGCCGCCCTCATGGGCGGTCTGCCACCGGGCCGGTTGAAGGCGTCCGCCGCACCGGCGGCGACGCGCCGTCACGCCTGCCCGACGGCTGTCCGGATCGATCGCGGCTGCGCCTCAATCGAAGCTGCGCCCTTTGGCGGCGGCGCCGCCGAGGCTGATCTTCTTCGGGGCGCCGCCGAGGCTGACCTTCTTCGGCTTCGGCGCCCCGGCCTCGACGACCGGGGCCGGCGCCGGGGCGGGCTTCAGGTGCGCCTGCCCGTGGATCACCGAACCGACCTCGCCGGCGGCGCGGATCAGGTCCTCGCGCTCGCAGGCGCGAGCCACCTTCAGGCCGAGCTGGTGCATGTGGCTCTTGCCGTAAAGGTAGGCCGCGAGCTGCGCGCGCTTGAGCGGCGCGATGCGTTCGACGATCTCGGGAAAGTCGTACTCGTCGGCCCGGTAGACCGCGCCGAGGAGTTCCAGGGAGACGGGGCAGGCCGCATCGGGCTCGGCGCCGCTGGTCGGATGGGCTTGGGTCATGGATCACCTCGGGTCGATGGCTGCGGGGTTTGCGGCCCCGCCGGGGACGGTTCGGGCGGGACGAGCGCGATCTGCGCGCCGTCCGGCGGGTTTGCAGGCATCGGAGCGGGGGGCCTGACGGGCGGGTGCGGCGGCGCCGGCCCGAGGCAGCCGGTGCAGACCGAGGCGATGGCGAGCCGGGCGCGCACGGCGCTCCGCTCCCACACCGCCTCGCGCGCGGCCCGGGCGATCTCGGCCTCCGAGCGGCCGGACCCGCCGATCTCCGGCACGAGAGCGCCGAGGGGGGCGCCCGCCGGCCGGATGCGCAGGAACAGCGGCTCCTGCGCCGAGGCGGACGGGCTCGCCGAGGCGACGCAGCCCGCGGCCAGGCCGAGCAGGAGCGACCGATGGGAACGGCACCTCATGCCCTCAAGAGCCTCCCTCGGGCTTGACCGCGTCCGCCGGAGGATCGAAGCATCGCGGTTAATTACGGCTTAACGATTGCGGGGCGGAACGGCTCCCGCGGGACCGCGACGGATCGATCCCCCACACCGGCGGCGCCCTGTCCCCGGCATCCCCCGCCTCGCCGCCGACACGGCCGCGTTAACCTTTCGTCAACCTTCGCCCGGCCAGCTTGAGGGGCGATTCGGAGGGCGGTTCCATGACGATCCTCGGGCTTGTCGAAGGACTGGGGCAGGTGCTCGGCCAAGCTCCTTCCGGATGGGCGCTGGTCGGCGCGACCGCCCTGGCGCTGGCGGTCCGCGAGGCGGGTGCGCCTGCTCCGAGGCCGGTCCGGGTTCGCGCACGCCGCTGAGGCACGGACCGGACGCCCGCGACGCTTATCAGATCCCGTCGGCGTAACCCGACGCGTCGTCCCTCACGGCGGCCGCGTGCCGTTTCTCCTGCGCCCGCCCGAGCCAGAGGCTGCTGGCGAGCCACGCCGCCGACAGCGGCACCGCGACCAGCGAGACCGCGGCCGAGCCGAGGCCCAGAGCCGCGAGCCCGGTGAACGACCACGCGCCGAGCTGGTCGCCGAGCCGGTAGACCACCGTGTCGATGAAGCTCTTGGCCTTGTAGCGGTCCTCCCGCGCCACCACCGTGAACAGCACCTCGCGGATCGGCCGGCTGATCGCGAAGTTGCCTGCCCGCCGCAGCACCTGGAAGCCGACGATCGCGGCGATGGTCGGGAAAGCCGCGAGCGCCGCGAAGCCGAGGATGCTGAGCGCGGGCAGGATCGCCAGCGTCAGCCCGACGCCGAGGCGGGCCACGATGCGGCCGGTGAGGAAGACCTGCACGCCGAGCGTCAGCACGTTCACGGCAAGGTCGACGCTGGCGAAGAACGCGGTCTGCGCCGCGCGGTCCGGGAAGCTGCGCTTGGCGATGCCGGCCTGCTCGAAATACAGGTAGGTCGAGGTCACCGAGAACAGGAGCAGGAACAGGCAGATGTTGAGCAGGTAGGGCGAGGCCAGCGTCCGGGTGATGCCGGCGAACACGCTGCCGCCGATCACGTGACCGGTTCCCTGTCCGGTCTCTTGTCCAGTTCCTTGCCCTGATCCTTGCCCGGTCCCGGCCGACGGCGCCTGCCGCAGGCGCTCCGAGAGCCGGGCGAGGCCGCGCATGCTGAACACCGCCGCCTCCAGCAGCACGACGGCGCAGAGCATCAGGCCCCAGGTGGGCACGTTCCTGGCGAGCAGCGCCGTGGTGGCGGAGCCGGCGATGGCGCCGAGCGTCGCGCCCGCCGCGATGAAGCCGAACAGGCGCTTGCCCTGTTCGGTCGAGAACACGTCGACGATCGTCGCCCAGAAGATCGACACCACGAACAGGTTGAAGATCGATAGCCAGACGAAGAACACCCGCCCGATCCACACCTCCCAGTCCGGCGGCGCGAGGTAGAGCGTCAGCGCGAAGAGCAGGATGTTGCTCGCGAAGAAGCGGTAGGTCAGCGGCACGAAGCGCGCCCGCGGCATGCGCTTGACCAGCCATGCGAAGGGCAGGTTGAGCGCGAGCATGCCGACGAGCGTCGCTGTGAACAGCCAGGGCAGGTTCTCGATGCCGCCGGCCACCCCCATCTGGTCGCGGATCGGCCGCAGCACGTAATAGGCCGCCAGGATCGAGAAGATGTAGGCCCAGGACCACGCCAGCGCCGGCCCCTCCCCGGGCCGGACGCCGATCAGGCGGGCGAAGGGGTTTTCGGACGCGGCCGCCGCCGCGGGCCTTGAGGCAGGCATCATCGGGCGTTCGGCCCGGTCGCGGACCCGGCTCCCCTCATCCGTTCGGGAGTTGTCGTCTCCACGGATCGCGCGGGAACGAACGTCGCGCACGCCCTCCCCCCTCCGCGGGGGAGGGTGGCCCCTGCGTCGGCAGGGGTCGGGAGAGGGGAACGCCGCAGCCGGAGAGGTGGTGCCGCCAGCCATATTCGCCACCGCCGCGCCGCCACTCTCCCGACCCCCTCACGGGGGCCACCCTCCCCCGCAGAGGGGGGAGGGAACGCGCGTCCGGCAGGGACCCGCGTGCGGAACGGGCGTCGCGTCGCGACCGCCCTCACGGCGTCAGCCCGAGCGTCTTGCGCAGTTCCGGCGCGGTCTGCTCGTGGCCGAAGCCGGGCGAGCCCATGGCAAACCTGGCGGCATCCTTGAGGCCGCCGACCACCACCGGGTCGAAGCCGGCATCGCGCACCAGGCCCTCGGCGACCGTCAGGGCGGCCCGATCGTCGCCGGCGATCGGGATCGCCATGCGTCCGCCCGCCCGGTCCCTGCCGCCGTCGGCGCCCGCCTTGGCGAAGACCTTGGAGCTCGCCGCGTTGAACGCCCGCACCAGCTTGGCGCCAGGGAAGTACTTCTCCGAGGTCGCGCCGATGCCGTTGGCCTGGACCTCGTCGTAGAGTTCGCCGTCGCGCGCCTTGGTGGCGTTGCCCGCGTCCAGCACGACCTTGCCCTTGAGCGATTCCGCGTAGGACTTCGAGAGCTCCGGATAGGCCTTGTAGGGCACCGCCACGAACACCGCGTCGCCGAAGGCGATCGCCTCCTCGGGCGTGCCGGCCCTGGCCTTGTCGCCCAGGCCCTCGATCATCGGCTTCAGGCTCTCGGGATGGCGGGAGGAGAACATCACCTCGTGCCCGTCCTTCACCCAGAGGGTGCCGATCGTGCCGCCGATGTTGCCCGAGCCGATCACGCCGATCCGGATCTTTCTGGGTGTTTCCTGCGCCATGGCGGGCACGCTCAGGAACGCGATGCCGGCGACGAGCGCGGCGCGACGGGTGAGGTCCAAGAGGTCAGAGCGCATCGATGAAGGCCTCCATCTGTTTCCGCTCGGCCGGATCGGGCAGGCGTCCGCGGGCGGCGGCGAGGTTGTCCTCGACGTAGGCCGCCTTGGCCATGCCGGGGATCGGGCAGGTCACGGCCGGATGGCCGAGGACGTATTTCAGGAAGAATTGCGGCCAGGTCGCGCAGCCGAAGCCCTTGGCGAAGTCGGGCACCGCCTTGCCCTGCACCGCCTTGAACAGCCGGTCGCGCCCGAACGGGACGTTGACCATCACCGCCTGCCCGCGGTCGGCGGCGAGCGGCAGGATGCGCGCGGCGGCCTCGCGGTTGTCGATCGCGTAGTTGACCTGGATCGCGTCGAGGGTCTCGCGGCGCATTACCTCCTCCAGCCCGTCGAACTGCCCGTCGCGCCAGACCGTGACCCCGACGTAGCGGATCTTGCCCTCGGCCTTGAGGTCGCGCAGCACCGCAAGGTTCTCGGCCGTGTCGATCAGGTTGTGCACCGCCACGAGATCGATGGTCCCGACCTTCATCCGCGTCAGCGAGCGGTCGAACTCGGCCCGCGTCGCCGCCCTGCCCGTCGTGTCCACCTTGGTTGCCAGGAACACCTTCTCGCGCAAGGACCCTTCGGGGAGGATGAAGCCGAGCACCTCCTCCGCCGTGCCGTAGCTCGGGGCGGTGTCGATCACCGAGCCGCCGAGCGCCACGAATCGCTCGACGGCCTCCTTCAGCGGCGCGATCTTGTCGGGCGTCGGCTCCACCTCGTAGCGGCGCGAGGTGCCGATGCCGAGCACCGGCAGCATCTCGCCGGACGATGGGATCGGCCGGCGGATCAGCCCCGCCTCCACGGCGGAGAGGGTCTGGGCGAACGGTATCAGGCCCGCGGCGGCGACGAGGGCGCGGCGGGACAGGCCATGAGGCGAAGGGGGCATCGAGGGAGGCTCCGTGGCGCGAGGCAGGCCGGATGTCAGTTAGGGCGGCGCCGGCGCGGCGCCGGCTTTTTCCCGATCACGACGCCGTTGGCAGGCGACGATCGAACCCGTCAATCCTCCTCCGGCGGGTCCTCGAACTCCGCGCCCTCCGTGTCGGGGGCGATGCGGAAGCGGTACTCGTCGATGGCGAGGAACGCCCGGTGCACGGCCTGCGGGTCGAGCCCGTCGCGCACCACCAGGGTCTGGAAGTCGATGAACAGCCGCGCGATCCGGCCCTCCTCCGACAGGTCGTGGAGGGCCGGGGAACGCGCGCCGGCGCGCATCATGAACCGCTTGGCCGCGCCGTCCGCGTCGGGCAACGGCAGCACCGCGACCTGCCCCGCGGTGTCGGGGCGCAGGTCCGCCCAGCGCGACGGCGTCCAGGCGATGATGGCCTCCACCTGCTTCACCGCCCGCCTCCGCATGCCGCCCGTGGCGAGCGGCCTACAGAAGCGGGGGCGCGCCGGAAAGGGGCTACGGCGCCCGCATCACCTGTCCGCGGATCTCGCCCTTCGGGTTCGCGGCGGTGTGGATGTTGACGTAGAGCTTGCCCGCGGCGAGATCGGCGGCCTTGGCGTCGTCGATCTTGGCCGAGCCCTCGAACGGGCTCGCCGCGGCGGTCACCGGAATCAGCACGCCGGCGTTGTCGCCGGCCGCGGCGGGACCGTGGAAATGCGCGGCCGTCACGGGGCCGGTGAGCCCGTCATAGCTACCCTTCCAGGTGAGCGTCTTGCTCGCCGGGTCGTAGGTCGCGCTGACCGCGCCGGTGCCCTTGGCGTCGTTGGCGGGCACCTCGCTCGCGCCCGTCATCGCGGCCGTGTACGCCATGCCCTCGGCGGCAACCGACGCGCCCGAGACGAGGGCGGACAGCGCGATGGCGGCGAGGCTCAGTGCGGCCGGCGATTTTGCGGCCGGCGATTTTGCGGCAAAGCCGCTGCGGACGGTACGGATCATCGAATCCTCCCTCTCTGGGCGAGCCCGGCATGGGCCGCGCTCGGGAAGATAGGCGGATCACGGCCTGTCGGCGAGCGCGGCCCGGCCGGCTTCAGGCCGCGTCGGAGACCCCGGCCGGGTCGCCGGCCCGCGCGAGCCGGGCGGCGGACTTGACGACCGCGAGCACGTCGCGCCGCATCTGCGCGTCGGAGATCGCGGCGTAGGCCCTCAGCAACTCGGCGGCGCCGGCGAGGCCGAGGAAGGACAGGCTCGCGGATTCGTCGAGCGGCCGGGCCTCGTCGGACTCGTCCTCGAAGAAGGTCGAGACCGGGACGCCGAGATGGTCGGCGATCGTCTGGAGACGGCCGGCACCGACCCGGTTGCGGCCCTTCTCGTATTTCTGGACCTGCTGGAAGCTGACCCCGAGGGCCTGCCCGAGGGCGGTCTGGCTCATGCCGCGGGCGGTCCGCAGCAGCGCGATGCGGCTGCCGACGCTGTGGTCGGCACCGGTGGGTTTCTTCTGTTCCGCCTTCCTCATCATCGGGACTGCTCCGGAGCCGTCGGGGTCGGTCGGGGATGCCGATGATGCGCTATTGAACCGTGCACAACAGAAATGCAATCGTTAGATGCATCCGGCGACGCATAAATCCGCCCCGTCCTGCCGGAAAACCACACTTCCTCCGAGGATCGAACTCGCGTCCGGCCTAATACGGACCCGTCCGATCTTTATGAGATCCTTATGCGGACGGCGGCCCCCTCTTCCCGCACGGATGCGCCGGCCCCGGCCATTCTCCGGCTCGCGGCGAGCGCGTCGGCCGAGCGCATCGGGCCTCGACGCCGGCATCTCCTCGGCCGTCCTGTCCCCGGCGGAGCGCGTGGCCGCGGCGCGAACGCTCACCGGGCTTTTCGGTGACCAAGCCCCTTCGGCATGAACGAACGGCCCGGCACGGGGTTGTGCGAGGGGTTGTGGGGCCCGGCACGCGGACCGTCACCCCATCCCCGGGCCAGGAGCCTTCATGGATACGACGACGCTTTCGGCCTCCGCCTTCAAGGCCCCCGTCATCCTCCTCGCCGGAACGGTCGATGACGACATGTACCGGGACTTTCGGCGGCAGCTCACCGAGGCCACGCACGAGAACCGCGTCATCGTCGAACTGACCACGCTGGGCGGCGATCCGGAGGTGGCGCGGATGATGGGCGAGGACATCCGCTTCCGGAGCGCGATGAACCCGGACCACCGCTACGTCTTCCTCGGCAAGGCGGCGATCTACTCGGCCGGGACGACCTTCATGAGCTTCTTTGCCCGGCACAACCGCTACCTCACCCGGGGAACCCGGCTGATGATCCACGAGCGCAAGCTCGCCAAGGAGCTGACGATCAACGGCCCGCTCACCACCTGCATCGCCACGGTCAGGGCGACCCTGCACGAGATCGAGTGCTCGATCGCGATCCAGAACGAGGGCTTCGCCAACCTCGTCCACGGGTCGCAGGTGACGATGGACGAGGTGCTGCAGCGCGCGCCGTCAAACTGGTACATCGAGGCCGAGGAGGCACGGACGCTCGGACTGATCGAAGCCGTGATCTGAGGCCGGGGGGCTCGCCGGCCGCCTACTCCACTGTCACGGATTTGGCGAGGTTGCGCGGCTGGTCGACGTCCTTCCCCATGAAGACGGCGGTGTGGTAGGCGACGAGCTGGATCGGCACCGCGTAGACGATCGGCGCGACCGTGGCGTCGAGGTCTGGCATCGTCACCGTCGCCATCGTGTCGAGGCCGTGCTCGGCCGCGCCCTTGGCGTCGCCGATCAGCACGATCCGGCCGCCGCGGGCGGCCACCTCCTGCATGTTCGACACGGTCTTCTCGAACACCGCGTCGTGGGGGGCGACGACGATCACCGGCACGTTCTCGTCGATCAGTGCGATCGGGCCGTGCTTGAGCTCGCCCGCCGCGTAACCTTCCGCGTGGATGTAGCTGATCTCCTTCAGCTTCAGCGCGCCCTCCAGCGCCATCGGGTAGCTGGTGCCGCGGCCGAGATAGAGCACGTCGCGCGCCTTCGAGAGCTCGCGGGCGAGGCCCTCGATCTCGCCCTCGCGGCCGAGCGCGTCGGCCATCAGGCCCGGCACGGTGATCAGCGCGTCGACGAGGCGGCGCTCCTCCGCGGCGTCGATCGTGCCGCGTGCCCGCCCCGCGGCGATGGCCAGGCACAGCAGCACGGTAAGCTGGCAGGAGAACGCCTTGGTCGAGGCGACCCCGATCTCGGGGCCGGCCAGCGTCGGCAGCACGACGGAGGATTCCCGCGCGATCGTCGAGGTCGGCACGTTGACGACGCAGAGCGTGTGCTGGCCTTGCGCCTTGGCGTAGCGCAAGCTGGCCAGCGTGTCGGCGGTCTCGCCCGATTGCGAGATCACCAGCGTCAGCCCGTCGCGCTCCAGCGGCGCCTCGCGGTAGCGGGCCTCCGAGGCCACGTCGATCTCCACCGGCAGGCGCGCGATCCGCTCGAACCAGTAGCGGGCGACGAGCCCGGCATAGAAGGCGGTGCCGCAGGCGGTGATGGAGATGCGGGTCAGCTTGGCGAAGTCGAACGGCAGGGCCTCGGGCAGCGCGACGCGGCCGGCGGCGAGGTCGACGTAGTGGCTGAGCGTGCGCCCCACCACCTCCGGCTGCTCGTGGATCTCTTTCGCCATGAAGTGGCGGTGGTTGCCCTTGTCGATCCGGTAGGCCTGCGTGGCGATCGTCTGGCGCGGGCGCGCGACGGTGGTCCCGTGGATGTCGCGGATCTCGGCGCCTTCGCGCGACAGGATCGCCCAGTCGCCCTCCTCCAGGTAGGTCAGCGCGTCGGTGAAGGGCGCGAGCGCGAGCGCGTCCGAGCCGAGATAGGTCTCGGCCCGGCCGTAGCCGATGGCCAGCGGCGCGCCGTGGCGGGCGCCGATCAGCAGGTCGTCGTAGCCGGAGAACAGGAAACCGAGCGCGAAGGCGCCGCGCAGGCGCGGCAGGGTCTCGGCCACCGCCTCGACCGGGCCGAGGCCCTGGTCCATCGCGTGGCTGACGAGTTGCGCCACGACCTCGGTGTCGGTCTCGCTCTCGAAGCGGACGCCCTTCGCCTCGAGCTCGGCCTTCAGCGCGCGAAAATTCTCGATGATGCCGTTGTGGACGACGGCGAGCCGCGCGGTGGCGTGCGGGTGGGCGTTGGTTTCGTTCGGGCGCCCGTGCGTCGCCCATCGGGTGTGGCCGATGCCGATCGAACCGCCGAGCGGCGCCTCGCGCAGGCGCGCCTCGAGGTTGACGAGCTTGCCCGACGCCCGCCGCCGCTCCAGCCGCCCGTGCTCCAGCGTGGCGATGCCGGCCGAATCGTAGCCGCGGTATTCGAGGCGGCGCAGAGCCTCGACCAGCGGGCCCGCCACCGCTCCGTTCCCGACGATGCCGACGATGCCGCACATGGTGGATGTCTCTCGTGTCGCCGAACCGCTTCGCCGCCAGGCGGCACCCCGGCGCCCAGGGGACCGTCGGGTGGCCGCCGTGGCCCCGGCTTGTATCGGATCGAGGCGGCGCAGGGCCAGCCCCGACCGGATTCGCGGCGCGCGGCGCGACAGGAGGACCGGCGCAGTCCTTCACCGTGGACTCGAAGGTCCTGCGACAAACCCCAGGCTTGGTTAAGGTTTTACGGGTCGAGCTGCGTTGTCCGCCTTCAGCGCCGTCCGCTTGGTCTCCGCCCAGCCGGGTTTGACCGCCTGGCGCCCGCGGGCGACGGCGAGCGCGCCGTCGGGCACGTCCTCGGTGATCACCGAGCCCGAGGCGACGAAGGCGCCGGCGCCGATGCTGACGGGGGCGACGAGCGCCGCGTTCGAGCCGATGAAGGCGCCCGCGCCGATCACCGTGCGGTGCTTCGAGACGCCGTCGTAGTTGCAGGTGATAGTGCCGGCCCCGATGTTGGCGCGTCCCCCGATCTCGGCGTCGCCGAGATAGGTCAGGTGGGCGGCCTTGGCGCCGGGGCCGAGCCGGGCGTTCTTCACCTCGACGAAGTTGCCGATGGCGGCGCCGGGCTCCAGCACCGCGCCGCCGCGCAGGCGCGCGAACGGGCCGACGCGGGAGCCCGCCTCCAGCCGCACGTCCTTGAGGTGGCAGAAGGCGTGGACGACGCAACCGTCGTCGACCCGCACGCCGGTGTCGAACACCACGTGCGGCTCGACCAGGACGTCCCGCCCGAGGATCGTGTCGTGGCTGAGGAAGACCGTCTCGGGGGCGATCAGCGTCGCGCCGCCGAGCTGCGCGAGGCGGCGCAGGCGCGCCTGGATCGCGGCTTCCGCCACCCCGAGCTGCATCCGGTCGTTGACCCCTTGCGCCTCCGCTTCCGCCACCGGCACCACCGCGACGGGCAGGCCGTCGCCGACGGCCAGCGCCACGGCGTCGGGCAGGTAGTACTCGCCGGCTGCGTTGTCGTTGCCGATCCGCGTCAGCAGCGAAAGCGCGTGGGCGCCCGCGAGCGCCATCAGCCCGGCATTGCACAGGCGCACCCGGCGCTCGTCGAGGCTCGCATCCTTCTCCTCGCGGATCGCCAGCACCCGCCCCCCCTCGGTCAGCACCCGGCCGTAGCCCTCCGGATGGTCGGTCTCGAAGGCGAGCACCGCCACGGCGGCCCCGTCGGCCAGCGGCGCGCGCAGCCGCGCCAGGGTCTCGCCGCTGACCAGCGGCGTGTCGGCGAACGCGACGATCACGTCGTCGCCCGCCCCCAGCGCCGCGCGGGCGGCGAGCACCGCGTGCGCCGTGCCGAGGCGCTCGACCTGCGGATAGACGTCGGAGCCCGGCGCGAGCGCGGCGATCTCGCGGGCGACGTCGTCGCGACCGGGCTCGGCCACCACGGCGATGCGCGCGGCGCCCGCGGCCTGGACCGCGGCGAGCACGTGGCCGAGCATGCTCCGGCCGGCCAGCCGGTGCAGCACCTTCGGCAGGTCGGAACGCATCCGCGTGCCCTTGCCCGCCGCGAGCACGATCGCCGTCAGGCTGCGCCGCACATCGTCTGCTGTGGTCATCGCCTGGACTCCTCGGGGCGCGTCGCCGTCGCCGACGGGCCGCCCGCCTTAAGTCTCTGCGCACGGCCGCGTTCGGGGATGCGTTAGCCGATCGCGCGCGCCACGCAAAATGCCGTGCCGCCCAGCGAACTGGTTCGGCGCGCGGCGTGGCCGACGCCTTTAACCCCGGGTTCAGGCGCGGGGATGGTAGAGGAGGCGTGATCGTTGCGAACTGTTTCCGGACGGACTGTTTTCCGGACGAACCGTTTCCGCGGTCTCGCCGTTTCCGCCGATCCCCGGCCAGCCGGCCGGGGGGACGATACTCCCGCACGAGGGCACGACGCTGCCGACCGAGCCCCGCTCCGCCCCGAACGCCGCCCGCGACCCGGGCTTTGCCGGATCACGCGATCACACCCGCCGCGACCTGATCCGCCTCGCGGCCGCCGGCGGCCTCCTCGCCGGCACCGGGCTGCGGATCGGCCCGGCGCGCGCGCAGGACGCCCCCACCCTGCCGGCTGCCGGCGCGCCCTTCGACGCGGCCACCGTGCCGGACCTCGCCCGCGCCTTCGCCAAGGCCGCCTACGCGGCACCGCGCACCGACGACCTGCCCGCCGCGCTCAAGGGCCTCAGCCGCGAGCAGTACGGCGCCATCCGGGTCAGGCCCGGCGCCGCGATCTGGGAGGGCGACGACCTCGGCTTCGCGGTCGAGCCGCTGCACCGCGGCGCGATCTTCACGGGGCGCGTCGCGCTGTTCCTGGTGGAGGGGGGGCAAGTCCGGCCCCTCGCCTACGATCCGGCGGCGTTCGAGACCGCCGGCCCGGCGCTGCCGGACTTCGCCGAGGACCCGGGTTTCTCCGGCTTTCGCCTGCGCGCACGCTTTCCCGGCGAGGCCGGGCTTTCCGACTTCGCGGTGTTCCAGGGCGCCTCGTTCTTCCGCCTGATCGCCAGGGGCCAGGGCTTCGGCATCAACGCCCGCGCGCTGACCCTGCGCCCGGCCGATGCCCGCGGGGAGGAGTTCCCGCTGTTCCGGGCGGTGTTCATCGAGCGCCCGACGGGCGGCGGCGCCCTCGTCCTGCACGCCTTGATCGATTCCGATTCCGCCTCGGGGGCGCTGCGCATGGTCCTCCGGCCCGGCACGGAGGCCTCCACCGCCGACGTCGAGACGACCGTCTTCGCCCGCAAGGCGCTCGACCACCTCGGGCTCGGCGGCATGCAGGCGAGCTCCCTGTTCGGCCCCCTGGACCGGCGCGGCGTGGACGACGCGCGGGCCGCGGCCTTCTCCGCCGACGGGCTGCAGATCCGCAACGGCGCCGGGGAGGCGATCTGGCGCCCGGTGCGCAACCCCGACACCCTGCAGGTCTCGTCCTTCCTGGACGAGAACCCGAAGGGCTTCGGGCTGACGCAGCGGGTGCGCGCCTACGACGCCTTCGCGGACGACGTGCAGCACTGGGAGTGGCGTCCCTCCCTCTGGCTGGAGCCGGGCGACGCCTGGGCCGCCGGCGCGGTGACGCTGATCGAGATCCCGAGCGATGCCGAGCTCAACGAGAACGTGCTGGCCTACTGGCGCCCGAAGGAGGCCGTGGCGGCGGGGGGCGAGACCACGTTCCGCTATCGCCAGCACTGGTGCTGGCAGCCGCCGCTCCCCGCGCCCGGCACCGATCCCGTCGCGACGGTGACGGGCAGCCGCAGCGGGCGCGGCAGCTCCGGCACGCGGCGCCTGTTCCTGGTGGACTTCACCGGCGCGGGGCTGTTTGCCGAGGGCGGCCTCGACATCGCCCTGTCGGCCGGCCCCGGCACCATCGCCCGCCGGCAGCTTTTCAGCTACCCGGAACGCGAGACCGTCCGGGTCGCCTTCGAGCTCGACCCGGGCGGCGAGCGCGCGAGCGAGCTGCGCCTCGCCCTCCGGCGGGCCGGGCGCGCGGTCACCGAGACCTGGCTCTACCGCTGGACCCCCTGAGCTTACCTTCGATCCGAGGTTCCCTTCTTGGCCGTGCGCATGGACGATTCCGCCACCCTCCCCGCCGCGGCCCGGTCCGACGCGCCCGCGGGCGATCCGGATCCGGACGGCCTCCCGGCGGCGATGCCGGCGGAGGCGCCGCTGGCGATGCCGGTGCAGGACCTCTCCGCCTGGGACCCCGTCGCCGGGCACCGGCCGGCCCGGCTCCATCCCCGCCCCCGGGCCGCCCGCACCTTCGTCTTCGGCGCCGCCGCCCTGCTCACGGCCCATGGCGGCTGGCAGATGTACGAGACCGTCTCGGTCTCCGGCTCGCCCACCGCGCTGCAGTACGCGCTCGTCGCGCTGTTCCTGCTGACCTTCTCCTGGATCGCGCTGGCCTTCACCAGTGCGATCCTGGGCTTTGCCGTGCTGCTCGGCCGTCCGCGGCTGCCGCCGGTGCCGACGGGACTCTCCACCCGCACCGCCATCCTGATGCCGGTCTACAACGAGGGCACCGCGCGCACCTTCGCCGCCATCGAGGCGATGCGCGAGGCGGTCGACGCCACGGGGCTCGGCCCCGCCTTCGACTGGTTCGTGCTCTCGGACTCGACCCGACCCGACGCCTGGATCGCCGAAGAGCGCGCCTTCCTGGCCCTGCGCGCCCGGCTCGGGACCGACGCGCGCCTGTACTACCGCCACCGGCCCGAGAACCACCACCGCAAGGCCGGCAACATCGGCGACTTCGTCACCCGCTGGGGGGCCTCCTACGACCACATGCTGGTGCTCGACGCCGACAGCCTGATGACCGGCGATGCCGTGGTGCGGCTGGCCGGCGCGATGGAGGCCGACCCCGATGCCGGCATCGTCCAGACGCTGCCGCTCATCATCAACCGCAACACGTTGTTTGCCCGGGTGCAGCAATTCGCCGCCCGGATCTACGGGCCGGTCATCGCCGCGGGCTTAAGCCACTGGTCGGGCCGCGACGGCAACTACTGGGGCCACAACGCGATCATCCGCACGCGGGCCTTCGCGCAGGCTTGCGGCCTGCCTGACCTGCCCGGCAAGCCGCCCTTCGGCGGCCACGTGCTGAGCCACGACTTCGTCGAGGCGGCGCTCATCCGCCGCGCCGGCTGGGCGGTGACCATGCTCCCCACCCTGCCCGGTTCCTACGAGGAGAGCCCGCCCTCGCTGATCGACGTGGCGGTCCGCGACCGGCGCTGGGCGCAGGGCAACCTCCAGCACGCGCGGATCATCGGGGCCGCGAGCCTGAACCCCGCCTCGCGCCAGCACTTCGCCACCGGCATCGCGGGCTACGCCGCGTCGCCGTTCTGGCTGTGCCAGCTCGTGGTCGGCATCGCGCTGGTGCTCCAGACCGCCTATGTCCGCCCGGAATATTTCACCAGCGAGCTCGGGTTCTACCCGGTGTTCCCGCGCTTCGATCCCGTGCGCGCGCTCCAGCTCTTCGGGCTGACCATGGCCATCCTGCTCGCCCCGAAATTCCTGGGACTTGCCGTTGCGCTGATCGATGCGCCCGTGCGGCGAGCCTGCGGCGGCGCGGGCCGGCTGCTGCTCTCCGGCCTCATCGAGATCCTGCTCTCGGCGCTGATCGCGCCGATCGCGATGGTGATCCAGTCGGGCTCCGTGTTCGGCATCCTTGTGGGCCGCGACACCGGCTGGAACCCGCAGCGGCGCGACGACGGCTCGATCCCGCTCTCCGACATCGTCCGCCGCCACTGCTGGCACACCGTGCTGGGGCTGGTCTCGGGCGTCGCCGCCATCGCCATCGCCACCTCGCTGTTCCTGTGGATGTCGCCGACGATCCTCGGCCTCGTGCTGGCGATCCCGATCTCCTGGGCGAGCGGGCAACTGGCCCTCGGCCTCGCCCTGAAGCGCCGCGGCCTGCTGATGACCCCGGAGGAGCGCGACCCGCCGGCGATCGCGACCCGCGCCGGCCAGCTCGCCGCCCGCAACGCCGCGCACGGCCTCGACGCGGCGGACGCCCTCTGCGCCCTTCATGCCGACCCGGCCTTCGCCGCGGCTCATATCCGCATGCTCCCCGCAGCCGCGCCGCGCCCCCGCGGCCGGATCGACCGCGATCACGCGCTGGCCCAGGCCAAGGTCGTCGAGGCCGAGACCATCGACGAGACCCGCGCCTGGCTTTCGTCCAAGGAGCGCATGGCCGTCCTCCACGACCGCACCCTCCTCGCCCGCCTCGCCCGCCTCAGGCCCTGACCCGATTTTCCGTGTGTCCGCCCGGCGCGAACTCCGCTACAAGCCGATCCTCCGGAAGGGTGGCCGAGTGGTTTAAGGCAGCGGTCTTGAAAACCGCCGTGGGGGCGACTCCACCGTGGGTTCGAATCCCACCCCTTCCGCCACGATTCATTCCGTGTTCCCGAGAGAAATACGGATCGTTCCGACGGGTCCGACGGGTTTTCGATTTCCAGCGGATTCCGTGCGATCGTCGACGAAGCGCGGGGCACCGGACATCCTCGTCAGCGAGCCGCAAACCTTCAGCGCGCGAACGCGGTCCGCAGTGACGGAAGAGCTTTGGTCGGGGCTGGCGCCGCGTCGCCCATCTGCAGGCTGGAACCATGTCCATGATCTTCGGGTCATGAAACCGCTCCGGATTCCTTGCGTGGTCGGATTTTCTTCACGCGAGCGGGCATCTGCTTGGCTGGACGATGCTCCATGAAAAGAAAATTTATATATCCCTTACGCTAATGATCGACGTAAATTCTAATACTCATATTCCTTGATCTGGCAAATTAGGTCAGCGACGACCGTGTTTTACAAATTATCAATGTTCTGGAGGCATTAGTGAAGCTTGGATCGCGCTTAAGGTTTCCATAGGCGCTTCATGGCTGAGCGAGATCGCACATCTATGTCCGCCGTCTCACGTCTGGGTCGCCCCCTTATCGACGAAGCCGCCACCGCACGCGCATCGAGACCACACCCGGCCTCCGCCCCTGACCTGACGCCCTACCTCAACGCGGTTCAGCCGGGCCTCCTGCTGGTTGACGGCGCCGGACGGGTGATCCTCTGCACCCGCCAAGCCCGGTGCCTCCTTGGCCTGCCGGACCTGCGGTCCGTCGAGACCTGGCCGGTTCGGCGGATCCTGCATGCCGTGCGATCCCATCTGCAACGATCCGGGCGCGCGACCCTGGCCCGGCTTCACCATGCCGTGAGGCAAGGCAGTCCGGTCTCGCTGGAGCTGTCCGTGCGGGAGCGGTTCGTGGAGGTGGGCCTCTATCCGGTGATCGGGGGAGGCTGGGCGGCGACCATCGCGGATGTGAGCGCGCGCAAGGTCGCCGAGGCCGACGCGGCCGAGATGGCCCGCCTGGACCCGCTGACCGGCCTGCCCAACCGCCTGCACCTGCGCGAGCGCCTCGACCAGGCGCTGGAGCGTCTGCGCCGGGGGGAAGCCTGCGCGGTGCTGCTGATCGATCTGGACCGCTTCAAGCCCATCAACGACACCCTCGGCCACCCGATCGGTGACGCACTCCTGAAAATCGTCGCCGACCGCCTGCGCTCGACCTTGAGGCCCGTCGACACGGTGGCCCGCATCGGCGGCGACGAGTTCGTGATCGTCCAGGCCGGCGTCAGCAGTCCCGCGAACCCGCAGGCCCTGGCACGGCGCATCATCGACCTCGTCGGCCGCTCCTACATCGTCGAGGGACATCTCATCAGCATCGGCTGCAGCGTCGGCATCGCCCTCGCCCCGACGGATGCCGCCGATGCCGGCACGCTTCTCAAGAACGCCGATCTGGCGCTCTACAGGGCCAAGATCGACGGACGAGGCACGTTCCGTTCCTTCGAGCCGAGCATGAATGCACGCATGCGGGCGCGACGCGCACTCGAGCTCGACATGCGCCAAGCCCTCGCCCGGCGCGAGTTCGAGCTGCACTACCAGCCACAGCTCAACCTGGAGACCAACCAGCTCGTCGGCTGCGAGGCGCTGATCCGCTGGCGGCATCCGGTGCGCGGGATGGTCTCGCCCCTCGACTTCATCCCGCTCGCCGAAGAGATCGGTCTGATCGTGTCCATCGGAGAGTGGGTGCTGCGGCAGGCCTGCCGGGATGCCGCGACCTGGCCGTCGACGGTCTCGGTCGCGGTCAACCTCTCGCCCGCCCAGTTCAAGAGCGAGCGCCTCGTGGAGATGATCGTGTCCGCCCTCGCGACCGCGGGGCTCGATGCCCGCAGGCTCGAACTGGAGATCACCGAGGGCGTCCTGCTGCAGGAGAGCGAGACCACGCTCCAGACGCTGCATCGGCTGCGCGACCTCGGCATCCGCGTCTCGATGGACGACTTCGGCACCGGGTACTCGTCGCTGAGCTACCTGCGTTCGTTCCCGTTCGACAAGATCAAGATCGACCGCTCGTTCGTCAGCGACCTCTCGGGCAGACCGGACGGCAACGCGATCATCCGGGCGATCGCCGGGCTCGGCAGGAGCCTCGGCATGACCACCGTTGCCGAAGGCGTCGAGACCGCCGACCAGATGCAGTGTATCCGAGCCGAGGGCTGCACGGACATGCAGGGCTACTTCCTGAGCAAGCCCATCCCGGCCTCGGACATCCTGGCGCTCCTGACGGCCGCACGGAACGCCGCCTGACCAAAGCCCTGATCCTTCGGAGCCATGCCGTGACCAGCCTCTATCGTCTCGTTTACGCCAGCAAGAACCTGCTGCGGGGCTCCGAGAGCGAGATCGCCGCGGCGGTGATCCAGATCCTGGAAACGTCCCAGCGCAACAACGCGAAGGTCGACGTGACGGGGGCGCTGATGTTCAACGCGGGCGCCTTCGCGCAGGTGCTGGAGGGCCCCCGTCGCGCGGTGGAGGCCACCTTCGAGCGCATCCAACGCGACGAGCGCCATACCGACGTGACCGTGCTGCAGTGCGGGCCGGCCGAAAGCCGCGGTTTCCCGAACTGGTCGATGGCCTTCGTCGGCCAATCCGCAACCGGACACGCGCTCTGGCACAGCCTGGCCGCGGATAGCGGGTTCGATCTTGCGCGCCTGGACGGCGACCAGATCTTCACTGCCCTGCACAGCCTGATCCTGGAGGAGGAAATCCAGCCGGCCGCCGCCGGCCCCGCCTCAGTAGCCCCGGCCGACGCCTCCGGCGTCGGCGCATTCGACGTCGATCGCGTCAGGGCGGAACTTGCGTGGCCGGGCCAGGCCGCATCGACATCCCCATCGCTTCGTCCCGCCGGAGAAGCCGCCGCCGGGACGCCGCAGCCCTTCCAGGCCGGGAGCGTGGAGCCGAGCACGGCATCGGTGGCCGCACTCGCCGTCTTCAAGGCGGCGCTCGCCGATGAGCGGCAGCGCACGACCGATCTGCGCAATGACTTGGACGATCTGCGCGTCGCGCTCGCCGCAAGCCACGCGCGTGCCGAGCGGTTGATCGAGGAGCGTGACCTCTGGGCGAGGCGTGCTCGGTTGATGGCGAGCGCGCTCGGTCACGAGGCCGAGGGCGTCGGAACCGGTGCGGAGGAGCGCGGCGGGTCGAAGTCGCAATCGGCGGTCGGCGGGGCGAGAGGGTGCGCCGGAGCCCGCGCGGCTTGAAGGGCGAGAGCGGTTTCTTCGCGTGAGCCGGCGTCCACCTTACTGGAAAATGCTTTAAGCGGGCTCGTGTTGGCAGGCCAACGCGAGCCCGCCTGGAAGATCGCTCACGGGCGGCGCAGAGCGGGAGCCGGGCTTGAGCCGACGGTACGGACTGGAGATCCGCGCGGCGGCCGCCGCCGACGCGCCCGGTCTCGCCGCGCTGCTCGGCATCGCGGGCCGCGGGGACGCCGTCCGGGACCTCGCGGAGCGGATCGAGGCCCTGCGCGGGGACCACGGCGCCGTCCTCGTCGCGGTCGAGTGGGGCCCGCCGGGCGGGCTCGTCGTGCTGCACTGGTACCGGACCCTGACCGCCGCCGCGCCGAGCGCGCAGATCACCACGCTCCTCGTCGCCCCCGGGGATCGCCGGCGCGGCCTCGGCCGCCTGCTGCTCAAGGCCGCCGCTCAGGCCGCGCGCGTCGCCGGATGCGACGCGATGGACCTGCTGATGCCGCCGGACCAGCCGGACCTGCGGGCCTTCTGCGCCGCGGCCGGCTTCGTCGCGGCCGGTGAGCGCGTGACGCGGCCGCTGCGGAAGAAGGGCGCGGCGGGCGTCGATCCCGAGCGTTGATCAGTGGACGGTCCCGTCCGAGCCGGGCTCCAGGGGCACGGCTTCCGCGAACGGGAATTCCAGCACGACCTCGCCCTCCGCATCGGTGACGACGAGGCTCGCGGCCATCAGCCGGCCCTGGTCCGGTCCCGCGCGCAGGGCGGCCAGGATCGTGTCGCGGGCCGTCTCCCAGGCCGCGTCGGCGTCCGGCAAGACCGTCCCGTCCGGGTCGGCGACCCAGTCGGAGCCGATCCGGATGTTGAAGAAGTAGTGCGGCACGGTGCAGGTTCCTGCGCGCTCGGGGCATCGCGGCCCGCGATGCGAACCGGGGGGACACGAACCGGGACATGGTGAACCGCAGGACGGCAGCAAGCCCGGACGATCCGCGCGCCGTCCGCCCTTGCCGGCCTGGACGCCCGGTGCCCGCCCTCGTGCCGGCCTCCTTCTCGGGCGGGCTCGGACCGTCGAACCCTCCGATGCAGGGCCGGCCTGCCTCGTGGTCGCGGCGTCCGGACGCGCTGCCGACGACCCCCGAAAGCCCTATCTCGCCGGTATCAAAGCGGCGAGGTTTTCCGGTGCAAGACGCGACGCTGACCGTCTATTACGATGGCGCCTGCCCGCTCTGCCGGGCCGAGATCGGGCATTATCGCCGCTGCCGCGGCGCCGAGCGCATCGCCTTCGTCGACGTGGCGCCGGATGCGCCCGGCCAAGAATTCAGCCCCGGCCAAGACCTTGGACCCGGCCAAGAACTCGGACCCGACCAAGGGCTCGGCCCCGGCCTCGACCGCGCGGCGGCGCGCCGCCGCTTCCACGTCCGCGACGCGGACGGGCGGCTGCGCTCGGGGGCCGCCGCCTTCGCCCGGCTCTGGAGCGTGCTGCCGGGCTGGCGCTGGCTCGGCCTGATCGCGCGGCTCCCGCCCGTGCTGCCCGTCGCCGAGGCGGCCTACCGCGCCTTCCTGCCGCTGCGGCCCCGCCTCGCCCGCCTGCTCGTGCGCGGCGGTTGAGACGCCCTGCGCGTGCTTGATCCCCGGACGCGGGGCCGGGAGGGTGGGGCATGGCACGCAAGCGCATCAACCTGACCACCGACATCCTCGCCGACGCCCTGCACCGGCTCGGCATCCCGGCGAGCGCCGTCGATCGCGAGGCGTTGCGCGACCGCCTGGGCCTGCCGGAGCGGGACGGGTTCGTCGAGGACGCGGCCGTGGCGCGCGCGCTCCGCGACGGCGGCGCCCGCCGCGCCTTCGCCGAGACCGGGGTGGCGGCCCTGGCCAAGGCGCTGCCGGCGCTGCGGGCGGAGGCGGGGCGCGACGGCGCCCTCGCCTGGCGGCTCCGGGTGAGCCTGCCGCTGCTTGACGACGGCCGGCTCGATCTCCGCCTCGACGTGCTGCCGGGCGAGGCCGCCGCCGAGATCCTGGAGGCGATGGCGCTCGCAAACGACCCGGCCCGGCACCTTGACGCCCTGCGGGGGGCGCTGGCCGACACCGCGGCGGGCATCGAGCGGACCCTGCACCGGGCGATCGCGCGGCTGCGCGAGCAGATCCGCGACGACCTGCACGCGATCGGGGCGGATGCGGCCACCTACATCGCGCATCTCAACCGGTCGCTGCGCGCGCGCGTCTTCGCGCCGTCGCCGAACCTCGCCCACGCCGTCGTCGACACCCTGAAGGGCGTCCGGGCCCGCGCCAAGGTGGTGGCGCAGGAGGAATCCGGCCGGCGGCGCCTGCGCGACCGGGCCGGCTTCGGCGGCTACATCGACAGGTTCGTGCCCGCCCGCCGGCTGAACCGGCGGATCGTCTTCCACATGGGGCCGACCAATTCCGGCAAGACCTACGCGGCTCTGGAGGCGCTGGCACAGGCGCCGAGCGGCACCTACCTCGCGCCGCTGCGCCTGCTCGCCCTCGAGAACTACGAGGCGCTGCTGGAGCGGGGGCTTCGCGCCGGCATGGTCACCGGCGAGGAGGTGCTGGGCGAGCCCGACCCGAGCCACACCGCGCGCACCATCGAGACCGCGGACCTGCGCCGCCCGGTCGCGGTCGCGGTGATCGACGAGATCCAGATGCTGTCCGATCCCGACCGCGGCTGGGCCTGGACCAACGCGCTGTTTGGCATCCCGGCGCGCACCGTGATCGTCTGCGGTTCGGACGAGGCGCTGTCGCATGTCCGCCGCGCGGCGGAAGCCGCGGGCGAATCGCTGGATGTCGTCCCCTTCGTGCGGAAAACCCCGCTGGTGGCGCTCGACGCGCCCGTCCCGCTTGACGCCGTGCAGGCCGGGGACGCCGTGGTCGCGTTCTCGCGCCGCGCGGTGCACGAGAACCGCGCGGCGCTGGTGGCCGCCGGGCGCAGCGTCGCCACGATCTACGGCGCGCTCTCTCCGGAGGTGCGCCGCGCCGAGGCCAGTCGTTTCCGCGACGGCGCGGCCGAGGTGCTGGTGACCACCGACGCGATCGGCATGGGCCTCAACCTCGGCCCGCTGAAGCGCGTGATCTTCTCCGCGCTCGCCAAGTGGGACGGCACCGCCACCCGCGCGCTCACCAACCCCGAGATCCGGCAGATCGCCGGCCGCGCCGGCCGCTTCGGCCACCAGGACGAGGGCCACGTCTCGGCCACCGACGAAACCAGCCTCGGGCCGATCCGCGACGCGCTCGTCGGCGCCCCGACGGCGCCCGCCGCCGACACGCGCTTCTACGTCCGGCCGGACCTGATCGCGATCGAGGCGGCGGCGGACGAACTCGGCACCGGGTCGCTCGCCGAGGTGCTGACGCACTTCGCCCGCGCGACTTTCTACGACGGCGCGCCGTTCCAGCCCTCGGCGATGGAGGAGGCGCTGGAGGCCGCCCGCGCCGTCGACAGGGCGGCACTGCCGATCCGCGAAAAGTTCGCCTTCGCGGTCTGCCCGATCGACCGGCGCGACCCGGCCTCGACCGCCGTCCTGGACCGCTGGGTCCAGGCGCGCGCTTCCGGTGCCGCCGTCCCGGCCCTGCGGGCAAATCCTGCGGGCGAACTCGACGACCTGGAGCGCACGGTCAAACTCGCCGCCGCCTATCTCTGGCTGGCGCGGCGCTTCCCCGACACGTTCGACGAGGCCGAGGCGACCCGGGCGCTGCGGGCCCGCGCCAACGGCGCCATCGAACGCTACCTGCGCGAGACGGCCTCGCGGACCGTGGCGGCCCGCTCCCGCACGGGCTCCGCGACCGATCGGGAGGCGGCCGGCCACCCCCGCGCCACCGCCTGACGCCGGGTGGCCCGGCCTATCGCTCGCGCGGGATCGGGCGGGCCAGCAGCACCGCTGTACTGATGCCGACCGCGAGGATGGTGACGGCGCAGGCGGCGAGCGCCGCGAACTGGCCGCCGCCCTGCAGGGCGGCGCCGAGCACCGCGACGCCGAGCGCCTGCCCGCAGAAGAACGAGAAGGCGTGCAGCGCCACCGCCGAGGCGCGGGCGGTGGGGGCCACCTCGGTGACCTGAACCTGGTAGGTGTTGTGCAGCATGTAGAAGCCGAGCCCCAGGGCCACGAGCGCCGCGGCGTCGAGCTGCCAGCGTCCGGCCAGGCCGATGGCCGTCAGCGCCCCGGCGCAGATGACGCCGCCGCCGACCAGCATCCGCGACAGCCCGAGCAGCCGGACCAGCAGGCCGACGAGGGCGGAGTAGATCAGGCCGCCGATGGCGAAGCCAGCGAGCGCCAGCCCCGCCTCGCGCGGCCCGCCCTCGCCGCGCGCCTCGATCAGCGGCGCGAGGTGCGGGAAGATGCCGAACACCGCGATCGCCTCGACGAAGACCGCCGCGAACAGCACCTGCGCCCGCGGGTTGGCGACGATGACCCGGTAGCGCGCGAGCGCCCGGCGGAATTCGGGCCGCCGCGCCGGCGCGCCGGCGCTCCGCTCGAAGCCGAACACGCTCGCGGCGCAGCCGAGGCCCGCGACCGCGGCGTTGATGGCGAAGACCCCGTGCCAGCCGACCTTGTCCTCGATCAGGCCGGCGAAGGTCGAGCCCGAGAGCTGGCCGAGGATCACCGCGACGAGGAACCGGCCGATCGCCACCTGGCGGCGCTCCATCGCCACCCGGTCGCCCATCAGCGCGAGTGCCAGCGGGATGACGCCGCCGGCGGCCGCGCCGGCGATCATGCGCAGGCCGAACAGGAGGCGCAGATCGGTGGCGAGCGCGCAGCCGGCGAGCGCGATCACGAGCACCCCGAGGCAGGCGGTGACGATCCGCTCCTTGCCCACCGCATCGCCCACCGGCCCGAGGATCGGCTGGATCAGCGCGTAGGGGAGCGCGAAGGCGGTCGAGAGCAGCGCCACGGTGTGGGCGTCGCTCCCGAGGTCGCGCGCCAGCACGCCCACGAGCGGCTCGACCGAGCGCCACGCGAAGGTGCTGGCAAAGCCCGCGACCGCGAGCACGAGGATCAGGCGGCCGATCGAGGGTGCGGAAGGGTTGGTCATGCGTCGCGGCCGGGGATGCCCGGCAGGCGGATGCGGCGCCGGTTCGGAACGACCTACCCGACAATGCCGTCGCGGACAGCCCCGGTTCGCGCCGGCGTACCGGAAGGCGGCGGATCAAGCGCCGAGCCGGTGGCGGTCCCGCCCCGGGACCAGCCCGAAGATCCGGCGGCGGCAGCGCCGCTCCATCACCTGACGCGTGCTGATACCGAGCCTTAATGCATCATCGGCATCGAGGCTCGGTATCAGGTCCCGCAAATCGCCGCGTACAAGCCCGCCGCGTCGCGGGCGCCGCGGACCGTCGCCGTCACGTCCGGGTCGCGCAAGCGACGGGATACGCAGGCAAGCGCGTGCAACGGCCCGCCGTCGGCGGCGGGAAGGAGCAGCAGGAACACCAGATCGACCGCGCCCCCGTCCACCGCGTCGAACGCGATGGGCGACCGCAACCGGGCAAAGCATCCGAACGGCTTGCCGAGCGCGTCCAGACGGGCGTGCGGGATGGCGAGCCCGTTGCCCACGCCCGTCGAGCCGAGGGCTTCGCGCTTGCGCAAGGCCGCGAGGATCGCGTCGCTGTCCAGGCCGAGGGCGAGGCCCGAACGGCGGGCGAGGTCCTCGAGAACCGCGCCCTTGGTGGACGCCCGCAGGCCGGGCAACACCTGATCCGGCGCGAGCAGTTCGGTGATGGTCATGGCCTCGGGCCGTCGCAGAAAGGGATGCAGTGCGTCAACCCGATGAGCCTCCCGAGGCGAAGGACTGGACACGGCCTCATTCCGGCGCGCGCAGGCGGTAGCCGACGCCGGTCTCGGTGAGGAGCAGGCGCGGGCGTTCGGGGTCGGCCTCCAGCTTCTGCCGGAGCTGGCGCATGTAGACCCGGAGGTACTGCGTGTCGGACGAGTTCGAGACCTCGCTCATCAACTGCGCGTGGGTCAGGACCTTGCCGGCATGCTGCACCAGCACGCGCAGGAAATCGTACTCGCGCGGGGTCAGCTTCACCTCGTGCTCGTCCTTCCGCACGATGCGGCGCACGAGGTCGACGAACAGCCCGTCGACCTGGAAGACCGGGCGTTCCCCCTGCACCGCGAGTTGGTGGCGCAGGGCCGCACGGATGCGGGCGAGCAACTCGCCCATGCCGAAGGGCTTGGTGATGTAGTCGTCGGCCCCGAGATCCAGCGCCTCGACCTTGCCGGGCTCGTCGTCGCGGCTCGACAGGACGATCACCGGCAGGCTCGGATGCCGTTCGCGGACGGTGCGCAGGAGGTCGTGCCCGCGCAGGTCGGGCAGGCCCAGGTCCAGGATGACGAGGTCGACGCTCTCGCGGGACAGGACGTCGAGGGCGGTCCGGCCGTTGGGCGCCTCGACGACCGCGTAGCCCTGCGTGGTCAGGCCCATGCGCAGGAGCTTGCGGATCGGCGGCTCGTCGTCGATGACGAGGATGCTCAGGCTCATGCGGCGATGCCCGGGGCCGTGTTCCTGGACGTCGCCGGGACCGGCAGGGTCACGGTGAAGACGGCGCCGCTCCGGTCGGTGCGGTTGGCCGCCACGATCGTGCCGCCCATCGCCTCGACGAAGCCGCGGGAGATGGCGAGACCGAGACCCGTGCCCGCCCGGACCCGGTCGCCCTTGCGGGCGCGGTAGAACTTGTCGAAGACCCGCTCGACGTCGTCCTCGGGCAACCCGTCGCCCTCGTCCCAGACCTGCAGGCAGACGGCCGAGCCGTGCCGCCAGCCGAGGAGGCGGACCATCGAGCCCTCGGGGGCGTACTTGGCGGCGTTGTCGAACAGGTTGACCAGGACCTGCTCGAACAGCACCGGGTCGAGGCTCAAGGGGGGCAGGCCGGGTGCGAGGTCGACCACGACGCGGTGACCCGCCAGCACCTTCTCGGTCCGCCGGAGCGCCGTGTCGGCGATCTCGGCGACGTCGTGCGGGCCGAAGGTCGGGATCACCGCGCCGGCCTCCAGGCGGGTCATGTCGAGCAGGTTGACGATGAAGCGGTTGAGGCGCTCGGACTCGTCGATGATGGTGGCGAGCAGCTCGGCCTTGGAGGCGGGATCGAGGGCGCCGTCGAGGTCGCGCAGCGTCGTCGCCGAGCCGAGCACGGCGGCGAGCGGCGTGCGCAGGTCGTGCGAGATCGAGGTCAGAAGCGCCTGGCGCAGGCGGTCGGTCTCGGCAGCGCGCTCGGCCCGGTCGAGGTCCTCCACGAGGCGGACGCGCTCGATGGCGAGCCCGCCCTGGTCGGAGAGCGCGTCGAGCAGCCGGCGCTCCTCGGGGGTGAGGATCGGCCCCGGCTTGTCGGCGTCCAGGCCGACGACGCCGAGCGTGCCGCGGCCCGTGCGCATCGGCAGGAACAGCCGCTTGGCGCCCGGAAGCGTGTCGGCGCCGCGCCCCGCCGGCCGGTCGTTGTCGAAGGCCCACTTGGCGGCGGCGAGGTCGGCCGCGTCGATGAAGTCCTCGGGCGGGTAGCCCGCCCGGACGGCCACCGTCCCCGCGTCGGGCAGCAGCAGGACGACGCGGACCTGGAGCATGGACGCGATCTGGAAGGCGGTGGCCCAGAGCACGTCGTCCAGCGTGCCGCAGCCGGCAAGCTTGCGGCTGAAGCCGTAGAGCCGCTCGCTGGCCCCGGCCCGCGCCCGGGAGACCACCGCCTCCTGGCGGGTCCGGGCGGCGAGGTTCGAGACCAGCACGGCGACGACGGTGAACAGGCAGAAGGCGGCGACGTTGGTCGGGTCGGCGATGGTGAAGGTGTAGATCGGCGGCAGGAAGAAGAAGTTGTAGGACAGCGAGGCGGCCACGACCGCGGCGAGCGAGGGCCCGAGCCCGAAGCGCACCGCCACCGCGACCACGGCGGTGAGCAGGACGAGGTCGGCGTTCTCGATGCCGAGCATCGGCTGCACGACGAGCGCGATCCCGAGCGCCGCGGCGACGGCGGCGAGCGCCACGGCATAGGGCCACGGGCTCCGCGCCGGGGCGGGGGCGGCCGTGCGCACGGTCTTGCGCGGGACCGTCTCGGCCTCGGCCGTCTCGCCGGCGATGACGTGGATGCTGATGCTGCCTGCGCGGTGCACGAGGTCGTCGACGACGGACCCGTGCACGAGCACGAACAGGCGCGAGCGCGCCGACTTGCCGACGATGATGTGCGTGACGTTGGCGCCCTGCGCGTAGGCGACGAGGTCGTCGGCGATGCGCCGCCCCCCCGGGATCGTCACCGCCTCGCCCCCGAGCCGGTCGGCGAGGCGCAGCGTGTCGGCGATGCGGTCGCGCTGCACCTCGGTAAGCCGCAGGGTGCGTGGGCCCTCGACGGACAAAGCCGTCCAGGGGGCGTGCAGCCGGTCGGCGAGGCGCTTGGCGTAGCGCACCAGCCCGGCCGCGCGCGGGTCCTCGCCGACGCAGACCAGCACCCGCTCGCCCGCCCCCCACGGACCGGCGATCGCGTGCGCCCGCATGTGGCTGAGGAGTTCGTCGTCGACCCGCTCGGCGGTGCGGCGCAGCGCCAGTTCGCGCAGGGCCGTGAGGTTGCCGCGGGAGAAGTAGTGCTGCAGCGCCCGAGTGGCGTGCTTGGCGACGTAGACCTTGCCGTCCTGCAGGCGCTGGATCAAGTCGTCGGGGTTGAGGTCGATCACCTCGATGTCGTCGGCCCGGTCGAGGATCGAGTCGGGCACCGTCTCGCGCACCCGGATGCGGGTGATCTGGGCGACGACGTCGTTCAGGCTCTCGACGTGCTGGATGTTGAGCGTGGTGTCGACGTCGATGCCGGCATCGAGCAGTTCCTCGACGTCCTGGTAACGCTTCGGGTGGCGGGAGCCCGGGGCGTTGGTGTGGGCGAGCTCGTCGACCAGCGCCAGGGCCGGCCGGCGGGCGAGGAGCGCGTCGAGGTCCATCTCGTCGAGCCGGGTGCCTTTGTACGCGACCACCCGGCGCGGGACGATCTCCAGCCCCGCGACCAAGCCTTCCGTCTCCGCCCGGCCGTGGGTCTCGACCACGCCCACCACCACGTCGAGGCCCGCCTTCCGCTTGGCCTGGGCGACCGTGAGCATCTCCCAGGTCTTGCCCACCCCGGGCGCCGCGCCGAGGAAGACCTTGAGCCGGCCGCGCGACCGGTTCTCCCGGCGCGCGGCCGCCAGCAGCGCGTCGGGGGAGGGTCTTTGCGGATCGCGGGACGGGTTCGGCATGCGCGGCGATCCTACCCGCTCCGCCTACTTCCGGCCAAGGCCGTCCAGGGCGAGGTTGAGGGCCAGCACGTTGACGCGCGGTTCGCCGAGAAGCCCGAGCAGGCGGCCCTGCACCTGCGTGCCGACGAGGTCGCGAATGCGGTCCTCGGGAAGGCTCCGCGCCTTGGCCACGCGCGGCACCTGGAACAGGGCGGCGTCGGGCGAGATGTCCGGGTCGAGGCCCGAGCCGCTCGTCGTGACGAGGTCGACCGGCACCGGCCGGGTCGGGTTCTCGGCCTTGAGCCTGTCGACGTCGCCCTTGAGGCGCTCGGCCAGCGCCGCGCTCGTCGGGCCGAGGTTCGAGCCGGACGAGTTGGCGGCGTTGTAGGGCGCCGAGACGGTCTTGGTCGCATCGGCCGGGTCGGCGGCGCTGGTCGCCGACGGCCGGCCCTGGAAGTAGCGGTCGCTGGTGAACGACTGCCCGATCAGGCTGGAGCCGACCGGCTTGCCGTCCCGCTCCACCAGGCTGCCCGCGGCCTTGGCCGGGAACAGGAGCCCGGCGATGCCGGTCATGGCGAGCGGGTAGGCGAGGCCGGTGAGCAGGGTCAGGGCGATCAGGAGCACCAGGGCGGGGCGGAGCTGGCTCAACATGGACGGGTCTCGCGTGTCGGGAGGATGGGACGGCTCAGACGAGGTGCAGGGCGCTGACCGCGAGGTCGATCGCCTTGATGCCGACGAAGGGCACGAGGATTCCGCCCAGGCCGTAGATCAGGAGGTTGCGCCGCAGCAGCGCGCCGGCGCCCACCGCCCGGTAGGTCACGCCGCGCAAGGCCAGCGGGATCAGCGCGACGATGATCAGCGCATTGAAGATGATCGCCGACAGGATCGCGCTCTCGGGCGAGGCCAGCCGCATGACGTTGAGCGACTGGAGCTGGGGGTAGAGCACGAGGAACATCGCCGGGATGATGGCGAAGTACTTCGCCACGTCGTTGGCGATCGAGAAGGTGGTCAGCGCGCCGCGGGTCATCAGCAGTTGCTTGCCGATCTCGACGATCTCGATGAGCTTGGTCGGGTCGGAATCGAGGTCGACCATGTTGCCGGCCTCGCGGGCGGCCACCGTGCCGGTGTTCATCGCCACGCCGACATCGGCCTGGGCGAGCGCCGGCGCGTCGTTGGTGCCGTCGCCGCACATCGCGACGAGCTTGCCCTGCGCCTGCTCCTTGCGGATCAGCGCCAGCTTGTCCTCGGGGGTCGCCTGGGCGAGGAAGTCGTCGACGCCGGCCTCGGCGGCGATGGCGGCTGCCGTCATCGGGTTGTCGCCGGTGATCATCACCGTGCGGATGCCCATGCGGCGCAATTCCGAGAAGCGTTCGCGGATGCCGCCCTTCACGATGTCCTTGAGGTAGATGACGCCGAGCAGTTGCCCGTCGCGCGAGACCGCCAGCGGCGTGCCGCCGGCCTTGGCGACGTCCTCGGCGATGGCCTGGATCTCGCGGACCGTCTCGGTGGCGACGCCCGGGCTGAAGGCGAGCGCCGCGTTCGAGCCCCGCGTGGCGGCCGGCTGCGGGCTCACGGACGCGATGATCGAGTCCACCGCGCCCTTGCGGATCGAGGCACCCTCCATGTCGACGCCGCTCATCCGGGTCTGGGCGGTGAACGGCACGAAGGTCGCACTCAGGCTCGCCATGTCGCGGGCGCGGATGCCGTACTTGTCCTTGGCGAGCACGACGATCGAGCGGCCCTCCGGCGTCTCGTCGGCCAGCGAGGCGAGCTGGGCGGCGTCGGCCAGATCCTGCTCGGTGACGCCGCGCACGGGGCGGAACTCGGTCGCCTGCCGGTTGCCCAGCGTGATCGTGCCGGTCTTGTCCAGGAGCAGCGTGTCGACGTCGCCCGCCGCCTCGACGGCGCGGCCCGACATGGCGAGCACGTTGAAGCGCACCAGCCGGTCCATGCCGGCGATGCCGATGGCCGAGAGTAGCGCGCCGATCGTCGTCGGGATCAGCGTCACGAACAGCGCCACGAGGACGATGAGCGGGATCGACCCGCCGGCGTAGGACGCGAAGCTCGGGATCGAGGCCACCGCGAAGACGAAGATGATGGTCAGGCCGGCGAGCAGGATGTTCAGCGCGATCTCGTTGGGCGTCTTCTGCCGGGAGGCGCCCTCGACCAGGGCGATCATCCGGTCGACGAAGGTCGAGCCGGCCGCCGCCGTGATCCGCACCCGGATCTCGTCGGAAAGCACCTGCGTGCCGCCGGTCACCGCCGATCGGTCGCCGCCGGATTCGCGGATCACTGGGGCGGATTCGCCCGTGATCGCCGCCTCGTTGACCGAGGCCACGCCCCAGATCACCTCGCCGTCCGACGGGATGATGTCGCCGGCCTCGACCAGCACCACGTCGCCGACCTTCAGGCCGTTGCCCGGCACGGTGTCGTAGTCCCGGCCCTCGCCCTTGAGGCGCTTGGCCATCGTCTCGGTGCGGGTGCGCCGCAAGCTGTCGGCCTGCGCCTTGCCGCGCCCCTCGGCGACGGCTTCCGCGAAGTTGGCAAACAGCACGGTGAACCAGAGCCAGAGGATGATCTGGCCGGAGAAGGCGAGGTTGGCGCCCCCGGTGAGCACGTCGCGCACGAACAGGATCGTGGTGAGGGCTGCCACCACCTCGACCACGAACATCACCGGGTTCTTGATCATCTTGCGCGGGTCGAGCTTGGTGAGCGCGCCGACGAGCGCCGGACCGACGAGGGCGGCGCTGAAGAGGCTGGTCGAATTCTGGCGGGCCATTGCGGGTGTCCGGAATGAGGGTCGTGGAGGGGCCGGCGCGGGTCGCGCCGAGCCGAGGGTTCAGGGCGCCAGGGCGTGGCCGAGGAGGGCTGCGCCCGCCATGAGGCCGAGGGCGCCGAGCAGGGTCAGGCTCAGCAGGGCGAGGACGATGTCCGAGAGGCGCACGCGCCCCTGCTCCTGCGGAACCCTGCTCCAGACCGGCGGCCGCGGCCGATGCAGGGCCAGCGCGCGGCGCATGGTGGCCCGCCGCGCCGCGACGCGGGGGGACAGGAGATGGCGCATCTCAGCCCCCCGTCGCGAAGGTCTGGCCGGTCGCGCCTGCGAGGTGCTCGACGATGGGTCCGAGCGCCAGCGCCGGGAAGAAGGTCAGCCCGCCGATGATCAGGATCACGCCGACGAGCAGGCCGATGAACAGGCCGCCGTGGGTCGGGAACGTGCCGGCCGACGCCGGCACGGTCTTCTTGGCGGCGAGCGCCCCGGCGATGGCCAGCACCGGGATCTTCACGAAGAAGCGCCCCACCAGCATGCCGACGGCGAGCGTCGTGTTGTAGAACAGCGTGTTGGCGGTCAGCCCGCCGAAGGCCGAGCCGTTGTTGGCCGCCACCGACGTGTAGGCGTAGAGGATCTCCGAGAAGCCGTGCGGGCCGGCATTGGCCGGACCGGCAAGCCCCGCCGCGACCACCGTCGCCACCGCCGTGCCGCCGAGCATCATCAGCGGCAGGCACAGGATGCCGAGCATCGCCATCTTGACCTCCTTCGCCTCGATCTTCTTGCCGAGGTATTCGGGGGTGCGCCCGACCATCAGGCCGGCCACGAAGATCGCGATGATGACGAAGATCAGCATGCCGTAGAGGCCGGCGCCGACGCCGCCAATGATGATCTCGCCGAGCTGCATGTTGATCAGCGGGATCATGCCGCCGAGCGCGGTGAACGAGTCGTGCATCGCGTTGACCGCGCCGCAGGAGGCGGCGGTGGTGATCACCGCAAACAGCGCCGAGGCGGCGATGCCGAAGCGAACCTCCTTGCCCTCCATGTTGCCGCCCTCCAGGCCGAGGCCGTGCAGGAGCGGCGTGCCGGACCCTTCCGCGGCGTAGGCGACCACGACGCCGGCCAGGAACAGCACGCCCATGGCGGAGAGGATCGCCCAGCCCTGGCGCTCGTCGCCGACCATGCGGCCGAAGACGTTGGTCAGCGCGGCGCCGATCACGAAGATCGAGACCATCTGGATGAAGTTCGACAGGGCGGTCGGGTTCTCGAACGGGTGCGCGGCGTTGGCGTTGAAGAAGCCGCCGCCGTTGGTGCCGAGCATCTTGATCGCGACCTGGCTCGCCACGGGCCCGA
>NZ_CAXTHR010000017.1:0-43246 GCF_964244095.1 uncultured Methylobacterium sp. | reverse complement strand
TCTTGTCGGCGTTCTTGATGCGCTTGGCGTCGAGGCCGAGGATGTTGCCCGAGGGAATGATCTTCTTCAGGCTGAAGAACTCGGTGTCGATGAGGTCGAAGGAGTTCGGCTGCGTCACCGCGCGCTTGGTCACCTCGTCGGTCACCACCGGGATGTATTCGATGGTGAGTCCCAGATCCTCCTTCACCTTGCGCGCGATGTCGGAGGACTGGTTCACCGCCGTGCCGAGGTAGCGCAGCGTGATCGGGTCGGCCGCGTGCACCGCCGGGAAGCCGGTGACCGGCCCCATGGCGAGGCCCGCGCCAGCCCCCTGGAGCAGCGTGCGCCGCGTCAGTCTCACCGTCTGGCTCATCGTGTTTCCCCTCGTGTCGTAATGGATCTGCGCCGTCATGCGTCGAGACGGTGCGCGGCGGCGGCGTCCCAGCCGAGCGCGACCACCTCGCCCGGTACGAGCGGCCGGCCCGCGAAGACCGCGTCGTCGATCACCGCGGTGAGGCCGCCGCTCTTGGCGAGCGCCTCGGATTCGAGCGCCACCTGCACGCTCGCCCCCTGGTACTCGACGGCGACGACCCGGGCCGGCACGGCGTCCGAGCCCGCCTCGGGGCCGAGCCGCATCCGGTCGGCGCGCACGGCGACCGTCCCCTTGGGCAGCGTGATGACGTTGTGGCCGCCGATGAAGCGGGCGACGAAGGCGGAGGCCGGCCGCTCGAACACGGTGCGCGGGTCGCCGGCCTGCTCGATCCGACCGCCGTTCATCACCACGACGCGGTCGGAGAGCGCCATCGCCTCCTCCTGGCTGTGGGTGACGTGGATGAAGGTGAGGCCGAGCTCGGCCTGGATGCGCTTCAGCTCCACCCGCATCCGCACCCGGAGGAACGGGTCGAGCGCCGAGAGCGGCTCGTCGAGCAGCAGCACCTTCGGGCCGGTGACGAGGGCGCGCGCCAAGGCCACCCGCTGCTGCTGGCCGCCGGAGAGCTGCGCCGGCAGGCGGTCGGCGAGGTGGCCCATCTGCACGAGGTCGAGCATCGCGCCCGCCTTGGCGCGGCGCTCGGCCTTCGCCACGCCGCGCATGCGCAGGGAGAAGGCGACGTTGTCGCGGCAGTTCAGGTGCGGGAACAGGGCGTAGCTCTGGAACATCATCGCGGTGCCGCGCGCCGAGGGCGGCGCGTCGCCGACGGCGCGCGGGCCGATCACCACCTCACCGCTGCTGACGGCCTCGTGGCCGCCGATCATCCGCAGCGTCGTGGTCTTTCCGCAGCCGGACGGCCCGAGCAGGCAGCAATAGGCGCCGGACGGGATCTTCAGGTCGATCGCGTCGACGGCGAGCATCGTGCCGTAACGCTTGGTCAGTGCGATCAGCTCGACGTTCATGCGATGCTCCGGTCATTGCCGGAGCAAGCCGCGCGCCATGTGCCTGCCGCGCCCGCGCGAGACGGCCCCGCGGGGCATGCGATAGGGCCTCCGGCCCGGGGGAGGCACACACGGGGGAAGGCACATACGGGGGAAGGCACATGGGATCACGCTCTACACGTTCGGGCCGTATTTCGGCCTGCCCGACCCGAGCCCCTTCGCGATGAAGGCCGATCTCCTGCTGCGGATGTCCGGGCTTCCCTACGTCGTGGAACGCGGCAACCTGCGCAAGGCGCCGAAGGGCAAGCTGCCCAAGAGCGTATCACTGTGAGCGGCCTTGCAGGGTATCTTATGTCTATGGCCTTGCAGACGGGAGGATGGACTGGCTCAGGCGCGACGCTACGGCATCGGGGTCCGGCCGTCCCGGGATGATCCTGCGCGTCACGCCGGAGGTCGGGTCCGCCGGCCAGGGGCCCCGAAGTCCAGCCCGTCCGGGTCCCGCAGGACCTCAGGCGGCCTGCGCCTTCGGTGCGAGACCGACCGCCTGGCGCAGCGCCTCGATCAGGCTGCGCTCGTCCGCGACCCCCGTGCCGGCGATATCGAAGGCCGTCCCGTGATCGACCGAGGTGCGGATCACGGGCAGCCCCACGGTGATGTTCACGCCGGCCTCGAGCCCCAACACCTTGATCGGGCCGTGACCCTGATCGTGGTACATCGCGACCACCATGTCGTAATCGCCGCGGCCCGCGAGGAAGAACAGCGTGTCGGCGGGCAGAGGCCCGCGCACGTCCCAGCCCCTGGCCCGGCAGGCCTCGACCGCGGGCGTGATCTTCTCCGCCTCCTCGCCGCGGCCGAACAGGCCGTTCTCGCCCGCATGCGGGTTGATCGCGCACACGCCGATCTTCGGGTTTTCGATCCCGGCCTTCACGAGCACGGCATGGCCCCGCGCGATCACGCGTTCGACGAGGCCGGGCTCGATCTTCGCGATCGCGTCGATGAGGCCGATATGCGTCGTGACGTGGATCACCCGGAGCTTGGGCGAGACCAGCATCATCGAGACCTCCGGCGTGCCCGTGAGGTGGGCCAGCATCTCGGTGTGCCCCGGGAATTTGTGGCCGGCGGCGTGCAGGGCCTCCTTGGACAGCGGCGCGGTGCAGATGCCCTGCGCTTGGCCGGCCTGCACCACGTCGACGGCCTTGGCGATGAAGCGGTAGGCCGCCTCGCCCGCCACGGGGGACACCGCCCCGAACGGGAGGTCGCCGGGGACCACCTTGAGGTCGAGGCACTGCACCGCGCCCGTCTCGAAGTCCGCGTCGCCGGCATCCGTCAGGGAATCAACCGGCATCTGCGATCCGACGATCGCGCCCGCCTGCCGGAGGCGCCCGGCATCGCCGATCACCAGGGGCCGGCACAGGGCCTGGACGTCGGCATGCGCCAGCGCCTTCATGATGATCTCGGGGCCGATGCCGGCCGGATCGCCCATGGTGATCGCGATGGTCGGACGGGTCATGAGAAGCTTCCTTCGGTTCGCACGATGCGCAGGCGCTCGCGGATGCGGACGAGGCTGTCGGCGTCGCCGAAGGCGCCCGCCTTGGTCGCGACGGGGACGGAGAGCCGGCCGAGCGTCAGGCCGAGCGAAACGCCTGGCTCGATCTCGTCGACGAGGCGAATCCCGTCGACGCCGAAGCGCGACAGCAGGGCGGCCGCGGTCTCGCCCCCGGTCGCCGCGAAGGCGCCGATCCCGGCGGCGACCGGACCGAGGGCGGCGGCCAGGCCCTGCGCGAGGCGCGGGCCGAGGGCCATGTCGGGGATGCCCGCCATCGCGATCTCGACCAGCGCGTCGTCGCCGGATGCGAGCACGGCCTCGACCCGTGCGGCCAGGGCAGCCGTGCCGGCGGGATCGCCGAGCAGCGTCCCCGGCGAAACCGGAAGGTGGACGACGCCGGCGAGCGCCGCGAGCTTGCGCGTGGCCGCGCGGGAGGCGGCCGCCAGGGACCCCACCACGATCAGGCTGCCGCCCCGGCCGGGCGCGATCCGGACGGGCTCCAGCGGCGGCTTGCCGTCGATCGCGGCCAGGGCATGGGCGAGCCCGGCGCTGCCGATGAAGAAGCGCGCCCGCGCGCCGGACAGGCCGGCCGCCGCGATGCGGTCGAGATCGTCCTCGGTCTCGGCATCGCAGACCGCGACCCGCTCGCCCGCGGCGGCGAGCCGTTCGAGGTGCGAGGCGAGCCCCGGCCCGCGCACGCTCGCCAGCGGCACCGTCTCGGCCTCCACGCCGGCGGAGGCCAGGACGACGGTGAGGTCGGCGCTGGGATAGGTGTGGTCGCGCGCCCACACCTCGGCTTCCTCCAGAGGGCGACCGCCGACATGGACGCGGCCGGCCACCGTGGTCCGCCCGGTCGCGGGGAAGGCCGGCGCGCAGATCCCGAAGGCGGTCCCGGCGCGGGCCCTGAGATGGGTGATCGCGGCGGCCGTCTCGGCGGCGGGCTGGCCCCGCAGCGTCGAGTCGATCTTCTTGAACAGGGTCCGGTCCGGATCGAGCAGCCGCGCCAGGCATTCGGCGTGCCGCTCCGCGGCGGCCTGGGCGGACAGGCCGCGGCTGTCGGCGTCGTAGGCCAGCACCGGCAGACGTCCGGCTTCGACGGTGGTCGCCGCGCCCCAGGTCACCGCCGCCGCGCGGCCGCGGCGAGCGAAGGCGATGGCGCAATCGGCGGCACCGGTCAGGTCGTCGGCGAGGATGAGCCAGCGGTCGGCCATCTCAGTGGCCGGCGACAGGTTTCGGGCCGGCGACGGGTTTCGGGCCGGCGACGGGTTTCGGGCCGGCGACGCGGTCCGCGGCCACCGTCTCCGCGGCGGGCGGGGTCTCGGCCTCCGTCGCCTCGGTGTCGCCGAACATCCCTGCGGCCCAGGCGGTCGCCACGGGGACGAGGATCGCGGTCACCACGACGCAGGCGGCGACCAGGATCGTCGCCGGACCGGCAGCATCCGCATAAGCCGGGTTGGCCGAGGCGACGATCGCCGGCACGGCCGCGGCATTGCCCGCGGTCGAGGCGGCGGCGATCCCCGCGACGCCGGTGCCGCCGGTCAGCCGGTCGGCGAAGAACAGCGGGATACCCGTCACGACCACCACCGCGACGCCCATCGCGAGGCCGAGCAGGCCCGCCTGCCAGACCTTGGACAGGTCGAGGCCCGCCCCGAGCGCGAAGGCGAAGAACGGGATCATCACCGGGATGGCCTTACTGAGGAAGGCGCGCATCTCGCGGTCGAGGTTTCCGATGATCATGCCGACGACCAGCGGCAGGATCGCGCCGACCAGGGTCTGCCAGGGAAAGGCCGCGAGCCCGGCGACGCCGAGCGTCACCATGGTGAGGAAGGGCCCGCTCTCCAGCGACATGACCGTGTAGGCGCCCACATCCCGCGGGCGGCCGTACTGGCCCATCAGCGCCATGTAGAGGCCGCCGTTGGTGTCGTTCATCGCCGCGACCACCGCCAGGGTGGACAGGCCCGCGAACATGCCGGCGGCCACCGGCGCCTCGCCGAGCACGCGGCCGAAGACCAGGCCGAGGACGACGGCGATGCCGACCTTCACGGCGAGCAGCGTGCCACCCTTCCTCACGATGTAGGGCGTCGCCCGGAAATCGATGCTCGCGCCCATGCACACGTAGAAGACGGCCAGGATCGTCAGGGCGCCGGAGAAGAGCGCCCCGGTAAACGAGCCGAACAGCTTCGGGGTGCCGGGGAAGAAGGTGGCGATGAGGGCTCCGGCGAGCAACGGCACCACCATCATGCCACCGGGCACGGCCTCGATCGCCCGCTTGATCGGGATCTGCATCTCGGTTTCCTCCATGCGCGTTTCGCGCAGATTTTTTCGTTTTGTATGCCCTACGCTTGGAGATGGACAGCCTCGTCGCGTTTGTAGCCCACGGTGAGTTCTGTGGTCGTGGCGGTGGCGCCGGTCAGGTCGATGATGACGCGATAGCTGATGGAGCGGCCTGACCTTCCGGTTCATTGGGCTGAACGAGAACAGGCGGTGCTCGATCGCGTTCCAACTGCTCGTTCCCGGCGGCAGATGATGGACGACGATGCCGATGTCGTCGGCCAGCCGTCGCAGTTCCCATTTTCAGAGGCGCACGCGCGAGCCGTTGCCGCCACCTCCATCGGCCGTGATGGTCAACCTGAACAGCCACAAGGGGCCGGCCGTGCGCGCGGCCATCGGAGCGGGCGGCGCAAGCCTGCTCGACTTTCCGCCCTACCCACAAGACTGCAACCCGATCGACATGGCTTTCTCAAAGCTCACGGCGCTGCGGCAGGGCGGCCGAGCGAACCGTCGAGGGCCTCCGGTCCGCCATCGAACGCGGCATCGACATCGTCAGACCGGACGAATGCACCAGCTTCCGCACTGCCGCTGGCCATGAACCTGACTGAACCGAGAACATTTTCATAGGACGGATCGAGAACAGCATAGATATCGATTTCTATATAACATTCATGATGAATATATATAATTATAAATACTAATTCGTAATATTTAAGGACGAGCATTTAATTGACGATAAGATACTAAAAGAACCGCAGCCGGTTGGTTCGAAATATTTGATGCGGCGTCAGTCAAGGTGATGTCATGTCTGTCAACCTCCTCAACGAGATTGAGCCGAGCACCTTCTCCGAACTGGTGATGCGCAACACCAACCTCGGGGACGTGACTTCATCCCACCTGCCGGGTCACCTGTTCCAGACGCCCGACCTGATCCTCGAACTCGATCAAGCCCGACAGATCAGGGCGGACCCGCTTCAGGACAGCCTCATCCTCCAGGCCATCGACCCGAAGGTGACGCGCCACGACCCCGGTGCCGACATCGACCGCGACGGGCACGCGGATGGGGGCTACCTGCGCATCTCGGGCGGCGACCACACCGTCCTCGGCGGCACGGAGGGCGACGATACGCTGATCGGCGACCGCGGCATCGACACGCTCTGGGGCGACGGCGGCGACGACCTCAATGCCGGCACCGAGAGCAGACGGACCGCCTTCAGGAACGCGACCGACTGTACCATCGCGACCGGGCCGAGAACCTCGACCTGTACAACATCGTCGAGGAGCAAGGGTTCGGCGCGATCATCGCGCGCAACACGGCCTGACCAACCTGCGGGAGAACGTCTTCGACGTCGTACCGCCGGGCTCCGGTCCCACGGGACCGGAGACGCTTGCGCCCACGGCGCCCGCTCCGGCGCCGTCTTCAGGTGCCGCCGGCAACGCTTCGGCGGAGCCGAGCCCCGACTCCACCCTCGATCACATCGCCCCGACCGCACGGGCGGACGCAGCGAGCGGTACGGGGGTGGGCGGCCGCGCTGACCGGGCACCTGCTCGCCAACGACGCCGACGCCTCGGCCCTGCATGTCGTGTCCGTGCAGTTCGCCAACGGCCTGTCGCACGCGGTGCCGGCCTCCGGCACGGTTCAGGTCTTCGACCCGAACGGCGCGCTCACCCTGTCGGCCGACGGTTCCTACAGCTACCGCCCGACGGGCTCCGGCCACGCCGTCTTCACCGAGACGGTGGCGGACGCCGCCGGCAACCCCAGCCAGACCACGCTCACCCTCGATGTCGCCAAGGCGGCGATCCCCGCAGCCCTGAGCTTCGCCTTCGCGCTGACCGACGCGCGGTTCGACTTCAGCCACGGCCACGCCCTGATGACGGCTCCCGACGGCACGCTCACGGATCTGACCGGGGTCGGCACCATCGCCTTCACCGACGGCACCGTTCCAGGAGCGGGACGGCTCGCCGCTCGTCGACGACCTCTACTACGCCGCCCACAACCTCGACGTCTGGCGGGCGCATGTCGATCCCGACCGGCACGACGCCGCGTTCGGCTGGCACGAGGGCCGCGATGCTCCTCTAGGGACGCCGCGAAAGCCCCGATGCGCGGGGATGAGGCGGGCGGTTTCCCCAACGCATCGGCCGACGGCCGCTAGAGCGCACTTCGACGAAGCGGATGCCGGTTCGTCGCGAAAGTGCGCGTTAAAACAAGGGTCTAGAGCCGTGACCCGACCCAACGTGGTCGGGCACGGCTCTAAGTCGCTGAGCACTGGGGGTAACAAGGCACGAGGCCGGCCGGTGTGCCCTTCGCTGCATGCGGCGGCTCAGGGATTGCAAGAGGGAGCGGGTGGCTCAGGCGACACCTTCGATCTGCGACCCGGATCTGCGCCGGCGCTTCCTCGGCGGCATGACGTCGGCCGCTTGCACCGCGTCGCGTCGTGACCGCCGCCGGGCCGTCCGGACCCTTCGGGGTCACAGTCTCGGCGATGGCCTCGGTCTCCGCCGACACGGCGACGCGCTCCTTGCGACGAAGCCGGCGTCCGGCATGTCCTGCGACGGCCGCGCCGTGACGGCGCGTCCGCTGGCCGAGACTGTGGAGGCGAACCGCCTCGTCCTGGCGCGGCGGGCCGACGGCTGCCTCGGCCCCGCGGCGGAGGCTTTTCGGATTCCCTATCCAACTGTTCGCCGGCGCCGGGAGCCCGGGCCCGCGCCCTTTCCCGATCCGTCGCAAGAAGAGGCCCCATGACCGTCCACAGGCGCATCCGTCCCTTCAACACCAAGGACACCTATCCGGAGCAGGCGCTCGACAACGACCTGTGCCAGACGGTGGTGGCCAAGGGCAGCATGGTCTTCGTGCGCGGGCAGATCGGCCAGGATCTCGACACCTCGGAGAGCGTCGCGATCGGCGACGCCGGCGCGCAGGCCGAGAAGGCGATGGCCAACATCGCGATGCTGCTGGAGGAGGCCGGCTCCCGGCTGGAGCACGTGTGCAAGGTCACGATCTACCTCGTCGATCCGCGCTACCGCGAGGCGGTCTACCGCACGGTCGGCCGCTGGCTGAAGGGCGTCCACCCGGTCTCGACCGGCCTCGTGGTGTCGGCGCTGGCCCGGCCGGAATGGCTGGTGGAGATCGACGCCGTCGCGGTGATCCCGGAGGACGCGCCATGACCTTCTCCATCGTGGCGCGCTGCGCCGAGACCGGCATGTTCGGCGTCGCAGTCTCCTCCTCCTCGCCGGCCGTCGCGGCGCGCTGCGCCCATGCCAGGGCCGGCATCGGCGCCGTGGCGAGCCAGAACGTCACCGATCCCGCCCTCGGCCGCAGGGCCCTCGACCTGATGGCGCTCGGGGCCGGCGCGGAGCAGGCGGTCGCGGTGCTGAAGGCGGGGCCGCACATGGCCTACCGGCAGGTGCTGGCGGTGGACGCGCACGGCATGCCCGCGATCCATTCCGGGCCGCACGCCCTCGGCACCTGGGCCGAGGCGAGCGCCGAGAACGTCGCCTGCGGCGGCAACCTGCTCGCGGACCGCAACGTCCCGCAGGCGATGGTCGCGGCCTTCACGGCCGCGCCCGGCCATCTCGGCGACCGCCTCCTGGCTGCGATGCGGGCGGCGCTGGCGGCCGGCGGCGAGACCGGCCCGGTGCATTCGGCCGGGCTGATGCTGGTGCGCGAGGTGTCCTGGCCGGTGGCGGACCTGCGCGTCGACTGGACCGAGGACTGCCCGATCGCCGCGCTCGCGGACCTCTGGGCGCTCTACCGGCCGCAACTCGACGCCTACGTCACCCGCGCCCTCGACCCCTCGGCGGCACCGCGCTACGGCGTGCCGGGAGATCCCTGACCGCGATGCCGGCCGGACGCGCGCGAGGCGCTGGACAAGACCGATGCGCTTCTCCCTGCGTCAGCTCGAATATTTCATCGCCGCCGGGGAGACCGGCAGCATCACGCTCGCCTCCGAGCGCATCCACATCTCGCAGCCCTCGATCTCGACCGCGATTTCGCAGCTCGAGAAGGAGCTTCAGGTGCAGCTCTTCGTCCGGCACCACGCGCAGGGGCTGTCGCTGACGCCGGTCGGGCGGGACATGCTGCGCGAGGCGAAGGGCCTGATCGCACAGGCCGAAGGACTCTACACCCTGGCCTCCGAGACCGGCGGGCAGGTGCGCGGGCCGCTTTCGCTCGGCTGCATGGTGACGCTGGCGCCGATGCTGGTGCCGGAACTCGCCCACGCCTTCACCACCGCCTTTCCGGCCACGCGGCTCCGGCACGTCGAGGGGGATCAGGAACAGTTGATCGGCGGCCTGCGGCGCTCGGAGACCGACCTCGCCCTCACCTACGACCTCCAGGTTCCGGACGACATCCTGTTCACGGGCCTCGCCGACCTTCCGCCCCACGTGCTCGTGGGCGAGGCCCATCCGTTCGCGCGGCGGCCGGCGGTGGCGATGGCCGACCTCGTCGGAGAGCCGATGATCCTGCTCGACCTGCCGCTGAGCCGCGAATACTTCCTCGCGCTGTTCATGAAGGACGGGCTCCAGCCGTCGATCGCCGCCCGCTCCGCCCACCAGGAAGTGGTGCGGACCATGGTGGCCAACGGCTACGGCTACACCCTGTTCAACGTCCGCCCGCGCTCCGAGCAGGCGCTGGACGGCAAGCGGCTGGTGCGCGTGCGGCTGGCCGGCGAGCATCGGCCGATGCGGATCGGCCTCGCGCGCCTACGCCAGCTCAACCGCTCGCGCCTCGTCGAGGCCTTCGAGACCCACTGCCGGGCCTTCATCTCCAACGCCTACATCCCCGGCATGGTGGCGCCCGCCACCGAGCGCTGGGTCGCGCGGACCTGATCCGAAGGATGCCATGAGCCCGATTTCCGTCGTCTTCCTCAACGGACCGAACGCCAACCTCTACGGCCTCGACCCGGACGGGACCTACGGCCGCGAGAGCTTCCCCGCCCTGAAGGCCCGCTGCGAGCGGCACGCCGACGGCCTCGGGGTGAGGCTCGACTTCCGCCAGTCCAACCACGAGGGCGTGCTGATCGACTGGATTCAGGAGGCGCGGGGGCACGCGGACGGGCTGATCGTCAACGCCGCCGGCCTGACCTACACCTCGGTGGCGATCCTCGATGCGCTGCTGGCCTTTCCGGGGCCGATCATCGAGGCGCACATGAGCAACATCTGGAAGCGCGAGCCCTTCCGCCACCATTCCTTCGTCTCGAAGGCGGCCACCGGCATCGTCGCCGGCCTCGGCGGCCTCGGCTACGAACTGGCGATCACGGCGGTCGCGACCCTCGTGCGCGACGCCCGGACCTGATGGAGACCCTGGTCTTTTCGAGCCCGGTCGATCCGATCGAACCGTGGCGGACGGCGATCGAGGCGATCCTGCCGGACATCGCCGTCCGGGCGCCGGACGCGATCGAGCCCGACGCCTCCGTCCGCTACGCCCTGGTCTGGAAGCCGCCGCAAAACTTCTTCGCGCGTTATCCCGCCCTCGACCTCATCACTATCCTCGGCGCCGGCGCCGACGCGCTCGCCGGGCGCGACGACCTCCCGGACGTGCCGGTCGCCCGGCTGTCGGACCCGGAGATGGCCCGGATGATGAGCCATTACGTGCTCTTCGCGGTGCTGCGCTACGCCCGCGACATCCCGGCCTTCGAGGCGGCCCAGCGCGAGCGCCGCTGGCACTACGTCCATCCGCGCGAGGCCCGCGAGATCCGCGTCGGCGTCCTGGGGCTCGGCCAACTCGGCGCCGCGGCCGCGACCGAACTCGCCCGCCAGGGGTTTTGCGTGTCCGGCTGGTCGCGCACGCCGAAGCACCTTCCGGGTGTGGCCTGCCACGCCGGGCGCGAAGCGTTGGCCGCCTTCCTCGCCGACACCGAGATCCTCGTCGTGATGCTGCCGCTGACGCCGGAGACCCGCGGGCTGCTCGGTGCCGGCGAACTCGCCGCGCTGCCGGCGGGCGCCAAGCTGATCAACGTCGCCCGCGGCGCGATCGTCGACGAGGCCGCCCTCGTCGAGGCCCTGGCCTCGGGCCGTCTCGGCGGGGCGACGCTGGACGTGTTCGCGCGCGAGCCCCTCGACCGGGACCATCCGCTCTGGCGCCTGCCGAACGTCCTGGTCACGCCCCACCTCGCCTCGGTGGCGATCCCGGCCTCGGCCGCGCGGCAGGTCGCCGACAACATCGCCCGCGTGCGGGACGGCCGGGCGCCGCTCCAGCGGATCGACCTCGCGCGGGGCTACTGACCCGTCCGCCCCCTTGGATCGGGAAACCCGATCCAAGGGCATCCTCAAATCGTATTTTATCGAGGCCCGGCCCCGGCGCTAAGGTTCTCCGACGAGCACGGAGAGAGCGCATGATCCGCACCGGACAAGCCTATCGCGAGGGCCTCAGGGACGGCCGCGAGGTCTGGATCGACGGCGAGCGTGTCCGCGACATCACCAGCCACCCGACGCTGAAGCCGATCATCGACGTCCGGGCGCGCATGTACGACATGCAGCACGAGGCGGCCTTCCAGGATCGCCTGACCTACATCGAGGACAACCAGCGCAGCCCGATCTTCTACCGGCCGCCGCGCGAGAAGAAGGACTGGGCGGACAAGACGACGGCGATCGACCTCGTCCTGAAGGACGTCGGCGGCGTGGTCACCCGCGTCGGCGACGAGACCGTCGGCGAGATGTGGTCGCTGATGGACGGCCGCGACGTCCTCGCCGAGATCGACCCGCGCTTTGCCGACAACATCGACCGCCACATCCGCATGGTGATCGAGAACGACGTCTTCCACGTCTCGGCCAACACCGATCCGAAGGGCGACCGCGGCCGCCCGCCGCAGGACCAGGACCCGGACATGATGGTCCGCGTCACCCGCGAGACCGATGCCGGCATCGTCATCCGCGGCGCCAAGTACGAGACCGCGTCGGCCTATGCCGACCAGGCGTTCCTGAAGCCGACGGTCGGCGCCTGGGCCAACGACGCGCTCTCGGATTACGCCGTCGGCTGCATCGTCAAGATGGGCGCGCCGGGCGTGAAGCACATCTGCCGGGCGGGCTTTGCCGGGCGCTCCAACCCCGAGGACTACCCGCTCGCCAACCGCTTCGACGAGGTCGAGGCGCTCGTGGTGTTCGACGACGTGCTGATCCCGTGGGAGGACGTGTTCTTCTACCGGCACACCAAGGCCGCCCAGCACGTGCGCGCGACGCTGCACCGCTACTCGGCGTTTCCTTACGTCCTGCGCCTGCTCTACACCGCCGACATGATGATCGGCGCGGCGATGTGGAACGCCAAGCAGACCGGCCTCGACAAGCTGCAATCCGTCCGGGAGAAGCTCGCCGACCTCGTCTGCTACCGCGAGGGCATCAACGCCCACCTCACCGCCGCCATCGCCATGGCCGAGCCGAGCCCCGGCGGCCTGCTCATGCCGCAGCAATCGATGCTCTACGCCGGCCGCGTCTTCGCCTGCTCGCAACTGCCGGCGATGATGCACATCGCACGCGAGCTCTGCGGCGGCCAGATCTGCATCACGCCGAACGCCGACGCCTTCCGGGCTTCGGGCTCCGGCGCGTGGCTGAACAAGTTCTACAGTCTCAACGATCAGTGGCAAGCCGACGACCGGCGCAAGCTCCTGGCATTTGCCCGCGACCTGCTGAACTCGGACTATGCCGGCCACCGGCTGACCTTCGTCCAGTTCGCCCAGGCCCCGCACTTCAACCATCTCGCGGCGGTCTACAACAGCTTCGACTTCTCCGGACCCCTCGACTTCGTCCGCAATTCGGCCGGGCTGTCGGATCGGATTCTCAGCCCGCAATCGTAGGCGCGAAGGCAAGGCCGCGGCTCACACGCGGTCTCTCGTAGTCGAACAAGCGGGATGCGCTGCATATGCAGTCATCCTTCGATGAAGCTCGCCCATTGAAATCGATCGAATTCTATAGGATCGGGTGTCCCAGATCGAGAGATCGAAAATTTATTACCTTTTCTCACCAAATGGCACAGCGATTGCCTTTTGAGGACTGCCATCCTCGATCCGGAGCGCGCGTGTGAAACACCATCTGACTGCCGCCCTCGTCGGCCTGTTCGCCGCCTGCGCGCCCGCCGCGGCGGCCGAGACACTCGTGGTCAGCACCTGGGGCGGCAGTTTCCGCGATCTGATCGACGAGACGATCGCGGCGAAATTCAAGGCCGAGACCGGCGCCGAGGTCGCGTACGTCACCGGCGGGACCATCGACCGCCTCAACAAGGCCAAGCTCTCGAAGGGCTCGCCGGAGAGCGACGTGACCTTCACCACCGCGCATGTCGGCTGGCTCTATGCCAATGACGGCCTGTTCGAGACCCTCGACCTCGCCAGGGTTCCGAACGCCAGGAACCTCGTCGAGCCCGCGCGGGTGAGCCCCTACCACCTCGGCACCTGGGGCTACGTCTACACCATCGGCTATCGCCCAGACCTCGCGCCGAAGGGCATGACCTTCTCGTCCTGGGCCGACCTCTGGGACCCACGGCTGAAGAACAGCTTGGCCGCGCCCGACTTCGACCCGAGCCACATCATCGCCGTCTCGGCGATCCTCGCAGGCGCCGACCCGGCGCATTGGGAGAAGGGACAGCAGAAGCTCGAGGCGCTGAAGCCGAACTTCAAGGCGTTCTACACCAACGACGCCAACAGCCAGCAGCTCATCGCCACGGGCGAGACCCCGGTCCAGGTCGTGCTGACGATGAACGCCTATTATATGAAGGCGCAGGACGTGCCGATCACCGTCGTGATCCCGAAGGAGGGCGGCGTGCTCGGCATCGACACGGTGGCGATCAACGCCGGCTCGAAGAAGGCGGATCTGGCCTACAGGTTCATCGACATCGCCCTCGATGCGGGCGTGCAGGCCAAGATCGCCGCGCTGAAGAAGGGCAGCCCCACCGTCACCGACGCGAAGGTCGACCCCGAGGTCGCCAAGCTCCCGGGCGTGTTCACGACGCCCGAGCAATGGGCCACGCAGGCGATCCTCATCGATCCGAAGATGCGCGCGCAGATGACCGCGACGTGGCGCAAGTGGTTCGCCGAGAACATCATGGCGAAGTAGGGCTCAAGGACTGCGACCTCCGAACGAGCGCGCTCGAACGCTGCGCCCGGCCCTGATCATCGCGAGGCATCCGATGCGCCGCAGACCCTTCCTGGCCCTGTTCGTGACGCCGGCCGTCCTGGTCGCCGTGGCGATCGCGGTCGCGATGGCCATGATCCTGCAATACAGCCTGCGCGCCTACGTGCCGGGCTCCCTCGACGTCGGCGGCTTCACCCTGGAGAACTTCACGGACCTGACGCGGCCGATCTTCCTGCGCGCCTTCCGCGACACGGTCGCGATCTGCTTCCAGACGGCGCTGTTCACCCTGATCCTCGGCTACCCCGTCGCCTACGCCCTGGTGCGGACGCGCTCGGTCGCGCTCAAGTCCTTCATCCTCGTCACCGCGGTGACGCCGCTGTTCCTCGGCGAGGTGGTGCGGACCTATTCCTGGACCGTGGTGCTCGGCAATTCCGGCTTCCTCAACGCGGTGCTCGTCGGGAGCGGGCTGATCGACCGGCCGATCCAGTTCCTCTTCACCGAGTTCGGCGTGGTGCTGGCGCTCGTCCACGTAACGCTGCCGGTGATGGTGATCATGCTGACCGCCGCCCTCTCGCATATCGACCGGGACTACGAGAAGGCCGCGGAAAGCCTGGGCGCGGGGCCGGTCCGCGCCTTCCTGACGGTCACTCTGCCGCTGTCGATGCCGGGGGTGGTGGCCGGCTTCACCACGGCCTTCGCCTGGACCTTCAGCGCCTTCGCGACGCCGCAGATCATCGGCGGCGGCAAGGTGAGCGTGGTCTCGACGCTGGTCTACCAGCTCGGCCTGTCGTCGTTCAACTTCCCCTTCGCCGCCACGCTGAGCCTTGCCGGGCTCGCGCTGGCGCTCGTCGTGACGTGGGGCGTGCGCCGCGCCTTCCGCCCCTTCGAAGACATGGCGGCGCACTGACGATGCGCCGCCGTCCCGCCGCCCGCCTGCTGTCGATCGCCGGCAAGACCGCCGTCGGCCTGATCCTCTGCTTCGTCATCCTGCCCGCACTGGTCGTGGGGATCGCGGCCTTCAACGAGCGCGCCATCCTCAGCTTCCCGCCGACCGCCCTCTCGACCCGCTGGTTCGCGCGGGCGCTGAGCTACCGCGACTTCCGCATCGGCCTGCAGAACAGTCTCTACGTCACCCTGTGGGCCTCCACCCTCGCCCTGCTGATCGGCACGGGCTTCGCCCTCGCGCTCAAGCGCCACGCGTTCCGGTGGAAGCGGCTGATCGAAGGGGTGCTGCTGTCGCCGCTCATCGTACCGCATTTCACGATCGGTCTCGGGCTGCTGATCCTCGCCACCGGGCTCGGCCTCGGGCGGGGCTACGCCGTCGTGGTCCTGACCCATGTCATCGTCGTGCTGCCCTTCGTGATCCGCAGCGTCTTCATCTCGCTCCAGAACATCGACGAGCGCCTGGAGCTCGCCGCCGGCAGCCTGGGAGCCTCCCCGCGCCGGGTGCTGACCACGATCACGCTGCCGCTGCTCGCGCCGGGGCTCGCGACCGGCTGGCTGTTTGCCGCGATCCTGTCCTTCAACGAGTTCACGGCCTCGCTGTTCGTGACCGCGCAGGCCACGCAGACGCTGCCGGTGGCGATGTACGGCTACGTCCGGGAATTCGCCGACCCGACGCTGGCCGCGATCTCGGTCCTCTACATCGCGATCACCGCAGCACTCCTGACGCTCGCCAACACGTTCCTCGGTCTCGGCAAGGTGCTGAATGTCGAGCAGGCTCGCTGACCTCAAGCCCCCGTCCGCCGCGCCTGCCCCGGCGCCGCGACCCGCACCGGCCGTCCGGCTCGACGGCGTGGTCAAGCGGTTCGGAAGCGTCGCCGCGCTGGAGGAGACGTGGCTGAAAGTCGAGCAGGGTGAGTTCCTGACGCTGCTCGGGCCGTCGGGCTGCGGCAAGACCACCCTCCTGAACCTCATGGCCGGCTTCCTCGAAGCGGATGGCGGCGAGATCTTCATCGACGGCGACCTCGTGACCGAGACGCCGGCCTGCGAGCGCGGGATCGGCATCGTGTTCCAGAACTACGCCCTGTTCCCGCACATGAGCGTCGCCGGGAACGTCGGCTACGGCCTGCGCGTGCGCGGGGTCGCCAAGGCCGAGATCGCCGAGCGGGTGGCGCAGGCCCTCGACCTCGTGAAGCTCGCCGGCCTCGGCGACCGGCGCCCGCGGCAGCTCTCGGGCGGTCAGCAGCAGCGCGTCGCGCTCGCCCGCGCCCTGGTGATCCGGCCGAAGGTGCTGCTCCTCGACGAGCCGTTCTCGGCGCTGGACAAGAGCCTGCGCGGCGCGATGCAGGTCGAGTTGAAGGAGATCCAGCGCCGCCTCGGCGTGACGACGGTTTTCGTCACCCACGACCAGGGCGAGGCGCTGGGCCTGTCCGACCGCATCGCGGTGATGTCGCAGGGGCGCATCCGGCAGGTCGGCACCCCGGACGCGATCTACCGCCATCCGCAGGACCGCTTCGTGGCCGGCTTCATCGGCGACGCGACCGTGCTGCCGGGCCGGATCGAGGCGATCGCCGGCGACCGGGCGACGGTGGCCATCGGCGACGTGCGGCGGCCGGTCGAAGCGGGCGCGCTCGTCGGCTCGGCGGCCGGAACGGCGGTGGACGTGTTCGTGCGCCCCGACCACGTCCGGCTCTGTGCCGCGGGCGAACCGGGGTCCCTCCGGGCGCACGTGACCGCGCTCGTGTACCAGGGGGCCTTCATCGACGTGCATGCGGATCTCGCCGAGGGCGGGGCCGGACGCGTGCTCGCGCGTATTCCCGGCCAGGACGCGCGCGCGACCCATGCCCCCGGCTTTCCCGTCGGCATCCTGCTCCCGGCAGGCGGCCTCGTCGCCTTTCCCGCCGAGACGGAGGCCGCGGCGTGACCCTCGTTTCGGATCAGGCTGCATCCGCCTCGTCGGCACCGACCCGTCCGGGCGTCTGGCTGAGCCGCGCCGGGGCGTCGACGGCCTCTCGGGGCGCCGCCGCCATGCCCAGGCCCTCGGCGTCGCGCGATCGGCGCCGGGGGCCGGGAGCCGTGATCCGAACCACGGCGCACCCATCCCGCGCAGGCACGGCGCACGGATCGCCACGATCGGAGCCCAAACGGTGAAGCTGCTCTACGCCCCCACCTCGCCTTACGTCCGCAAGGTGCTCGTCGTCGCCCACGAGGTCGGCCTCGCCGACGCGATCGAGATCGTGCCCGTCCAGGCCTCCCCGACCGGGCGCGACGCGGAGACGAGCGTCCACAACCCCTTAGGCAAGATCCCGACCCTCGTGACGGAGGACGGCGTCCTCTTCGACAGTCGCGTGATCTGCGCGTACCTTGACGCACGTTCCCAGGGGCCGCGCCTGTTCCCGGCGGAAGGGCCGGCGCGCTGGTCCGCCCTGACGCGGCAGGCGCTGGCCGACGGCCTGCTCGATGCCGCATTGCTGACCCGCTACGAGCGGGTCTTAAGGCCGGTGCACCTGCGCTGGGACGCGTGGGACGCCGGCCAGGTCGCCAAGATCACCGCCGCCCTCGACCAGATCGAGGCGTCGGCGGCAGGCTTCGGCGGGTCGATCGATATCGGCGCGATCGCGACCGGCTGCGCTCTTGCATACCTCGACTTCCGGTTCCCCGACATCGATTGGCGGAAGGAACGACCGGCGGCGACAGCTTGGTACGCGACGTTCGCAGGCCGACCTTCGATGACCGCAACCACGCCCCGCCAATCTTAAGTGCCCATCTGTAAACCTGGAATCGAAAACTTTGATCTTCTGCGCCGATCTGAGCGGCCTCCCAAGAAGGAAATCTTGGGAAACAGGAGATCCAGGTCTGTCAAATGCCGGGTTTTCTTCGAAATTAGCCTGAACGGACATCGAACAATGGGACGCCGTCAAGGGCGGCGATCCTTCACCACGCGGACAGAAGGCATACGGATGACGCTGGTGCGGTTTCAGGCGGTGTCGAAGCGGTACCCCGGGGTGCCGACGCCGGCCGTGGCCGACCTGAACCTCGATTGCGCCGACGGCGAGATGCTGGCGCTGCTCGGGCCGTCGGGCTGCGGCAAGAGCTCGACGCTCAAGATGGCCGCCGGCCTCGAAGCTCTGTCGGCGGGTGAGATCTTCTTTGACGACGAGCCCGTCTCGCGCCTCGCTCCCGGCGCGCGCAACATCGCCATGGTGTTCGAGGATTACGGCCTCTACCCCCGCATGACGGTGCGCGAGAACATCGCGTTTCCGTTGGTCGCCCGCGGCATGGCGCGGGCCGAGGCCGTCGTCCGCGTCGACGACGCCTTGGCGCTGCTCGATCTCGGCGACATGGCGGACCGCCCGGTGCAGGGCCTCTCCGGCGGCGCGATGCAGCGCATCTCCATCGGCCGGGCGCTGGTGCGGGACCCGCGCCTCATCCTGTTCGACGAGCCGCTGTCGCATCTCGACGGCGACCAGCGGGTGACCCTGCGCACCGAGATCAAGCGGCTGCAGAAGACCCGCGGCGTCACGTCGATCCTCGTGACCCACGACCAGACCGAGGCGACCGCGATGGCCGACCGCATCGCGGTGATGCACCACGGCGTGCTCCAGCAGGTCGACACGCCGGCAGCCCTCTACGAGCGCCCGGCCAACGTCTTCGTGGCGAACTTCATCGGCGAGCCGCCGATGAACATGCTCCCCGGCCGCGTGGAAGGGGAAGGCGGCGCCGTTCGCATCGCGGCGCTCGGCCGCGCGTTCCCGCTCGATCCGCGCCGCGCCCGGCTGCTCGCGGGCCGTTCGGGCGAGCTGACCGTGGGCGTGCGGCCGGAGCACGTCGCGATCGAGCCGGAGGGCGAGGGCCGGCCCGCGGACGCGACGGTGAGCTACCGCGAGAGCCGGGGCGATGCCGACAGCCTCATCCTGTCGCCGTTCGCGGCGCCCGACGTCGCGATCAGGGTCGAGGTTCCGGGGCCGGCGGCGTTCCGGCCGGGCGACCGGGTCGCGGTCGTGCTGGCGCCGGAACGGCTGCACCTGTTCGACAGGGCCAGCGAGCGCAACGTGGAGGCGGCGTCGTGAGCCGCGCGCACGGCCTTGCGCTCTCGGGCATCCGCAAGGCGTTCGACGGCAAGGTCGCGCTCGACGGCGTGACCCTGTCCGTCGCGCCCGGCGAAATCCTGGCCCTGACCGGCCCGTCGGGCGCCGGCAAGACCACGTTGTGCCGGATCGTCGCCGGGCTGGAGCGTCCGGATGCCGGCGCGGTGCGCCTGGGCGGCGAGGTCGTGACCGACAGGCCCCCGGGCAAGCGCCGCGTCGCCTTCATGTTCGAGTCCTACGCGCTCTACCCGCACCTGGACGTGCGCGGCAACGTCCTGTCGCCGCTCCGGGCGCCGGGCAGCGTGCTGAAGCGGTCCGACCACGGCGCGCTGGTCGAGGAGGTCCTGACGCTTCTCGAGATCGCCCATCTCGCGGACCGCCTGCCGTCGGCGCTCTCGGGCGGGCAGAAGCAGCGGGCGGCCCTGGCCCGCGCGCTCGTGCAGGAGCCGAGCGTGCTGCTGCTGGACGAGCCGATCTCCCATCTCGACGCCAAGCTCCGGCACAAGCTCCGCGCCGCGATCCGCCGGAAGCTGATGAGCCGCTCCAGCCCATCGATCTGGGCGACGCCGGACGGGCTCGAAGCCCTGTCGGTCGGCGACCGCGTCGCGGTCCTCGACAAGGGCCGGATCGAGCAGATCGGGACGCCGGAGGACGTCTGGCTCCGGCCGGCGAGCGTCACCGTCGCCAAGCTCATCGGCGACCCGCCGATGAGCGTCCTCGCCGGCGCGCTGGAGCGCAGCGGCGACGCCACCGTCTTCGTGCGGGCGGGCATGCGGCTCGCCCTGCCCGCGCGGGTCGCGGCGGTGGCGCGACGTAGCGCGAGCGGCCGGGTGTCGCTCGGCCTGCGCGCCGACGCGCTGAGCCTGACGGCAGCCGGGGCGCCCGGTGCGGCGGACGGCGAGATCTATGCGCACGAGCCGTTCGGCAAGCACGAGATCGTCACCTTCAGCGTCGTCGACGGCGCGCGGATCAAGATCAAGGCGCGCGGGGGATGTCCCGCGCGCATCGGGGATGCGGCGGGGCTCGTCTGTCCGGAGGGGGCGTTGGTGCTGTTCGACGCCGACACCGGACGCGCCCTGCCGACGGCGACCGCTTGACACGGCGGCTTTCGAAGACGGACGGCCCGCCGGACGAACCGGTCGCGGGCGCGAAATCAGGAGACTGGAACATGACGTCTGTTCGCATCGTGGCGGCCGCGGTCTCCGCCGCCGTCCTGCTTGGAGGCACGCCGGTTGCTGCGGCCGAGTTCTCCTACGCCGCGGCCGGCGCGCCCTACAAGGGTCGGACGATCCGGGTTCTCGACGAGATCACGCCGCTCCAGGAGACGCTGTCCAAGATCGTGCCGGAGTTCGAGACGGAGACCGGCATCAAGGTCGAGTGGGAACTGCTCAACCACTTCGAGGTCATCAACAAGGGGCAGGCGGACATGCTGTCCGGCCGCGGCTACTACGACGTCGTCATGCTGCACGGCTTCCAGCTCGGACCGATGATCTCGGCCGACGCAATCCGCCCGATCGACGACCTGGTGGCGAACGCCAAGCTGTCGAACCCCGGCCTCGACGCCGCGGACTTCATCCAGTTGCCGTACAAGACCGCTGCCTTCAGCAAGGGCAAGCAGTACGCCTTCATCAACTGGAATTACAATCAGGTCTACTGGGCGCGTGCCGACCTGCTGACGAACCCCGACGAGATGAAGGCGTTCAAGGCGAAGTACGGCTACGATCTGGCGCCTCCCAAGACGATGGAGCAGATGCGCGACATCGCCGAGTTCTTCACCCGCAGGAAGGGCGCGATGCTCGCTGGCAAGCCGCTCGAGAGCGACTTCTACGGGATCGTGCTCGAAGGCATCAAGGGCGGCTCGACCTTCCCGGCGCTCTGGACCAACTTCATCAAGAACTATGGCGGCGACCTCATCGATGCGTCCGGCAAGGCGATCTTCGACAGCCCGGAAACCGTGGCTGCGCTGCGGATGTGGGCGCAACTCTGGAAGTTCGCGCCGCCTGGCATCGCCGAATACTCGCTGGTCGACGTGCCGACGGTGATGGGCAACGGCATCGCCGCACAGACGATCGCGTGGTCGGACTTCGTGCTCGGCGTCGACAAGAAGGGCGTGTCGCCGCTCGCCGGGAAGTTCGTCTACGCCACCGTCCCGGTGAAGGCGGGCCGCGAGAAAACCCGCTTCGCGGAGGCCGAACCGTCGGTCACGGCGATCAGCGCGGCGAGCAAGAACCCGGAGCCGACCTTCCTGTTCCTGCAATGGCTCGCCGACAAGAAGCAGCAGGACAAGCTGATTGCCATGGGCGAGGGCGGCGTGCCGATCCGCGAAAGCTCCTGGGCCGCGCCGGCGATCCGGGGCAGCGCCAACGCCAGCCTCTACGGCGCGATGCAGGCGACGCTCGAAGTCTCGGCGGCCAAGCCCAAGATGCCAAAGTTCTACGAGATCTACGACGTCATGAGTGGGATCGCCCAGGAGGTCGGCCTCGGCAAGCTGTCGCCGGAGGACGGCGCCAGGAAGGGTCAGGCCGAACTCCTGAAGCTCTGTCCGACGACCTGTCTGCTCTGAGAACGACACGTCGAAGCGCGGGTCCGTTCGCCGCTCATCAAGACGCAATGAAGGACCGACGATGGCGAACGCCGCAGACGCCGTAATCCTGGAGCCCGAGGCCGCCCGCGCGCGGCCCCGGATCTGGTACCCCTACCTGCTGATCGCGCCGTCGATGATCACGCTGACGGTGGTGTCGCTGATCCCGTTCCTCTACACCGCCTACATCAGTGTCCACGCGGCCAAGTTCGGCCGGGTGACCGACTTCGTCGGCTTCGCGAACTATGCGCAACTGCTGAACGACCCGCGGTTCTGGAATTCGCTAAGCGTCGCCGCGGTTTTCGTGTGCATCTCCGTGCCGATCGAGTTCATGCTCGGCCTCGTCGGCGCGCTGGTGTTGAACCAGAACGTGCGCGGCCGCGGCGTGATCGTGCCGTTGCTGTTCATGCCGACCATGATGGCCCCGATCGTCGTCGGCCTCTTGTGGAAGATCATGCTCGCCGGCTCGTGGGGGCTCATCTCCTTCAACGTGCTGGAGCGGTTCAACCTGATCGGCGAGACCTCCGCCTTCGCCTCGCCGACCTTCGCGCTCTACGCGCTGATCTTCGTCGACGTCTGGCAATGGACGCCGTTCATGATGCTGGCGTTCTTCGCCGGGCTTCAGGCGCTGCCCCTCGGCCCCTACCGTGCGGCGGCGGTCGACGGCGCCTCGACGCTGATGGTGTTCTTCAAGATCACGCTGCCGATGATGACGCCGCTGCTGGTGGTCATCGGCCTGCTGCGCTTCATCGACGCCTTCAAGGTGTTCGACACGGTCTACATCCTGACCGGCGGCGGCCCGGGGATCGCGACCGAGACGCCGAGCCTCTTCGCCAACAAGATGACCTTCGAGTTCTGGAACCTCGGCGAATCCTCCGCCATGGCGGTGCTGGTCTGGATCGCATTCTTCGCCTTCTGCAATGTCTTCTATCAGGTCGCCAAGAAGCGCCTGAACGCATTTTGAGGTTGACGATGGCTCGCACCGCCCGTGACGAACGCTCCGGCGGCTTCGTCTGGACCTCCATCGCCGTCGTCTACGCGATCGTCACGCTGTTCCCGATCTTCTGGATGGCGACGATGATGGTGAAGCCGAACGCGGCGATGTTCGCGCGGCCCACCGTCTGGCTGTTCACGCCGACGCTCGACCATTTCGACTCCGTGATCGCGAAGGGCTTCGCCTGGAGCCTGCTGACCTCCTTCGTGCTGTGCTCGATCTCGACCGCGCTCGTCGTCCTCATCGGCACGCCCGCGGCCTACGCCTTCGCGCGCTTCGAGATGCGGGCGAAGGACGACCTGTTCCTGTTCATCCTGGCGACGCGGATGGCGCCGCCGGTGTGCATGGTGATCCCGTTCTACTTCATCTTCGCCAAGATCGGCCTGCTCGACACCTTCACCGGCCTGACGCTCGCCTACATGACCTTCAACCTGTCGTTCTACGTCTGGGTGCTGCGCAGCTTCTGCCGCGACCTGCCCGTGGAGCTGGAGGAAGCCGCCACGCTGGAGGGCTGGTCGAGGCCGCAGGTGTTCCTGCGGCTGGTGCTGCCGCTCCTGCGCAACGGCGTCGTCGCGACGGCGGTGCTGTGCTTCATCTTCGCGTGGAACGAGTTCCTGTTCGCGTTCATGCTCGGCGGCAAGGCGGTGCAGACGCTGCCCGTGTCGATCCCGAAGCTCATCACCGGCCAGGGCGTGCGCTGGGGCGAGATGGCGGTGGTCGGCGTCGTTGCGCTCGCGCCGGTGCTCACCGTCGTCTTCCTGCTGCAGCGGCACATCATCCGCGGCCTGACGCTCGGCGCGGTGAAGGGATGACCGCTCCGCGCCGGACCGTCCGCCCTCGCTCGCGCTCCGGGGACACGAGCATGACCGCAGACCCGATCGTCGCCCGCAAGGACCCGCGCCTGCCGCCGCCGCTTACCGTCTCCGAAGGCGACGACTGGACCGACGCGCTGACTCTTCTGTCGCCCGCCGCCGCCGCGACGGTGGTCGCGGTCGTGCGCACGCTCTGCCCGCACGACGCCATCCCCGAACGCGTCTACCGCCGCACCGTCCTGCACATGGACCGGCTGTTCGCGGCGAGCCCGGCCGCGGCGCAGTTGGTAGCGGACGCCCTCGACACGCTCGACGCCGCGCTGCCGCTCCCGTTCAGGGACCGCTCCGAGAGCTACCGGGTCGCGAGCCTGAAGGCGATCGAGGCGACGCCTGCCTTCACGGTGCTCCAGCGGGCCGCCGTCCGCTTCTTCTACGACGACGTCGAGGTCTGGCAGGCGTGCGGCTACGAGGGCGCCGCCTCCGACATCGGCGGCTTCGTGCACCGCGGCTTCGACGACCTCGACTGGCTGCCGGAGCCGGCCGAGGCCGCCGGCGGGGAGATCTGAGCATGGCGACCTACGCGCTCAACGACGGCGACGTCGTCGTCGTCATCGGTTCCGGGGCCGGCGGTGGGACGCTCGCCCACGAACTCTGCGCCCACAGCCTGAAGGTCGTGGTGCTGGAGGCCGGCAGGCAGCTCTCCACCGACGATTTCGTCAACGACGAGTGGGCCGGCTACGCGATGCTGTCCTGGCTCGACAAGCGCACCGCCTCCGGCAACTGGCGCGTGGCGCGCGACCATCCGACGGCGCCGTCGTGGAGCTGCATGACGGTCGGCGGCACCACCACGCACTGGTCGGGCTGCTGCTACCGCTTCGAGGACTTCGAGCTTCGCGCCCGCACCGTCTACGGCGACATTCCTGGGGCCAGCCTGATCGACTGGCCGATCACGCTGGCCGAGCTCGAACCCTATTACGAGCGCGCCGAGGCGCGCATGGGCGTCACCGGCACCAACGGCCTGCCGCCGCTGCCGCCGAACAACAACTACAAGGTGATGCGCGCCGGCGCCGAGCGGCTGGGGCTGACCGTCTCGACCGGCCGGCACGCGATCAATGCGGTCCCCTACGACGCTCGTCCGGCGACGGTGCAGGACGGCTTCACCGTCACCGGCGACCGCAACGGCTCGCGCTGGTCGACGCACAATGTCGAGTTGCCGCGCGCCGCGGCGACCGGCCGGCTGGATCTGCGTTGCCAGTGCCGCGCCGTGCAGATCGAGCACGCGGCGTCGGGTCGCGCATCCGGCGTCGTCTACGTGGACGCGGACGGCGTCCGCCGGCGGCAATCCGCCCGCGTGGTCGTGCTCGCCGGCAACTGCATCGAGTCCTCGCGCCTGCTGCTGCACTCCACGAGCGCGCGCTTCCCGAACGGCTTGGCCAACGGCTGGGGTCATGTCGGCCGGCACTACCTGCGTCACGTCGTGCAGACGGTGTGGTCCGTGTTCGACAGGCCGGTCCACATGAACCGCGGCGAGATCATGGCCGGCTACATCTCGGATTTCGGGGGCCACGACCCGTCGCGGGGCTTCTCGGGCGGCTACCTGATCGAGCTGAACAGCATGGGGTTGCCGACCTGCGCGGCGTTCTTCGAGCCGGGCTGGTGGGGCAGGGACTTCGCGCAGGTGATGGAGCAGTACGCCCACATCGCCGGCCTCTTCATGACGGGCGAAGACATGCCTCAAGCCGGCAACCGGGTGACGCTGGGGGACGAACTGGACGCCTTCGGCGTGCCGGTGGCCAACCTCCACTACGACGACCATCCTAACGACTTGCGGATGCGCAACCACGGCTTCAGGATGCTGGCCGGCATCCACAAGGCTGCCGGCGCAAAGCGTTCGATCGAGGCGCCGCCCTACCCGGCGAGCCACAATCTCGGCTCCAACCGCATGAGCGCCCGGCCCGAGGACGGCGTGCTGGACGGCCACGGCCGCGCGCACGAATGCGCCAACCTGTTCATCGCCGACGGCAGCCAGTTTTCGACCGGCGGCGCACGCAACCCGACGCTCACGATCGTCGCGCTCGCGATCCGGCAGGGCGATTTCATCGCCGCCGCGGCGCGCGGCGGCACGCTGTGACGTTCCGCTCCCGAGGAGGCCCTCTCCATGAATCCCGCCGCGTTCGACGTCATCGACGGCCTGCCGCACTACAAGCTGTTCATCGACGGCACGTGGACGATGTCCTCCCGCAACAGGCTCGCCGACGACGTCAATCCCGCGACCGGCGCGGTCTTCGCCCGCACGCAGCAGGCGGGCGCCGAGGAGGTCGACCGCGCGATCGCGTCCGCGCACGCTGCGGCGCAGACGTGGGGCAGGACGATGGTCTCCGAGCGCGAGATCCTGCTGCTGAAGACCGCGGACGTCATCCTCCGCCGCACGCCCGAGATCCGCGACCTGCTGATCGAGGAATGCGGCTCGGTGTTCTCCAAGGCGCTGTGGGAGATCGAATACGTGGTCGACGCGCTGCGCTGTGCGGCCGGAGACGCGCGCCACGTCATGGGCGAGACCATGCCGATGACGATGCCGGGCCAAATCTCGATCTCGATCCGCAGGCCGCTCGGCGTCGTCGCCGGCATAGCGCCGTTCAACTCGCCGTTCCTGCTGTCGATGAAGAAGATCGCCTACGCCCTCGCAGCGGGCAACACGTTCATCCTCAAGCCGTCCGAGGAGACCCCCATCTCCGGCGCGCTGATCGCGGACCTGTTCGACGAGGCGGGCCTGCCGCCGGGCGTGCTGAACGTGATCCCGGGCGTGCCGGCCGAGGTCGGCGACCGCCTGATCGCCGACCCGCGCGTTCGGATGATCACCTTCACCGGCTCCACGCGCACGGGCCGGCATCTCGCCGTGGAGGCGGCCAGGCACCTGAAGCGGTTCACGCTGGAGATGGGCGGCAAGAGCCCGCTGATCGTGCTGGCGGACGCCGACCTCGACTACGCCGTCGACGCCGCAGCCTTCGGCATCTACCTGCACCAGGGGCAGGTCTGCATGGCGAGCGCGAAGGTGATCGTCGAGGCGCCGCTGTTCGACGCCTTCGCGGAGAAGTTCAAGGCCAAGACCGCCGGCATCAAGGTCGGCGACCCGCGCGACCCGGAGACCGTGATCGGCCCGCTGATCCGCGCCCGCCAGTGCGATTTCATCGACGGCCAACTCAAGGACGCCTCGGAGAAGGGCGCCACGATCGTCGCCGGCGGCACGCATGAGGGGCAATTCTACCAGCCGACCGTGCTCACCGGCGTGACGCCCGGGATGCGCATCTACCACGAGGAGAGCTTCGGACCCGTGGTCTCGCTGATCCGCGCCGAGGACAGCGAGGACGCGCTCCGGATCGCCAACGACACCGAATACGGGCTCTCGGCGGCGCTGATCACCAACGACATGCAGAAGGCGCTCGACCTGTCCCTGCGGCTGGAATCCGGCATGGTGCACGTCAACGACACCACCATTTCCGACGAGCCGCACGTCCCGTTCGGGGGCGTCAAGAACTCCGGCTTCGGCCGCGAAGGTGGACGCTACTCGCTGGAGGAACTCACGGAGGTGAAGTGGGTGACGCTGCAGATGGGCAAGCGGCTTTTCCCCTTCTGAAGCACCGTCCACGATCTTCGGATCCTGGACGGTGCTCTCATTGCCTTGTGAAGCCGCATTGTCTTCACGCGAGCCGGCATCCACCGCGCTGGAGAATGCTCCGGCAGGCTGCCGGATCAGCCCTCGATGATCCGCTCGTTGAGTTTCCGATCCACGGTCTGGACCGTCCGGTCGATCTCCGCATCCGGTGCGCCGAGCTGATCCGCGATCAGCTTGACCAGCAGATCGACCCGCTCGATGAAGGGCGCACCGTTGGCCACGGCGCGGGCCGCCGAAGAGGGTTTGAGAAGGCTTTCGGCAGCCTTGGCGTACTTCTCGAACGGCACCTGATCCTGCGGATCGGCGCCCAGGCGCCGGGCGATCGCATCCACGTGCTCGTAGATCGCGCGTGAACGGGCGAGGTCGCCGTGCACCGCGTCGTGGATCGAGCGCGGCTCGGTCGGCGTGATGCAGCGATAGTTGCCGGTCAGCAGCATCGACCATTTCGCCAGGGGGACGAAGAGCGAGGCGAACACCTTCAGCTTCACCGGGACGTCTTGGCCATCGAGCCGCACCGCGTCGATGTCCGCCTCCAGTTCCCGGAGCAGCCGGTTGTGCGCCTCGTCCTGGAACGTCGCCGCCTTGAAGTTCGTCGGCAGCCCGACGTGGAGGACGTTGGCGCCCTCGTCCGGCGGGCGGAAGGCCTGCGGGTCGGGGGAACACAGGGAGATCGAGCCCGGCTCGAACCGGTCCCAGACGGCGGCATTGGTGTAGGCGCGCTCCAGGTCCATCCCCGCAAGCGCCGGGATTCGCTTGAGATACGGCAGCGGCGGCATGTTCATGATCGAGAGGCAGGGCAGCTTTGCCGCGGCGATCTTGATCATGAGGACACGGAGCGTGTGGTTGTTGTATTGCGGCTCCTGCATGGCGAGGCCGACGAGATCGTAGCGGGACAGGTCGACGTCTTCGGGCGTCGTGGCATCCAGCCTGCCCGGCAGGTCCCGCGAGAGGATCGCGCGGTGTTCCGCCTCGTCGCGCAGCTTGATGCGCACCTCGGTGCCGTCGCGATTGATCAGGTCCGCGGTCTTCCTCCGGCAGACCAGAGTCACGTCGTGACCGGCCATCAGCAGCTTCGTCGCGAGCAGGGAGCCGTACGAGGCTCCGAGGATCAAGATCTTGCGCGACATACTTTCACTCCCCGAGTTTATAGTGCCATCTTCTTGAGATGTTTTTGCGCCTATCTGCTGGATTCCTACGCCCTCGAACAACCGAAGACAATCGCCGCCGGTTGTCGGGAAACGAAAATTTTATTTCTGCACGCAGAAGATATCTTTTCGCTTCAGGCTAGGCCGCCACGATCCCCGGTTGGCGCTCAGCGCGAGACCGGTCCCGGCACCTTCGCGTCCCCCGCCTGTCCGATCAGCGTGGCGAGGCGGCGCAGGGCGAGCGCGTAGCCCTCGGTGCCGAGCCCGGCGATCACGCCGTCGGCCCGCAGCGAGACGTAGGACCGGTGTCGGAAGGCCTCGCGCTGGTGGACGTTCGAGATGTGGACCTCGATCACCGGCCCCTCGAAGGCGTTGAGCGCGTCGAGCAACGCCACCGAGGTGTGGGTGAACGCGGCCGGGTTGATGGCGATGCCGCCGGCCTCCCCGCGGGCCGCGTGGACCCAGTCGATCAGCTCGTACTCGCGGTTCGACTGGTGGAACCGGAGGTCGAGCCCGAGCTCGCCCGCGAGCACGCGGCAGCGGGCCTCGACATCGGCGAGCGTCTCGCGGCCGTAGATCTCCGGCTGGCGCGTGCCGAGGAGGTTGAGGTTGGGACCGTTCAGCACGTAGACGAGGCGGCTCATGTCATCTCCTGCGGATCGGCCAAGGGAGGAGCGAAGGGGGCGGGCGAAGGGGGCGGGTGAAGGGCGAAGGGTCGCAAGGGGGGGCCGGCATCCCGGCCGCGTCGTGGACGGACCCGAGCCATGAACCCCATCGGCGGCCGCCTCAAGCCCGCCTCGCGCGGCGGTATGAGGATGCGGGCGCGGGCGGCGCGCCTTACGCTGACGGCGACGGTCGCCGTTCCTCGACCGGAACCGGGCGGCGTGACCGGCCGCCGCGCCTCAGCTTCGCGCGGCGCGCCCTGGGGCGTCCCGCGCCGCGGGCGGGCTTACCAGGAGAGCTGGAACCGCCCGATGACCGTGTCCGCGTCGATGCCGCGTCCGCCGGCGAGGGCCGAGGGCGCGGCGTGCGAGCGGACGTAGTCGGCCATGATCCGCAGGTTGGTGTCGGGGTACCACGACAGCCCGACCGTCACGTTCCGCTCGATCCCGCCGCGCACGCCGCCGTCGTCGAGGTCGATCGCCGAGAACCGCGCGGCGAGCTCGAACACCCCGAAGCCGCCGCGGGTGAGGCGCTGGGCTTCCCCGACCTTCACGCCGCCGAAGGCGGCGTAGGTCGTGCCGTTGAAGCGCGGCGCGATCCGGTAGGCACGGTTGTCGCCGTTGAGCACCCAGCTCGCCTGGACGGTGCCGCCCTGGAAGCTCAGGGGCCGCGCGCCATCGACGCGGCCGACCTCGGTGCGGATGTACTCGGCCGTCACCAGCAACGGGCCCGCGCGGTAGGCGACCTCGGCACCGATCCGGCCGATGCTGCCCGCGGCGCGGATGTCGCCGGTGTCGACGAGGGGCCGCGTGAACAGGAACGCCTCCGGCCGGCTCGACAGCGCAGGCGGGCTCCCGTCGCGCGGCAGGCTGCGGTAGCTCCCGGCGAGCCCGACATGCAGGGTCCGGCCGTCGTCGTTCAGGGGCGCCCAGGTGAGGCGGCTCGTCGAGGCGACGCCCTCGCCGCCGATGCCGGTGTTGGCGTTGCCGCCGAAGACGCCGGTGACGAAGGTCCAGGCCCCCTCGTGCCGGCCGATCGCGCCTCCAAGATTGCGCGCGGGCACGAGGGCGTCGGCGAGCGATCGCTCGGTGAACAGGATGTCGTTGTTGGAGGCCATCTGGTCGAGGCTGAACGGCTCCTTCTCGTTGCCGAGGCTGAGCAGCGTGCTCGGGATGCCGGAAAAGACGATCACCGCATCGTTGATCGGCGTCGCCGGGTCGGCGAGATCGTACTGGAAGCCGATGCCGACATCCTTGCCGAGGCTCAGGTTCGTCTCGATCCACGAGCGGCGCACGGCGATGGCGTCGGAGAACGGCTCGCCGAAGCCTGGCTGGCGGACCGCGCCGGCGCCGAAATCGAGGTGCAGCCGCCCGCCGACGCGCAGCGTCACGTCGTCGGGGAAGGTCAGCGTGAGGCCCTTGTCGTCGAGCCTCAGCCGCTCGCCGTAGGGGCCGGCCATGCCCGCGACCGCGATGGCCTCGCCCCGCGGCGCATCCTGCGCCCGCGCCCCCGCCGCGGCGGCACCGAGGACGAGCCATGCGGCGAGGCCGGGAACGCGTCGCACCGAGATCGAAACTCCAGGGCCGGGGCGCATCGCGCGGGACGGTCGTCCACGCGGAAACGCCGATCGCTGGGATGGGACCCGTGCCGGAATTGCCGCGACCTACACGTCGTTGCCGAGGCGCGCCGAACGGCCCGTCACGGCCGGGTTCCCGCCTGCGAGGCTCGGCGGAGCGTCCTGGCGGCCGCCGGGCACGACGACGAGGCGCTGGACCTCGCCGCTGAGGTAGGCTTGCAGGAAGGCTTGGTAATCCTTGAACGAGACGCAGCCGTTCGAGGCTCCGTCCGGCCCGAGCATGTAGGTGTGGGCGAGCAGGCCGACGCGCCCGTGGACGGCGCCGCTGCCGCCGGCCGGCGTCAGGCGCAGCGCCCGCACCCCGTGGAACAGGTCCTCGCGCTCGGTGAGGTCGTAGGTGCCGGGCGGCGTCGCGCCGCGCATCCGCAGGTGGACGTTGCGCGGGTCGTCCATGCTGTCGCCGAGGCCCGAATGGGCCTCCAGCCTGACGCCGTTCGGCAGGGTGACGATGCGCGCGCTGATGTCGTAGACCGCGGTGCGCGCCGGATCCGGGTTCGGGACCGGCGAGAGCCGCCGGCGCGGCGTCGCGTCGAGGCTTGGCGCCTCCAGCGCCGCGTAGGCCAGGGCCGGCGCGGGCGGTGCCCCGACGTTGAACAGCTTCTCGAGGAAGGTGCGGTCGTCGACCGCCGGCGCCGGCGCGGCCGCGCTCCGCGTCCGGCGCGCGGCCTGCCTCTCCGCCCGGCGCACGATCTCCGGACCGGCCGGACGGCGGAATTCCGGCGGACGGGGCACCGGCAGGGGCACCGTCTGCGCCAGCCGGGCGGGTTCGTCGGCCGTGGGCGCATCCTGCGTCGGAGCCGGCTCCTGCCGCGCGAACGGCGTGGGCGGCTCGGCGCCGGCCGGAGGCCGCTCCGAGGACCAGTCGGGAAAGGCGTCGCGCAGGGTGTCCTGCCAGTGCCGGCGCGCCTCCGGTCCGAGCGTCGGGCTCGCATCCGCCATCGCCACCTCGCCGGCGGATGCGGCGGCCGTCGGTTCGCCGACCGTCCCGCTTTCGGCGGACGGCGGTGCCTGCGGCTCCGTGAGGCCGCCCAGGACGACACCGCCCGAGACGAGGGCGGCGAGGATCGCCACGGATGCGGCCCTGCGGACCGCACGGTTGCGGACACCGCGGAGGGTATGGCCAGCCGACAGCGAAGAGTCTCGTACCGAAGGGTCTTGGACCAGAAGGTCTCGGACCAAAGGCTCTCGGACCATGCGGACGCCGCCCGTTTCCACACGGATGCCAGCGAGCCAGCCCGGCCCTCGCATGACGATCATGCGCGCGCCGCTGGAGAAGCACCGTTCCGGCCCGATCGGCCGCCGTGGAAGAGGCTCGGTGCGCCCGGCTTTTCTTGGGCGGCAATATGGTTGACCGGCGACGAATCCTGGCCTTCGCGGGGCCGGCGCAGGCGGCGCGCCGGCCCCGAAGGTCCCCGCCGGACGACCGAGGTGCCGGAATGCGGGCAGGCGTCGACCGGGCGCTGCGCGCGGCGGCCTATTCCCCGTCGATCTGCCGCCCCATCAGTGCGATGGCGCGCTGGTACACCGAGGCCGCGTTCCAGCCCTGGAGCGCCGCGAAATTCGCCTCGCCCGGCTGGTAGCCGGCGCCGGCCTGCCAGCCGTGGCCCTTCAGGAAGTTCGCGGTCGAGGTCAGGGCGGCGCCGACGTTGTTGAGGTCGCCGGTACCGTAGGTGAGGACGTTCTTCGGCAGGAACTGGGTGTGGCCGACCTCGCCGTGCGCGGCGCCGCGGGTGCTCGCCGTGAGCAGGCCGCGGTCGACCAGCGTCAGCGCCGCGTAGAGCTGGTCGGTGAAGTAGGCGGAGCGGCGGCAATCGTAGGCGAGCGTGGCCACCGCCGAGAGGGTGTTCACGTTGCCGCGCACGGCACCGAAGCCGGTCTCCATGCCCCAGATCGCCAGCAGCGGCCCGGGCGGCACGCCGTAGCGTTGCTCGATCGAGGCGAACAGGGCCGCGTTCTGGCGCTTCAGCCCGCGCCCGCGGGAGACGATCGTCGTGGCGCCGCGCTTGGCCAGGAACTGGTCGAGGGACAGCTTGAAGCTCCGCTGGCCGCGGTCCGCCGAGATCGTCTGCGTCGAGTACGCGGTGCCTATGAGCGCCGACAGGCTCGCCGCGCTGGCCCGGCCGCGGGCCTCCTCGGAGAACTGGCTCTTCCACGCCTCGAACCCGGCCGCCGTGTTGCCGCACTGGGCCGCGTCCGCCCGGCCGGCGACGCAGACGAGCGCCGCGAAGGCCGCGGCGGCCAGGATGTCGCGCAGCTTAGGGTCGGTCACTCGAAACTCCTTCGGCGAGAGGCTGGGAAACGTGGGGCGGTTCGGCCACAACGAATGGCGCATCGGCGCCGCCCGCCGGTTCCAGGCCGTCCAAGACGCTGTCTAGCGGGCGGCGCGGCGCGATAGAACCCCGCCTCCGACTTCGAGGACAAGTTCATGAACGTTGTTGCAGATCTGTGCATTGTGCCGATGGGCGTCGGGCCCTCGGTCTCGGCCTACGTGCGGGAGATCAAAGCGCTCATCGAGGCAAGCGGCCTCGACGCGCAGATGCATGCCAATGGCACCAACATCGCGGGCGAACTGTCCGACATCTGCAAGCTGATCGAGCTGTGCGAAGACAAGCTCAGCGCGTCCGGCGTCCAGCGCGTCTTCTACACGATGGCGTTCTCGTCGCGCCGGGACAAGGCGCAGTCCATGGCCGACAAGCTCGCCGCGGTGTCGTAGGCCGCCGTATCCGAGCGGGCGCCGCAGGTCGAAGCGGGCGGAGGGCCGCGAGGCGCGCGGAAGCCCCGCCCCGCTTCAGGTCGGCGCCGTCCGGGTCAGGCCAGCGTCGAGAGGTCCTGGAACCAGTGCTGCGCCTGGGTGTAGCCCTTCACCTTCGGCGAGAGCGCGTGCGGGTTGGTGTCGTGCACGACCCAGACCTGCACCGCGTCGTCGACCACGATCTCGTGGATGCGGGCGAGCAGCGTGTCCTGCTCGGCCGGGTCGAGGCTGGCCTTGACCTTGTCGCAGAGGGCGTCGACCTCGGCGTTCTTGTAGTGGCTCCAGTTCACGCCGTTGGGCGAGATTTGCTTCGAATCGTAGAAGCGCAGGATCGCGTAGAACGGGTCGGAGGTGACGTAGGCGATGTTGCCGGCCGAGATGCCCTTCTGGCTCGGGTCGGCCGCGCCCTGGCGCCAGCCGGTATAGGCGACCTCCAATTCCACCGTCTTGAAGTCCACCTGGATGCCGACCTCGGCCCAGCTCTGCTGCACGAACTCGTTGATCGGCAGCGACAGCATCTGGCCCGTGCCGCCGGTGGGGATCAGGATCGTGGCCTTGACCGGGTTCTTCACCGAGTAGCCGGCCTCCTCGACGAGTTTCCGCGCCGCCTCCACGTCGGTCTTGATCTCGAACTTCGGCTTGCCGAACCACGGGCTCGACGTCTGCACCTGCCCGATCGCGGGCGCGGCCAGCCCGCCCATCAACTGCACCACGCCGGCACGGTCGATGGCGAGGTTGGCCGCCTTGCGCAGGCGCAGGTCGCGCCACGGGCTGCCCTCCACCATCGACAGGTGGTAGTTCCAGACGTGGGGCGTGTCGTTGCCGACGATGCGCATGCCGGCGGCCTTGAGGCGCGGCACGGCGTCGGGTGCCGGCAGCTCGATCAGGTCGACGTTGCCCGAGAGCAGCGCGTTCACCCGGGCGAGGTCCTCGGGGACGCAGGACAAGGTGAGCTTGGCCAGCTTCGGCATCCGCTTCGGGTTCCAGTAGGCCTCGTTGGCCACCAGTTCGAGCCGCACCCGCGGCTGCAGCACGCCCATCCGGTAGGGGCCGGTGCCCGACGGCTGGAACGCGAACTTCGCCCAGTCGCGGCCGACCGCCTCGAACTGCGCCGGCGACGAGATCAGGAACCACAGCATCTGGTACGGGAACAGGCTGTCGAGCGCCTTGGTCGTGACCTGCACGGTCATCGCGTCGAGCTTCCTGTAGGAGGCGACGCCGGGCAGGCGCGGCCTCACCTGCGCCGCCTGGCGCTGGTCGAAATGCGGCGCCTCCTTGTTGAGCACCTTGTCGAAGTTCCAGATCACCGCGTCGGCGTCGAAGGCCGAGCCGTCGTGGAACTTGACCCCGTCGCGCAGGCGGAACGTCCAGTTCCGGCGCTCGGAGGGGTCGCTCTCCCAGGAGGTGGCCAGCCCCGGCACCATCTTGCCGGGGCGGTCGGAGACATCGAGCTCCCAGGCGACGAGGGGATCGTAGAGGGTCAGCCCGGTGAACTGGTAGCCGCCCGCGCCCTTGTCCGGCTGGCCGGTGGTCAGCGGCAGGTCGGACATCGAGATGCCGTAGGTCAGCGTGCCGGAGGCGGATTTCGCCGCGGCCGGCGCCGCGCCCTGGGCGCGCGCCGGCGGAGCGGACACTTGCCCGCCGGCGCCGAGGGCGCCAAGCGCGGCGCTTCCCAGCATGACGGTGCGGCGCGTGAGCGTGTTCTTGTCCATCGGGCACTTTTCAAAACGGGGTGGCGGCGACCCGCGCGTGGTACGGATCGCCGACGCCGTCCGTTGGCCGGACGGCATCGCGATCCCGGAACGAGACGATCGCGCCCCGCTCCCCGTTTTGCGGGCATCGTGCCTATGAGGAAGGCATACACTATGCCAAGCCGCCGGCGACGGCCGGCCGAAAGGAGGCTTCGGCTCCTACGTCACCACGCTCGGCTCGGCCCGGCCGGTGAGCGCCGCGATGTCGGCGATCGTGCGCGCCAGCGCCACGACCGGCGCCAGCACGTCGGCGACCGGCCGTTCGAGCCGGTCGGGAGCGGCCTCGTAACGCTCGACGTAGACGCGCAGCGTCGCGCCGGCGGTGCCGGTGCCGGAGAGCCGGTAGACGATCCGCGCATCCTCCGCGAAGGTGATGCGCACGCCCTGGCGGTCGCTCACCGCGCCGTCGACGGGATCGACGTAGCGGAAGTCGTCGGCCGCGGCGACCGTGAAGCCGTCGATGCGCTGGCCCGGCAGGCGCCCGAGGTTGTCGCGAAGCCCGTCCATCAGGCGGTTGGCGGCCTCCGATTCGATCTCCTCGTAATCGTGGCGGGTGTAGTAGTCGCGCCCGAAGGCGGCCCAGTGGTCGCGCACGACCGCGTCGGCGCGCTTGCCGGTGGCGGCGAGGATGTTGAGCCACAGCAGCACCGCCCAGAGGCCGTCCTTCTCGCGGACGTGGTTCGAGCCGGTGCCGGCGCTCTCCTCGCCGCAGAGCGTGATCAGGCCGGCATCGAGCAGGGTGCCGAAGAACTTCCAGCCCGTCGGCGTCTCGTAGGCCGCGATCCCGAGCGAGGCCGCGACTCGGTCGGCGGCCCGGCTCGTGGGCATCGAGCGAGCGATCCCGGCAAGCCCCCCCGCGTACCCGGGAGCGCAGGCGGCGTGGGCGCTAAGGATCGCGAGGCTGTCGCTCGGGGTGACGAACAGGCCCGGCGCGACGATCATGTTGCGGTCGCCGTCGCCGTCCGACGCCGCACCGAAATCCGGGGCGTCGGGGCCGAGCATCAGGTCGTAGAGCGCGTGCGCGTGGACCGGGTTCGGATCGGGGTGGTGCCCGCCGAAATCCTCCTTCGGCACGCCGTTGACCACCGTGCCGGCGGGCGCGCCGAGCATGCCTTCGAGGATGGCGTGAGCGTAGGGGCCGGTGACCGCGCTCATCGCGTCGAAGCGCATGCGGAAGCCGGAGGCGAACAGGCGGCGGATCGCGTCGAAATCGACGAGTTCGGCCATCAGCGCGGCGTAGTCGGCGACCGGGTCGATCACCTCCACCGCCATCTCGCCGATCCGCGCGGTGCCGAGGGCGTCGAGGTCGAGGTCGGGCACGTCCGCGATGCGGTATCCGGTCAGCGCCTTCGTCGCCGCGAAGATCGCCGCGGTGACGCCCTCCGGCGCCGGGCCGCCGTTGGCGGTGTTGAACTTGATGCCGAAATCGCCGTCCGGGCCGCCGGGATTGTGGCTCGCCGACAGGACGATGCCGCCGACTGCCCCGCATTTGCGGATCACGCAGGAGGCGGCCGGCGTCGAGAGCAGGCCGCCGCGGCCCACGAGCACCCGGCCGAAGCCGTTGGCGGCGGCGATCTTCAGGGTGGTCTGCACCACCGTGCGGTTGAGGAAGCGACCGTCGCCGCCGAGCACCAGGGTGGCGCCGTCACGCTCCGGGATGGTCGCGAAGATCGCCTGGACGAAGGTCTCGACGTAGTGCGGCTGGCGGAAGACCGAGACCTTCCTGCGCAACCCCGACGTGCCGGGCTTCTGGTCGGAGAACGGGGCCGCCGGCACGTTCCTGACAACCATATCCCGGCACCTCCCTCGAACGGTCGCCCAAGAACGCCGTTTCGGACAGGCGGTCAATCATCCGCCCGGACCGCCCGCGAGAAAGCGCGCCACCAGCATCCGCGCGAGGTCGGCGGGGGGCGTCGCGGTCAGCGCGCCGAGCTTGCCCGAGGTCGAGAGCGAGGCGAGCCCGTGCAGGGCCGCCCACAGAGCGGCGACCGCGCAGGCACGCTCGGCCGCATCCGGCAGCAGGGGCGCGAGCGTCGCATCGACCACGTCCGTGGCGCGGGCGAGCGCCTCCCGGTGCCAGACCGGCACCGGCGTGCCCGGCGCCGGCGCATGCTCAAAGACGAGGCTCCAGACCGCCGGATCAGCGGCGACGAAGGCGAGATAGGCGTCCGTCAGCGCGAGCGCCTTCGCCCGCGGCGGCACCTCCGGGTCGAGGGCCGCGCCGAGCGCCGCGTGCAGCCGGTCGAAGGTGCGGGCGTTCACCCGCAGAAGCACCGCGTCGAGGTCGCCGACCGCGTTGTAGATCGAGTTCGGCGCATAGCCGATCGCCGCCGCCAGCGGCCGCATCCCGAGCGCGCGCACGCCGTCCCTCCGGACGATCGTCTCGGCCGCCTCGCAGACCAAGGCGACGAAGCCGGCGCGGTCCACCTCGCCGCGGGGGCCCGCGGCACGCTTCTTTACGGTCTTCACGGTATGGGATCCGGCTGCTCCCGTGCGGTGGCGCACGGGGTGAAGCGATAGATTGCACGGCGTGCAAGAACAAGGTTGAACCCGCGCGCGGATCAGCTAGTTTGCACGTTGTTCAAAAATCGGGAGCCGCTCCGGCGCAGGCCCGATTTGACGCGACCGCGCAGGTTGAGCCAGTCATGGCCCAGCCGGGGAGAGTGCCATGTTCCGTTCATTGATGACCGCCCGGCGCTTCGCGCCGCTGTTCTGGTGCCAGTTCTTCTCGGCCTTCAACGACAACTTCCTCAAGAACGCGCTCGCCTTCCTGATCCTGTTCAAGGTGTCGGAGGGCTCCGATTCCAACGCCGGCATCTTGGTCACGCTGGCGAGCGCGGTGTTCATCGGCCCGTTCTTCCTCCTGTCGGGCTTAGGCGGCGAACTCGCCGACCGCTACGACAAGGCGGTGATCGCCAAGCGGCTGAAGTTTGCCGAGATCTTCGCCGCCGGCACGGCCGTGCTGGGCTTCTCCCTCGGGTCCGTGCCGGTGCTGTTCGTGGCGCTCGGGCTGTTCGGGGCGATCGCCGCGCTGTTCGGCCCGATCAAGTACGGCATCCTGCCCGACCACCTGCGGCGGGAGGAACTGCCGGCCGGCAACGCGCTCGTCGAGGCCGCGACGTTCCTGGCGATCCTGCTCGGCACCATCGCTGCGGGCTTCGCCAGCGCCATGGGCGGCTCGCACCTCGTGTTCGGCGGCCTGATCATGGTGTTCGCGGTGCTGTGCTGGCTCGCGGCGCGCCTGATCCCGCGGACGGGGGAGGGCGCGCCCGACCTGAGGGTCGACCGCAACGTCGCGCGCTCCACCGTGGCGCTGCTGCGCGACCTGTGGGGCGACCGCCGCCTGTGGCGCGGCTCGCTCATCGTGAGCTGGTTCTGGCTCGTCGGCGTCGTGGTGCTGTCGCTGCTGCCGCTCTTGGTGCGCCACGACTTCAACGGCTCCGAGACGGTGGTGACGCTGTTGCTCGCGGTGTTCTCGGTCGGCATCGCCATCGGCTCCGGCCTGGCCTCGTGGCTGTGCAGCGGGCGCATCGTGCTGCTGCCGACGCCGGTCGGCGCGCTGCTGATGGGCGTGTTCGGCCTCGACCTCGCCTGGACGGTGGCCCACCACGCGCCCGGGGCCGGCGCGGTGATCGGCGCGGACGCGTTCCTGCGGACCGGCGCGGGCCTGCGCGTCGCGATCGACTTCCTCGGGCTCGCCATGGCCGGGGGCCTCTACATCGTGCCGTCGTTTGCCGCGGTGCAGGCCTGGACCGACAAGGACAAGCGCGCGCGCATCATCGGCGCCGTCAACGTGATGACCGCGGCCTTCATGGTGGCCGGGACGCTGGCGCTCGCCGCCCTCCAAGGGGCCGGCTTCTCGACGGCGACGCTCATCGCGCTCGTCTCGGTGCTGAACCTCATCGTCGCCGCGGTCGTGCTCGCGACGCTGGAGACGAGCCCGTTTCGCGACGTCCTCTCGATCCTGTTCCGGGCGTTCTACCGGCTCGAAGTGCGCGGCCTCGACAACGTCGAAAAGGCGGGCCCGAACTGCATCGTCGCGCTCAACCACGTCTCGTTCCTCGACGCGCCGCTCGCCCTGTCGCTGCTCGACCAGGAGCCGGTCTTCGCGATCGACCACGGCATCGCGCAGCGGTGGTGGGTGAAGCCGTTCCTGGCGCTGACCAAGGCGATGCCGCTCGATCCGACGCGCCCGCTCGCCACGCGCACGCTCATCAACGCGGTCAAGGCCGGCGAGACGCTGATCATCTTCCCCGAGGGGCGGCTGACCGTCACCGGCAGCCTCATGAAGGTCTACGACGGCGCCGGCCTGATCGCCGACAAGTCCGGTGCGATGGTCGTGCCGGTGCGCATCGAGGGCCTGGAGAAGACCGCGTTCTCGCGGCTCTCACGGACCCAGGTGAAGCGGCGCTGGTGGCCGAAGGTGATCGTCACCGTGATGCCGCCGGTGAAGCTCACGGTCGATGCGGGCCTCAAGGGCAAGGCCCGGCGGCAGGCCGCGGGTGCGGCCCTCTACGGCATCATGTCGGAGCTGGTGTTCCGCACCACCGACATCGACCGCAGCGTAATGACGGCGCTGATCGAGGCCGGCGACCGCTACGGCTGGCGCCGCACCGCGCTCGAAGATCCGGTCTCCGGCACGCTCAGCTACGCCCGCCTCGTGATGGGTGCCAACATCCTTGGCCGCAAGCTGATGCCGATGGCAGGCGAGGGGAAACCGATCGGCCTGATGCTGCCGAACGCCAACGGCGCGGCGGTCACGTTCTTCGCGCTGGCCTCGGCCGGCCGGGTGCCGGCAATGATCAACTTCTCCGCGGGCGCCGCCAACATCCTCTCGGCCTGCAGGGCGGCCGAAGTGTCCACGATCCTGACCTCGCGGGCCTTCATCGAGAAGGGGCGGCTTGGGGTGCTCGTCGAGGCGATCAAGGACAATGTGAAGCTCGTCTACCTGGAAGACGTGCGTGCCACGGTGACGGCGGGCGACAAGCTCCGCGGCCTCCTCGCCAAGCGGGCGCCGCTCGTCGTCCGCACGGGCGAAGATCCCGCCGCGATCCTGTTCACCTCGGGCTCGGAGGGCACGCCGAAGGGGGTGATGGTCGCCCACCGCAACATGCTGGCCAACGTCGCCCAGGTCGCCGCGCGGATCGATTTCGGCCCCCCCGACAAGGTGTTCAACGCCCTGCCGGTGTTCCACGCCTTCGGGCTGACGGCGGGGCTGGTGCTGCCGCTGATCTCGGGCGTGCCGGTCTACCTCTACCCGTCGCCGCTGCACTACCGGATCGTGCCGGAACTGGTCTACGGCTCGAACGCGACGGTGCTGTTCGGCACCGACACCTTCCTCACCGGCTACGCACGCGCCGCCCACGCCTACGACCTGCGCTCGCTCCGCTACGTCGTCGCCGGCGCCGAGCCCGTGAAGGAGATCACCCGCAGGACCTACGCGGAGAAGTTCGGCCTGCGCATCCTGGAGGGCTACGGCGTCACCGAATGCGGGCCGGTGGTCGCGGTCAACACGCCGATGTTCAACCGCTTCGGCACCGTCGGCCGGCTGGTGCCGGGCCTGGAGCACCGCCTCGATCCGGTCCCCGGCCTCACGGAGGGCGGGCGGCTCGTGGTGCGCGGCCCCAACATCATGCTCGGCTATCTGCGCGCGGACAAACCCGGCGTGCTGGAGCCGCCGCCGGACGGCTGGCACGACACCGGCGACATCGTCGCCATCGACGCGCAGGGCTTCGTCGCGATCAAGGGCCGGGCCAAGCGGTTCGCCAAGATCGCCGGCGAGATGGTGTCGCTCGCCGCCATCGAGGCGCTCGCCGCCGACCTCTGGCCGGATTCGCCGAGCGCGGTCGCTGCGGTCCCAGACCCGCGCAAGGGCGAGCGGCTGGTGCTGTTCACCGAGCGCAGGGACGCAACGCGGGCCGCCTTCCAGAGCTTCGCCAAGGGGCGGGGCGCATCCGACATCGCGATCCCGACCGATGTCGTGGTGCTGGAGAAGGTGCCGCTGCTCGGCACCGGCAAGATCGATCAGGTGGCGGTGACCCAACTCGCCCTCGCGCGCGTCGCGGCACCGGAGGCGACCGCGGCCGCGTGAAGGAAAAACGCCGGTGGCTCCCGCGACGGGGCGGCATATAATGCCGGACGATCCGGTCCCGCTAAGAGTCCGCCTATGACCTCCCGCATCCCGAACTTCTCCGAGATCGCGTGGGCGGGCGATGCGCTCGCCGTGCCGCAACCGGCGCCGGGCGAGCCGTGGATGACCCCCGAGGGCATCCCGGTGAAGACCCATTACGGGCCGGAAGACCGTGCGGGCCTGGAGTTCCTGAACACCTATCCCGGCCTGCCGCCGTACCTGCGCGGGCCGTATCCGACGATGTACGTCACCCAGCCCTGGACGATCCGGCAGTACGCCGGCTTCTCCACGGCCGAGGATTCGAACGCGTTCTACCGGCGCAACCTCGCCGCCGGGCAGAAAGGGCTCTCGGTGGCCTTCGACCTCGCCACCCACCGCGGCTACGATTCCGACCACCCGCGGGTGTCGGGCGACGTCGGCATGGCGGGCGTCGCGATCGATTCGATCTACGACATGCGCACGCTGTTCTCCGGCATCCCGCTCGACGAGATGACCGTGTCGATGACGATGAACGGCGCGGTGCTGCCGATCCTCGCCCTCTACATCGTGGCCGCGGAAGAGCAGGGCGTGCCGCCGGAAAAGCTCGCCGGCACGATCCAGAACGACATCCTCAAGGAGTTCATGGTCCGCAACACCTACATCTACCCGCCGAAAGGTTCGATGCGGATCATCTCGGACATCTTCGCCTACACCTCGCAGAAGATGCCGAAGTTCAACTCCATCTCCATCTCCGGCTATCACATGCAGGAGGCGGGCGCGACGAACGACCTGGAGCTGGCCTACACGCTCGCCGATGGCGTCGCGTACATCAAGGCCGGGCTGGCCGCCGGCCTGACTATCGACCAGTTCGCGCCGCGGCTGTCGTTCTTCTGGGCGATCTCGACGAACTTCTTCATGGAGGTCGCCAAGATGCGCGCCGCGCGCCTGATCTGGGCCAAGCTCGTGAAGGAGTTCGATCCGAAATCGGAGAAGTCGCTGCCGCTGCGCACCCACGCGCAGACCAGCGGCTGGTCGCTCACCGCGCAGGACGTGTTCAACAACGTTACCCGCACCTGCATCGAGGCGATGGCCGCGACCCAGGGCGGCACGCAGTCGCTGCACACCAACGCGCTCGACGAGGCGCTGGCGCTGCCAACGGACTTCTCCGCGCGCATCGCGCGCAACACCCAGCTTTTCCTGCAACAGGAGAGCGGCACCACCCGCATCGTCGATCCGTGGGGCGGCTCGTACTACGTGGAGAAGCTCACCGCCGACATCGTGGCCCGCGCCTGGGGGCATATCCGCGAGGTGGACGAACTCGGCGGCATGGCGAAGGCGATCGAGGCCGGCATCCCGAAGCTCCGGATCGAGGAGGCGGCGGCGCGGGCCCAGGCCCGGATCGATTCCGGCCGGCAGACGATCGTCGGCATCAACAAGTTCAAGTCCGACGACGAGACGAAAATCGAGTTGATGCGCGTCGACAACGGCAACGTCCGCACCCTCCAGATCGACAAGCTCAAGCGCCTGCGCGCGGAGCGCAGCCAAGCCGACGTGACCGCCCGTCTCGACGCCCTCACCACGGCGGCGGAGGGGGAGGGGAACCTGCTGGCCCTCGCGGTCGAGGCCGCCCGCGCCAAGGCGACGGTCGGCGAGATCTCGGATGCGCTGGAGAAGGCGTGGGGCCGGCACCGGGCCGAGATCCGCTCGATCTCGGGCGTCTACAAGCGGGAGGTGGGGGGCATGTCGCCGGTGGTCGAGGAGGTGCGAAGGCTCGTCGAGGCCTTCGAGGAGAACGACGGGCGCCGGCCGCGCATCCTGGTGGCCAAGATGGGCCAGGACGGGCACGACCGCGGCCAGAAGGTGATCGCCTCGGCGT
>NZ_CAXTHR010000016.1:0-45406 GCF_964244095.1 uncultured Methylobacterium sp. | reverse complement strand
TGCCCTGCACGAAGCCCGCCGGCTCGAAGCGGGTGAAGGTGAAGGCCTCGACGTATTCCTCCAGCGGCACGCCGTACTGGAGTCCGAGCGAGATCGCGATGGCGAAGTTGTTCATCAGGCTGCGGAAGGCCGCGCCCTCCTTGTGCATGTCGATGAAGATCTCGCCGATGCGGCCGTCGTCGTACTCGCCGGTGCGCAGGTACACCTTGTGGCCGCCGACCACCGCCTTCTGGGTGTACCCTTTCCGCCGGTGCGGCAGCTTCTCGCGCGAGCGGATGCGCTCGACGCGCTCGATCACCCGCTCGACGATCTTTTCGGCGAGCTGCGTGGCCTTCGCCGCGGCCGGCGCCTGGATCAGCGCCTCGACCGCATCCTCGTCGTCGTCCTCATCCTGGATGAGAGCGGAGTTCAGCGGCTGCGACAGCTTGGAGCCGTCGCGGTAGAGGGCGTTGGCCTTCAGCGCCAAGCGCCAGGACAGCATGTAGGCCGCCTTGCAATCCTCCACCGTGGCGTCGTTGGGCATGTTGATCGTCTTCGAGATCGCTCCCGAGATGAACGGCTGCGCCGCCGCCATCATGCGGATGTGGCTCTCGACCGAGAGGTAGCGTTTGCCCGTGCGTCCGCAGGGGTTGGCGCAATCGAACACCGCGTAATGCTCGGGCTTCAGGTAGGGCGCGCCCTCCAGCGTCATCGCCCCGCAGACATGCACGTTCGCGGCGTCGATGTCGGCCTTTGAGAACCCAAGGAACGGCAGCAGCTCGAACGCCGGGTCGGAGAGTTTTTCCGTCGGCACCTTCAGGGTGTCGGTGAGGAAGCTGTCGCCCAACGTCCAGCGGTTGAACACGAACTTGATGTCGAAGGCCGACTTCAGCCCGGCCTCGATCGACGCGATCCTGTCGTCGGTGAAGCCGCGGGCGCGCAAGGAACCGGGGTTGATCGCCGGCGCCTGCCCCATCGAGCCGTGGCCGACGGCGTAGGCCTCGATCTCGGCGATCTCGGCCTCGCGGTAGCCGAGCGCCCGCAGCGCGTCGGGCGCCGCCTGGTTGATGATCTTGAAGTAGCCGCCGCCGGCGAGTTTTTTGAACTTCACCAGGGCGAAGTCCGGTTCGATGCCCGTCGTGTCGCAGTCCATCACCAGACCTATCGTCCCCGTGGGGGCGATGACGGTCGCCTGCGCATTCCGGAAACCGTGCTCCTCGCCGAGCGCCAGGGCCTTGTCCCAGGCAGCCTTCGCATGCGCGGCCAGATCCCCTTGCGGGATGTTGGCGATGTCCAGCGGCACCGGCGCGATGCTGAGGAACTCGTAGCCCGCGTGCTCGCCATGCGCGGCGCGGCGGTGGTTGCGGATCACCTTGAGCATGGCGTCCGCGTTATCCTCGTAGCCGGGGAAGGGGCCGAGTTCGGCCGCCATCTCGGCCGACGTCGCGTAGGCCACGCCGGTCATGATCGCGGTCAGCGCGCCGGCCAGCGCCCGGCCCTCGTCCGAGTCGTAGGGCAGGCCCATCGTCATCAGCAGGCCGCCGATGTTCGCGTAGCCGAGGCCCAGCGTGCGGTACTTGTAGGACAGCTCGGCGATCTCTCTTGAGGGGAACTGCGCCATCGTCACCGAGATCTCGAGCACCACCGTCCACAGGCGGCAGACGTGCTCGAACGCCTCCCCGTCGAAGTGCTTGGTCTGCCGGTCGTACAGCGTCAGCAGGTTGGCCGAGGCCAGGTTGCAGGCTGTGTCGTCGAGGAACATGTACTCGGAGCACGGGTTCGAGGCCCGAATCCGCCCGCCCACCGGGCAGGTGTGCCAATCGTTCATCGTGGTGTTGAAGTGCAGCCCCGGATCGGCCGAGGCCCAGGCCGCCTCGCCGATCTTGTCCCACAGGTGGCGGGCGCCGACCGACTTGACCTTCTCCGAGTTGCGGTCCTTCAGCAGCCAGTCGCCATCCGCCTCCACCGCGCGCAGAAAATCGTCGGTGAGCGAGACGGAGTTGTTAGAGTTCTGGCCGGCGACCGTCAGGTAAGCCTCCGAATCCCAGTCGGTGTCGTAGACCGGGAAGTCGATCTTCGTAAAACCCTGGCGCGCGAACTGCACCACGCGCTTGGTGTAGCTGTCCGGCACCGACGCCTTACGCGCGGCCCTGATCTCGCGCTTGAGCGCCGGGTTGCGCTCGGGGTCGAAGCAGGCGTCGCCTTCCGCCTCGCACTGGGTGCAGGCCTTCATCACCGCGGTGAGGTGCTTGGAGACGACCTTGGAGCCGGTGACCAGGGCTGCGACCTTCTGCTCCTCCTTGACCTTCCAGTCGATGAACTGCTCGATGTCGGGGTGGTCGATGTCGACGATCACCATCTTGGCGGCGCGCCGCGTGGTGCCGCCGGACTTGATCGCGCCCGCCGCCCGGTCGCCGATCTTGAGGAAGGACATCAGCCCGGACGACTTGCCGCCGCCGCCGAGCTTCTCGTTCTCGCCCCGCAACAACGAGAAGTTCGAGCCGGTGCCGGAGCCGTACTTGAACAGGCGCGCCTCGCGCACCCACAGGTCCATGATGCCGCCCTCGTTGACGAGGTCGTCCTGGACCGACTGGATGAAGCAGGCATGCGGCTGCGGATGCTCGTAGGCGGTGGCCGACTTCGTCAGCACGCCGGTCTCGTGATCGACGTAGTAGTGGCCCTGGCTCGGGCCGTCGATGCCGTAGGCCCAGTGCAGGCCGGTGTTGAACCATTGCGGCGAGTTCGGCGCGACCATCTGCTTGGCGAGCATGAAGCGCAGCTCGTCCATGAAGGCGGACGCGTCACCTTCCGAGGTGAAGTAGCCGCCCTTCCAGCCCCAGTAGGTCCAGCACCCGGCGAGCCGGTCGAACACCTGCGTCGCGGAAATCTCGGAGCCGGTGCGCTGGTCCTCGGGCAGCTCTGCGAGTGCCGCCTCGTCGGGCACGGAGCGCCACAGGAACGACGGGACGGCGTTCTCCTCGACCCTGCGCAGGCGCGTCGGCACGCCGGCCTTGCGGAAATACTTCTGGGCGAGCACGTCGCTGGCGACCTGGCTCCAGCCCTCCGGCACCGAGATGCCGTCGAGGCGGAACACCGTCGAGCCGTCCGGGTTGCGGATCTCGGAGAGCGCCTTGCGGAACGGGACGCCCGCGTAGGGCGAGGAACCGGACGTGGTGTAACGACGCTCGAACCGCATGAAACACACCTCTCCCGACGGGGCAGGACGCCCCGTCCCGCGACGTCGCGGGGTTGGTTCCGGATGTCCGGAGCCGTGCGCCTGGATGGCGGCGGCCCGGCGGACGCTGAAGGAAGACGGCTCCGAGCGCGTTGACCCGACGGGTCGGCGCTCCTGAACCACGGTCAAGAGCTTAACGCCGCGTCGGCCTTCACGTCAACAAGTGGTGTGCGCCGGCTATGTTCCCCGCTAGATGTTGTGTTCTCGGCGACAAGGCTGTGGACAAGTCCGGCCTTCGCGCAAGTCTCCTTTCGGCCTGTCGGATTCCGTGCGGAAAAATTTTGCGTCCACAGCGGCGGCGCGCCGGCCGGGGCTTCGCGTCGCATGACGGGTCCGAGCCCGGCCCGGCATGGCCGGCGGGCGACACCGCTCGGCGCCCTGCATCACCGACTGATTCCGGATCTGGTTCTGGACTCGCGCGCGTCCGCTCACCATAACTGCGCGGTGCGCGCCGGCTTCGGTCGCGGCGCGCCGGATGGCTCGAGGACGGCGATGGCGCTCAAGGACACGCTGCTGCGCATCTTCACGTGGTGGAACGGGCAGACGATGTCGCTCGCGTTCTACACCGCGCGCAGCGGGAACTTCGTCGGCCGCGACGACCACGGCAACACGTATTACCGCGCGCAAGGGGCGCTGATCGACCGCTCGGTCGGCTCGGAGCGGCGCTGGGTGGTCTACAACGGCTACGCCGACGCCTCGAAGGTCCCGCCGGGCTGGCGCGGCTGGCTCTGCCACAACGTCGACCTGCCCCCGAGCGAGGAGAGCTACGCGCCCCGCGCGTGGGAGAAGCCGCACGTGGAGAACCGCACCGGCTCGGCCGACGCCTACCGGCCGAAAGGCTCGCAACTGGCCTGGGGCGCGCGCCCTGCCGCCACCGGCGACTACGTGCCGTGGACGCCGGGCGACTAGAGTCGTTCGCCGAGCCTGGGTTCAGGCGTCGACGGGTTTAAGGATGATTCTGAAAGGGCTGCCACCTGTGAGGCGCGCGATGTCGACGACGGTGCGGATGGCGGTCTCGGCCGACAGTTCCGTGTGCAGAGCGCTCCCACAGCATGAGCAGCGATCCGGACGATACTCGACGACAGCATCGAGATCATCGCTCAGCACGCGGCTATGGCCCTCAGACCCGGCTTGGCCTCACCGTGCTAGGCTTGCTCCCGGCGCTCCTAGGATCGGTCGCCGGCGGCTTCGAGGAGGTGCGAGGTCTTCTCCGGACGCTGCAATCGCAGCACCAGTTCGATCAACTCCTCACGGCTCAGCCGTTTAAGATCACTTCGGCCCATCACACGAGGGAATCAGCGAAACCCCACCCGCGCAAGGGAGTGGGTAATTACGGTCCTTTGTCTTCCTATTTGCTATAAATAAAATTTGATCTAGGATCGGCTGAGGGCCATTTTATGAAACCTAATAAAGTCGAAAAGGATGCATCCATGCACCGTTTCAGGGCCCTGCTAGGTGTTGCGGCCACCTTGCTCGCAACACCCGCATCTTCAGATCAAGTATTTGGTCCAGCAACAGTTGATTCCTCAGGAAGTTTATTCTTCCAGAATGGACCGCAGATCGGTACATATAGTGGAGGAAAGTACGTCGCAAAAGCCTCTAATTTCATTTCAACCGAGTCGGGCTTAACGCCATATACCTTTGCGGGACTGACACAATACTCTTCGATCACATCAATATTCAATGCCGCTCGTTCAGATGCGGCAGAGGCAGGAATTTATATCTCTGTGCAGGGAACGGCTGGCGGCGGCATCGATCAGAGTTTCTATAAAGTTGGCCTCGTATCAGAAGCTGTCGCCCAACCGGGGTCCGGCCCTGTATTCGGTGCCAACGTCGTCGCAAGTTTGGCTCCACAAGGCAGCTTTACGAACACCGCACAAATTAACGGTATCGAGATTGATCTCAATAATTCCGACGCCCCACGGGGAGGTTCCGTATATCAATCTCCCAATCGAGCAGTTGGTCTTCTGCTCAACGGGTCTGGAAATTATATGAACAACACTGCCATAGAAATTGCCGGAGGATCCGGGAATTTTTCGCTTTGGGAAGTTGGTCTGAGATTTTCTCAGCCTCCAGGAGCAAGCGCGTCCGGGATCAATGTCGCTTCTATTCAGAACGAAACAGCCTCGACTTATCTGATAAGAGATATTAGCTCACATGCATATGGCCTAACTCTCAGTGGTTCCTATTCACAGTTCTCTATTCTCGCACCTGGCTTCAGAGTGGATGGTGGAGGTGGTGTTTATGCAGGCGCGTTGATCGTAACTCCTGGAACTGTTCCATACTCGACTCTCCCATGTACACAAGGGCAAATTGTTTTTGATATAAATTATGTCAATTTTTGCGTAAATACGAACTCATGGAAAAGAGTTCAATTACAAAATTTTTAATAGAGTATTAATGTTTTTACCAATGGGCAGAGCTTATCATGAGAATCTTAATTTTTACTTTTATAACTTTCGCAAGCGTAAAATTCTCTTTTGCGGTCGAGATGCCGCGAACTCTCATGATGCCGTCTGCTTTACTTACAGAGATCAGGAAATATCTTGACAGTCGACCTTACGGTGAAGTCGCAGGGCTAGTCGGGGCCATGGAGAATTGCGCTCGTTTGCAGATGACAAACGGCCCTGTAGCAGTCTCGCGTGGCGAGTGTCCTGAGGTCGCTACAGCAATGGCGGAAGCGCGAAAAACGGAGACGTCCCGACCGAGTTTGGAGGCCATACGCCCCGAAGTTAAACAGTAGATGAATAAGCCCAAAATTTTTGGCAAAACTTGGAGAGTAAATTGATACCAGTTTATGAAATTCCTTGGACCAATATCGAAAAAGATAAATGCTACTGGTACCATACTACATCATTTCCAGACGGTGATCATATTGAAGGAAGCTGGACCATTGCTGATTTTAACGAATATATTGGAGGGTACGATTTATCAGGAAAAACTGTTTTAGACGTTGGAACGGCCTCTGGGTTTTTAGCATTTAATGCAGAAAAGGCCGGCGCTATTGTTACTGCATTGGATGCAGCAACAACCAAAGAATTTAGGCATGTGCCTTTTGCTGTATCCGAGTCATACAAAAATATAAAACAGTCTCAAGATCATTGGAATCAGAATAACTTAATCCCCATAAAAAATTCTTGGTGGTATAGTTGGAGTAAATTTTCTAGTAATGCTAGATGTATTTATGCGCCACTAACAGATCTTTACGAATGGGATTTATCATTTGATGTAGTAATGGCCGGGGCTATCATAGAGCACTTATCAGATCCGGTATACTCAATTGGCGCCTGGACAAAAATTGCGAAAGAAGCTGTTCTTATTCCGTTTACAGATATGGCCGAAGGAAGCGATTTATATATGAAGCCTATGACTGATTGGACTAATCATAATTTTAATTATGCTTGGTGGCAGCTATCTGAAGGTTTATACAGACGTATATTTGATAATCTTGGTTTCGATATGGAAGTTAAATTCGCTCAAGCGCGACACAATGACGGAGCAAATGGCCCAACTATGGCTCGGAGACCAACAATAATTGCCCGTAAACGCAAATAATATCATGGAAATTAAATTAGCGCTTGAATAGCATATTATATTATCGTATTTCTACGAAGTGGCGTTGTTAATCGCTGCTTCGTAGGGAAGAATTGATTTAATCACTGGCATCTAGAGGACAATGCGGTGGATGTGCAGTGAGCAATGTTTAAAGCCGATGCCCTTCGCTCGGGTGCCTACGGTGCGTCGGGCGTTTTGTGAGAGACTGTAAGTTTCTCTTCGACGGTCCCATGGCCGCTCCGAACGGGCGGGACGCGAAGCTTCTCACGGTCTGGCAGGTCAAGGCCGGGCGGGATGGCGTTGCTGATTTCCTGACCTCGCGCCCGAGCAAGCGGATAACCTCCGCCACGCTTCCGTAGAATCGTGACCCAACCCGATCCATCCGCGTCGGGCTCGCGTCCGCCACGCCCTTTTTCCACCACCGTTCCCGTGTTGAAGGCGCCGATTGCGCCGGCCACGGCCTGCGCCGTCCAGTTCGAGAGGGGCGTGCCTTGAGCCGCATCACCGCACGCGCCGCGCTCGGCCTCGCCGCCGTCGCGCTCTGGGCGCTGCCCGCCGCCGCCGACAAGATCAAGAACCAGACGGCGGTGTTCTCCGGCCTCGACAAGATCACCGGCCGCATCGTCTCCTTCGAGGTGGCGGTGGACGAGACCGTGCAGTTCGGCGCGCTGCAGCTCACCCCGCGGGTCTGCTACACCCGCCCGCCGACCGAGAGCGCCAGGACCACGGCCTTCCTCGAGGTCGACGAGGTGACGCTGGAGAACAAGTACCGCCGGATCTTCACCGGCTGGATGTTCGCGGCCAGCCCCGGCCTCCACGCCATCGAGCACCCGATCTACGACGTGTGGCTGGTCGATTGCAAAGGCGGCAGCGACATCATCGCCGAGGCCCGCGAGCAGGAGGACGTGCCCGCGATGGCGGCCAAGCCCGAGCGCCCGAAGCGCGCGCGGGATGCGACCAAGACCGCGCAGCAGGTCAACGCGGCGGGCCAGGTCGACGTCGAGGCGCCGCGCGGCGTACCGGTGCAGCCGCGCCAGAAGCCGTCGCGAAAGTTCTTCCCGTCGAACGAGGGCCCGGCGGCGGCCCCGCCGCAACCGCAGCCGCCGCAATCGCTCTTCGACGCGATCTTCCGCTGAGAGCAGTCCCGAGCCGGGCTGATGCCGGCTCGCGTGAAGCGGATGCGCGCCGGCACGGAGACAAGCCTGGTGCGTAATGCCAAGATCAGGGAACAGGCTCCGACGGCCGAGGCCCCGCCGCCCCGACGAGGCCGGCGAGCACCTGCGCCCCGCGGACGCTGCCGTCGCGGGGCCACGCGGTCCAGTCGGCTTCCGCGCCGAGCGCCTCGGCGAGCCGCCGCTTGTAGACGTGACGCGGCAGTTCCTCGGCGCCGAACTGTGCGAGGTGTTCGGTGACGAACTGCGTGTCGGCGAGCCGGTAGCCGGCGGCCCTGAGCCGCGCCATCAGGTGGACCAGCGCCACCTTCGAGGCGTCGCGGACCTCGTGGAACATGCTCTCGCCGAAGAAGGCGGCGCCGAGCGACACCCCGTAGAGCCCGCCGACGAGCCGTCGCGGTTCGCCCGCGTAGACCTCGATGGTGTGGGCGTGACCGCGGTCGAACAGGGCGCCGTAGAGCTCGCGGATGCGGCCGTTGATCCAGGTGCGCTCGCTCTCCCGGCGCGGGGCGGCGCAACCGGCGATCACGCGATCGAAATCGGTGTCGCTGCGGACCTCGAACACGTCGGAACGCACCGTGCGGGCGAGCCGGCGCGAGACGCGGAACCCGTCGAGCGGCAGCACGCCGCGGGCGCGGGGCTCGACCCAGTAGAGCGTCGGGTCGTCGGCGTCCTCGGCCATCGGGAAGATGCCCGCGGCATAGGCCTTGAGCAGGATCTCCGGGGTGATCTCCACGCGGGCGCCGTCGTGCATCGCCGGACTCTGGCGCGCGAAGGCTTGGAAGACCAGGGGGCGCGGCGGTAAAATAACCCACCGGGCGGGCACCGGCGCAGGACGGGCTCCGAGGTCCCGTCGCCCACGGCCGCCCTCCGACGGCGCGGATGTGGAGACGCCTCAGCCCGCCTCGTCCGGCTCCGGGCCGCGGGTCGCGTCGAGGCCGCCGCCCGCGCCGGGCGGCGACACCTTCACCGGCGCACCGGTGCGGGCGGCCTCGTAGATCGCCTCCATCAGCACCTGATCCTGAAGGCCCTCCTCGCCCGGCGTGCGCGGGCGGCGGTTCTCCTGGATGCAGCGGGCGAAGTGGTCGAGTTCCAGGGCGAACTGGTTCTTGGCACCGAGCACCCGCGTATCCTGCGCAATCGCCTTGGCGTCGCGGTGGGTGACGACGAGGCGCTGGCCGACATAGGCGAAGGCGTTCTGCAGGTCGATCTCGGCGCCGGCCGTGTGCACGGTGAGGCGGCGCGCTTCATGGACGCCGTAGCTCGTCATGCACTGCGCCAACACGCCCGACGGGAAGCGCAGGGTGAAGCTCACGCTCTCCTCGACCTCGCGGAACTTCGGGTCGTCGGCTGGCGCATGCACCTGCGCCTGGATCAGGTCCGGCTCCTCGCCCAGCAGCGCGCGGACGCCGTTGAGGCAGTACAGGCCGATGTCGGGCAGTGCGCCGCCGCCGCTGAGCGCCTTCTTCAGGCGCCACTGCTCGGGCAGGCCCGTGGTCTGGCCGTTGAAGGCCTGGATCATCCGCGGCTTGCCGAACTCGCCCGAGCGCGCGATCCGCACGACTTCGCGGTTGTAGGGCTCGTACTGGCAGCGATAGGCGATCATCAGCTTGACGTTGGCCTGGGCGCAGGCCGCGATCATCGCGCGGGCCTCCTCGGACGAGGCCGCCATCGGCTTCTCGCAGAGCACGTGCTTGCCGGCACCGGCCGCCGCCACGACGTTGTCGCGGTGCACGGCATTCGGCGTGACGACGTAGACCGCCTGGATCTCCGGGTTCGTCTTCACCGCGTCCCAGTCGCCGTAGCCGTAGACCGCGCTCTCGGGGACGCCGTACTGCTGCGCCACGAGCTTGGCCTTGTCGGGCGTCCCCGACATCACCGCGACGAGGCGCGCACGCTTCGCCGCGCCGAACGCCGGCAGGATCTCGTCGAGGCTGAGGCGGCCGAGGCCGACGACGCAGTAGCCGACGCGCTTGCCCGGCGGCTGCGGCGCGGGCGTCGGGGCCGGCGGCTTGTCGCCCGCCCCGCGCCAGTTCGGGAACTGCACGTGCCCGCCCTGGACCGCGCCGGTATCGGCCGGCACCGTCGGGCCCGGAGGGGTCGCCTGCGCCGGGGCGGCGCCCGCGAGCGCCGCGCCGGTGAGGGTGACGCCGCCGGCCCGGAGGAGGGTGCGTCGGGAGAGCCCGCTTTCGTCCGCCATGCGTTCCCGTCCAGCCGTGGGGGAGAGCCGGGGAACGTGGGGCCGGAGGGCGGGGTTCCCTCACGCTGCCGGCGGCGGGTCCGGCGCCTCGACCTCGCCCCTGCGCTGGAGCTGGAGCGCCACGAACCAGCACAGGGACGCCCACGCGGCCCCGACGCACCAGCCGGCGAGCACGTCGCTCGGCCAGTGGACGCCGAGATAGACCCGGCTGATCCCGACGAGGAGGGTCGCCGTCACCCCGAGGGCGAGGACCAGCGCCTTCACGCGCCGGCGGCGGTCGATGCGGGCAAGCAGCGTCGCCAGCGTCAGGTAGGCGATCGCCGACATCATCGCGTGGCCGCTCGGGAAGCTCGCGGTGAACACCTCCATCCCGTGCGGCACGAGGTCCGGCCGCGGGCGATGGTAGAACAGTTTCAGCACCGTCGAGACCAGTTCGCCGCCGCCGACCGCGCCGATCACGAACCAGCCCGCCCGGCGTTTGCCCGAAAGCATGAGATAGGCGGCGACCGCCACCGTCAGGAACACGATGGTGAAGACGCTGCCGAGCCCGGTGATGTCGCGCATCGTCTCCTCCAGCCAGCGCGGCCCGATCGGGTCGGACAGGTCGGCGGGGTTGCGCAGGGAGAGGAGGATCTTGCGGTCGAGCCCCTCGGTCGAGCCCTCGCCGACTTCGTGGGCCAACGCGAAGAAGCCGTAGCCGAGCCCGCTGACGCAGATCAGGGCCAGCAGCGGCCCGACCTCGTTGAGGCGCAGGCGCAGCCAGACGGCCGTGGCGTGCGTGAAGACGGGATGGCGGCGCGGCGTCCCTGTCACCCGCATCCGTTGGAAATCCCCTGGCCGGCGATGACGGAGACGCGCGTCTTCCCTCCCCTTTCAGAGGAGGGAGGGCAGCGGCGTCGTCGCGCTTCGATCACCCACGCCGCGGTAGCGGTCCCGCTCACGCGTTCTCTCCGAACGGCAGCCGTGCGCGCGCCTCCCACGGCCCGCCGAGGTAGCGCCACAGCAGGGTCGCCGGCGCGGTGAAGCGGAACGGGGCGAAGCCGTGCCGGAGCGCGGCGTGGAGCGCGCGAGCGGTGTCCGGGGCGACCTTGTTCTGCACGGTGACGTGCGGGCGCCAGCCCTGGCGGTCCTGCGCGGTGAGGTGCCCGTCGAAGGCCTTCGCGAGCCGGGCGCGGAAGCCGGAGAGCGCCTCGGATTCGAGGACGTAGGCGACGCCGCGCCCGGTGAAGCGCAGGCCTGTTACCGCCACCTCCGGCGGCGGCAACGCGCGCGCGAGCGTCGCGATCGTCTCGCGCACGCCGTCCTCGTCCTCGCCCGGCAGGTGATGGAACAGGGTGGCGTGGGCCGGGATGCGGTTCAGGGCTTCCGGGAAATGCCGCCGGCGCAGGCCGTCGAACTGCGCGAACGTGTCCGCGTCGAAGGCGAGCGTCAGGATCAGGGGGCTCGGCGTCGGCGGTTCGGACATCGGAGCCTTGGGTGGGGCGCGAAGCGGGAGATGGCGCGGCGGGCGGTCAGGTCCAGTAGAGGATGCGCGCGGCCGGCAGGTCGCGGGCGAGCGAGGCGAACAGGCTCTCGCGCATCGCCTGCATCAGGTCCTTCGGGAAGACGTACTTCACGGAGCCAAATTTGGTGAGCTTGCGCGACCGTGCGGCCTCGTCCAGCGGCAGGTCGGAGCCCGGATACCAGCCCTCGAGCACCTGCTTCGAGCCCGGGGTGAAGCGGTGGGTGATCAGTTCCGCCGTCAGGTCGAGGTCGGGCACCCCGGCAAGTGCTGCGGCCGCCTCGCGGATCAGCGCGGCGTAGCCCGCCGCCCAGTCGGGCACCGGCAGGATCGGCGCGATGGTGAGCCCGACCGGATAGCCCGCCTCCGCCGCGGCGCGCATCGCGCGGAGCCGCGCGTCGAGGCTCGCGGTGCCGCCCTCGTAGCGCGCGGCGGCGCGGGCGTTGACCGAGAAGCGGATGCGCGTGCGCCGCCCGTGGTCCAAGTCCAGCAGCGGCTCGACCGCGGCGAACTTGGTGGTGAAGCGCAGTTGCACCGGCGCCTTCCAGGCGCCGAAATGCCGGATCGCCGCCGAGAGCGACCCGGTGAGGTGCTCGATGCCGAGCGGGTCGGTGTAGCACGACGCCTCGAAGGTGGTGCCTTCGTGCGCCCGCGGCGCCTGCGCCGAGGTGACGGCGCCCTGCCCGAGATAGGCGCCGAGGTTTGAAAGGATCGCGTCGAGGTTGGCGTAGGCCCGCGTCACCGGCGGCCCGGACAGCGAGCCCGCGAGGTAGCAGTACTGGCAATGGGCCGGGCAGCCCTCGGCGAGGTCGAAGCGCCAGTCGGCGGACGGCGGGATCGGCTGCAGCCGCAGCTTGGTCGGCGGCGCGACGACGAGGGCGAGCGTCGCCTTCGCCTCCGCGTAGGCCCGCCGCGGGTCGGCGTCGCGCAATCCGCTGAGGCGGTTGGCGGCCAGGCGCTCGACGTGAAGCCCGAGGCCCTCGGCGCGGGCGAGCATCGCGCGTCCGTGGGCGTGTTCCAGGCTCGCCGGCGTCACCAGGACCCGTTTCGGGCGCCAGAGACGGGCGGGACGGGCGGGTGACGGCGCGTAGATCGGGAACGATGTGGGCGGGGACGGGGTAGGCAGGGGCGTGACAGGCATGTCCGCGAGGTCGTGTTCCATGCTCGGGAAACGCGCTCCGGCCGGGACCGGCTCCGGCCTTCCGCTCGAGCCGGGCTGCGGCTAAAGCACCGGCCATGGTCTCGAAGCGTCCCCGCTCGTCCCGCCGGTGGGACGCCGTCCACGAGGGGCGCGACGGCTGGCTGTTCCTCACCGGGGGCAGCAACAGCGTCATGGACCAGTATCGCGGCGGGCTCCGGCACTGGTGGAACCTGCGGGCCTGGGCACGGCTGATCGAGGCCCGCGCCGCGCGCGCCGCGCGCCTCGGTATACGCTGCGTCCACATGATCGTGCCGGAGAAGCTCTCGGTCTACGACCACATGACGCGCGACCTGCCCTACGATGCCGGCTTGGCCTCGACCCGGCGCCTCGCGCGGCGGCTTGCCGGCCAGGGCGCCTATCTCGACCTGCTCGGCCCCTTCCGCGCCGCCCGCGACGGCCCCGAGCCGCTCTACCTCAGGACCGACACGCACTGGTCGGCCGCGGGCTGCCTGCTCGCCTATCGCGAGGTGATGCGGGCGGTCGCCGCGCTCCCGCCCGCCGACATCGGCACGCGTCCCGTCGTCGCCGATGCGCGGGTGATGGATCTCGGCGACAAGCTGCCGGGCCGCCCGGTCGAGCGCATCGTCCGTCCGCAGATCCAGCGCGATGCGGTGCGCGCCGGGACCGGGGCGCTGCTCGCGTCCTACGAGGCGGCGGGCCGCGCGTCGGACCTGCATGTCGGCGCGCACGCGGTCTACCGCAACGACAACCCCGCCGCCGACCCGCGCCGCATCGTGCTGTTCGGCGATTCCTACGCGCATTTCGCGCCGATCCTGCTCACCGGGTTGCTGGCCGAGAGCTTCGCCGAGGTGCACTTCGTGTGGTCGTCGAGCCTGGACTGGGGCTACATCGCGCGGGTCCGGCCCGACATCCTGCTGTTCGAGCTGGCCGAGCGGTTCCTCGCCCGCCTGCCGAGCGACGATTTCGATGTCGCCGCCGGCCGCAGGGCGGGACGGGGGCCGGCGCCGCCCGTTCCGGCCGAGGACGGTCCTTGAAGCGCCCTTCGCCGAAATGGACGCCGGTTCGGCGTATCGAAGCAGGCTTTCGTGGCTTCGCCCACGCAAGCCTGCTTCGCTCTCTCTCGTTGCCGCATCATTTTCGACCACGAACCGTGGGACACCTCGCGGCAATGATGCTTAGGTCTGTTTCGACGCGCTTCCCGACGACGAGCCGGTGGCCCCTCAGGGCAATCGGCTGAAACCCGATTGTCATCGTTCCGGGCGCGAAGAGCGCCCCGCGGAGCGGGCTTTGCAGGACGACAAGTCCTGCAAGGCGTCGAGCGGAGCGATAGCCAAGGCCCGGATGCGGCCGCCGGCGCTTGAGGTTCAAGCAAAGAACCCAGGGCAATCGGGTTCGCCGATTGCCCTGGGTGGCCCCTCCGTCGAGAATCGCCCTCAATAGCCCGGCTGCACGAGGCTGGTCTCCTCGACGCCGCCGTCGCCCTGCGCGGTCGGGAGCGCCTCCGGGGTGCAGGCGATGCCGAGCAACAGGACGAGGATCGCCACGATCCCGGCGAGCGCCACGGTGACCCCGTCGGCTCGTTGCCGCAGGGCGTGGATCAGGGCGCACCCCGCCGTGAACGCGGCCGCTTCGGCGACGGGAAGGGCGACGGGCAGTGCAAAGGCCATCGACATCGTGTTCTGATGCTCCGTGTCCCGAGGCCGTGTCCGAGCGTTTTCCACGGTCCTTTCGCGGGAGCGGCCCCGCCCGCAAGCACCAGCGGCCCTTCCCGCCAGCGCCCGCAAGCGCCGCGCCACCCGTTCCCGGCGCCGCGCGGAGAGGGTTGCAAGCGGCCGGCCTTGCGTGAGAGGTTCCGCCCCGCGAAGGACAAGGCGGACTTGGCGGATCGGGCCGGGAGACTTGGCGGATCGGGCCGGGACTGGAGATGCAGGTGGACAACGCCCTCGAGCGGGCGTTGGCCCTGGGCACTGGAACGTTCGGCGCACGATATCGTGGCGCGGGACGAACGCATCGGACAAGGGAACGGACGAACGCATGGGATTGCTCGTCGACGGCGTCTGGCAGGACCGGTGGTACGACACCGCGTCGAGCGGCGGGCGCTTCGAGCGCAAGGCCTCGGCCTTCCGCAACTGGGTCACGGCGGACGGCGCGCGCGGCCCCTCGGGAGAGGGCGGGTTCGCGGCGGCGCCCGGCCGCTACCACCTCTACGTCTCGCTCGCCTGCCCGTGGGCGCATCGCACGCTGATCGTGCGCGCGCTGAAGTGCCTGGAGGACGCGGTCTCCGTCTCGGTGGTCGATCCGCACATGGGCGCAGAGGGCTGGGTGTTCGGTGATTCGCCCGGCGCGACACCCGACACCGTCAACGGGGCGTCCCGCCTCTACGAAATCTACCTTGCGGCCGACCCCGCCTATACCGGCCGCGTCACCGTGCCGGTGCTGTGGGACAGGGCGCGCGGCACCGTCGTCTCGAACGAGTCGGCCGAGATCGTCCGGATGCTGAACGCGGCCTTCGGCGGCTCCGGTCCCGACCTCTACCCTGAGGACCTTCGCGACGCGATCGACGCCGTGAACGCCCGCGTCTACGACCGGGTCAACAACGGCGTCTACAAGGCCGGCTTCGCCACGGACCAGTCCGTCTATGCCGAGGCGTTCGCGGCGTTGTTCGACGAACTCGACGCGCTGGAGGCCCGGCTCGACCGGGCGCGCTACCTCTGCGGCGCGCGGCTCACCGAGGCCGACATCCGGCTGTTCACGACGCTGGTTCGGTTCGACGCGGTCTATGTCGGGCACTTCAAGTGCAACCGGCGGCGGATCGCCGACTACCCCAACCTCTCCAACTACCTGCGCGACCTCCACGCCCTGCCGGGGGTGGCCGGAACGGTGAACCTCACCCACATCAAGCGGCACTATTACGAGAGCCATCCGACCATCAACCCGACCGGCATCGTGCCGCTCGGCCCTGAGCTCGATTTCGAGGTCCCGAACGACCGCGCCCTGCGCTTCGGTGCGTGAGGCGGGCTCGACGGGCGCGCGGCGCGCGTTAGATCGGCTGCCATGACGACCGCCAGAACCCTTCGCCGCCTCGCCCTGCTCGCCGCGCCGCTGGCGCTCGCCGGCCCCGCCTGTTCCCAGGCCGCGGTGCAACTGGACGGCGCGTGCGAGACGCTCGTCATCGACGGTCGGGACGCGACCGCGCAGTGCAGGCCCAGGCTCGGCAACACCGCCGAGCGCCGTCGCACGACCTTCGACTTCGCGACCACCGACGGCCGGACGCTGAGCTTCAGCGGCACCGGCGCCCAGCAGGAGCGCACCGACGACACCGACCCGCTCCAGCCGATCAACCTCGTCACGACCGGCACGTCGAGCGACAAGGGCGTGGTGCGCAACCCGACGCCGGCGGTGGGCGCCTGCACCTTCTCGACGCCGGCGCCGGGCAGGACGGCGATCACCTGCGAGGCGACGGCCATCGACGGACGGACCTTCGCCGGGACCTTCCTGACGCAGGCCGGGGCCGCTCCCGGCGCGCCCGGCCGGTAGCCGCCCGCGTCCTCGGAAGAGCCGGCCGCCCGGACTGGTCAGGCGGCCGGGGGAGTCCCATGTATCGGGTCTGACGAAGAAAGTCCCAAGGCCGCAGACCGCATGCTCAACGACACGCTCGCGACGGACGCACTCCGGGGTGCATCCGACCTCGTCAGGGATACGACCACGGCCGGCTTCCGCCAGGACGTGATCGCCGAGTCGATGCACCGCCCGGTGCTGGTCAATTTCTGGTCGCCGCGCGCGCCTGCGTGCAAGGCACTCATGGCCGTCCTGGAGCGCATGGCCCACGCGGCCGGCGGCAAGGTCGTGCTCGCGAAGATGAACGTCGACGAGCATCCGGCGGTCTGGGGACAGATCGGCCAGCAACTCGGCCTTCAGGGCGTTCCGGCCGTCGTCGCCATCGATCAGGGCCGGCCCGTCGACATGTTCGAAGGGGTGCTCCCGGAGGGCCAGATCAAGGCGTTCTTCGATCGCCTGGCCGGCCCGAGCGAGCTCGACCGGGTGATGGCCGAGGCCGCGCTCGCGCTGGAGGAGGGCGACCTCGCCGGCGCCTCCGAGCTCTACGCCGCGGTGCTGGGCCAGCAGCCCGACAACATCCCGGCGCTCGCGGGCCTTGCCAAGATCCAGCTCGACGCGGGCGAACTCGAGAACGCGAAGCAGGTGCTGGCGATGGTGCCAGAGGCGAAGGCCGCCGATCCGGGCCTCGCCGGCATCCGCGCCGCGATCGAACTCGCGGAGCAGGCGGCCGCGCTCGGCGACCTCGCCGGTCTCCAGGCCGAGGTGGAGGCGGACCCGGACGCGCATCAGGCCCGGTTCGACCTCGCGCTCGGCCTCAACGCGCGCAACGAGCGCGAGAAGGCCGTCGATCACCTGATCGAGATCATCCGCCGCGACCGTGCCTGGAACGAGGACGGGGCGCGCAAGCAGTTGCTCCAGTTCTTCGAGGCCTGGGGACCGATGGACCCGGCCGCGATCCGGGGGCGGCGCAAGCTCTCGACGCTCCTGTTCGCCTGAGCCGGATGCCGGTGGAGATGTCATGAGTACGCATGCGGGCTACAAGGGGCCCGGCGATTGCCCGCCGGTGATCCCGGTCTTCCCCCTGCCGGGCGCGCTGCTGCTGCCGCGCGGGCAGATGCCGCTCAACATCTTCGAGCCGCGCTATCTCGCGATGGTGGACGATGCCCTGCGCACCGACCGGATCATCGGCATGATCCAGCCGGACGCCGAGGCCGGCACGTCGCCGATGAGCCCGAAGCTCTACCGCGTCGGCTGCGCTGGCCGCATCACGCAGTTCGCCGAGACGAGCGACGGACGCTACCTGCTCTCGCTCACCGGCATCAGCCGCTTCCGGGTCATGAGCGAGCTCTCCACCACAGGCGCCTACCGCCGCTGCCAGGTGTCCTACGACGACTTTTCCATCGACTTCATGGCGCGGGCCGGCGAGGAAGCGGTGGACCGCGAGGGCGTGCTCCGGGCGTTGCGCGACTTCGTGGATTCCAACGACCTCAAGGTCGATTGGGCCGGGATCGAGGAGGCGCCCAACGAGGCGCTGGTCAACGCGTTGTGCATGATGAGCCCGTTCGGCGTGCGCGAGAAGCAGGCGATGCTCGAAGCCGCCGACCTCAAGAGCCGCGCCGAGATCCTCGTCGCGGTCACCGAGATGGAGATGGTGCGCGGTTCCGGCCCCGAGTCGACGATGCAGTGACGCGGCCGCGTTCCTTGGCTACCACCCGGTCACCCTTTCCATGAGAGACCGGACAATGACGCAGGACCCGACTTCCCAAGGCTCGACTTCCGAAGGCTTGACCGTCCAAGGCGCGCCGCCCGTCGAGGCGACCCTTGTCGATCCGAAGCTGCTTGAACTCCTGGTATGCCCGCTGACCAAGGGCACCCTCGAATACGATGTTGCGCGCCAGGAGCTGATCAGCCGCTCGGCCAAGCTCGCCTATCCGATCCGCGACGGCATCCCGATCATGCTCCCCGAAGAGGCGCGCCCTCTGACGGACTGAACGCCCGCCACGAACCGTGGCGGACCAATCCGGGTTGTGCCCCCCGCGCGGCCGATCCCGAAGGTTTCTGTGCCCCGAAACGAACGGCCCGAGAGCATCCTCCGTGACCTTCGGGTCACGGAGGATGCTCTCTCGTTGTAGGGTCGCATTTTCTTCGCGCGAGCCGGCCATCACTGCGCTGGAAAACCCTGTTCCGCAAAGCTTCCATCGAAAAGCTTCGGCGTCACAGTCTCGCCGCCTGGATCGTTCATTTCCGCGTCATCACGGATGAACGATGGCGATGCATCGCGCCGCGCATGTCGCGGCGCATGGATGTCATGCCGTTCTCTCAGAGGTTCAAGTTGAATGTCGAAGACGCTCGCGGGTCTCGCCCTCGCCGCCGTCCTGTCCCTTCCGGCTGCGGCGGAGGCATCGGAGTGGGGCGCCTACAACGGCACCTGGGCGGTGGACCTCGTTACGGAGAGCGGCCTGTGCCGCGCCCGCTACAGCTACGCCGTGGCGATCCGCGAGGGGCAGGTGCAACTCGTCTCAGTGATCGAGGCCGGGACACGGATGAGCGGCCATGTCGGGACCGATGGCACGGTGGGCCTCGACGTCTCGAACGGCGGGACCCGCGGCGCGGCCGCGGGCCGGCTCCAGGCGCAGGGGGGTGCCGGCACCTGGAAGGTCTCGTCGCTGTGCTCGGGCCGCTGGACGGCGCGGCGCACCGACGCGCGGACGGCACAGGCCGGATAGAGTGCTTCCCGACGAAGTGGACGCCGGTTCGTCGCAAGGAAGCACGTCACGACAAGACCTTAGAGCCGTGCCCGACCCAACGTGGTCGGGCACGGCTCTAGGCGGTGTGGACTCTTGGGGTTCACAAAGCGGCTAGGGAGTGATTCAAGGCTGTCTTTTGGAGGCGGCCATGAGGGTTTGGGATCGGTTGGTTCTCAGCGATCTGCAGTGGGCGCGCATGGCGGCGCTGATCATCGGCCGGCCCGACCCGAAGGGCTCGACCGGCCGCGACAACCGGATGTTTGTCGAGGGCGTCCTGTGGATCGTGCGCATCGGCTCGCCGTGGCGCGACCTGCCCGAGGCGTTCGGTGCGTGGAACAGCGTGTATCGCCGGTTCAGCCGCTGGAGCCAGAAGGGGGTGTGGTGGCGTATCTTCGAGGCGCTGTCGGACGATCCGGACTTCGAATACCTGATCGTGGATTCCACCATCGTGCGCGCCCACCAACATGCGGCTGGCGCTAAAAAGGGGGGTCTGGTGATCGAGCCCCGTCTGATCAGGCGCTTGGACGCTCGCGCGGCGGCCTGAGCACCAAGATTCATCCTGCTGTGCGCGGGCTTGGTTGCCCGGTGCGCTTCGCGCTGACGGCGGGCCAGAGGGGCGACGCCCCCCAGGCCGACGGCTTGATCGCCGACTTGCCGGCTGATGTCGTCATGGCCGATGCCGCCTACGACAGCGATCGCCTTGCGCAAGGTCATCGCCGGGAAACGCGCCCGGGCGGTGATCCCGAACAACCCCTCCCGCGCGCTCAAGCATCCCTTCGATAAGGACTCGTACAAGCAGCGCCACCTCATCGCGTGCTGCTTTGCCAAGCTCAAGCAGTTCCGCCGCGTCGCCACCCGCTACGAGAAGACCGAGCGCAACTACGCCGCCGTCGTCACGCTCGCCGCCATCGTCCTATGGACACGGTAAATGTCCACACAACCTGGAGCCGTGCCCGACCACGTTGGGTCGGGCACGGCTCCAGGTTCTTGTTTTGACGTGCTTCCTTGCGACGAACCGGTGTCCACTTCGTCGGGAAGCACTCTGGTTGACCGCGGACGGGCCGGCGGGGCAACACGGCCGCGTCGCGCGATCCGGCGCGAACGCCCGGAGAGGGACATCGATGCCGTCAGCAAAATCTCCCCCCGTGTCGCCGCTCGCCCCCGCGTCGGTGCCGGCGCTGCCGCCGATCCGCGGCGTCGGCCTCGCCACCGCGCAGGCCGGAATCCGCTATTCCGGCCGGACCGACGTGCTCTACGTCGGGCTCGATCCGGGGACGCAGGCCGCCGGCGTCTTCACCCGTTCGCGCTGCCCCTCGGCGCCGGTCGACTGGTGCCGCGAGGCGCTGGCCGGCGGCGCGGCCCGGGTGCTGGTCGTCAATTCCGGGAACGCCAACGCGTTCACCGGACGGCTCGGCCGCGAGGCCGTGGCGCTGACCGCGCGCATCGCCGCCGCGGCCGCCGGGTGCCGGGAGCACGAGGTCTTCGTCGCCTCGACCGGCGTGATCGGAGAGCCGCTGGATGCCCGCAAGTTCGCGGGCGTGCTCGACGTCTGCGCCGGCCGGCTCGTGGGCGGTGCCGCGGCCTGGGAGGCGGCCGCGCGCGCGATCATGACCACCGACACCTTCCCGAAATGCGCGACCCGCACGGCGGAGATCGACGGCGTGCCGGTGACGATCAACGGCATCGCCAAGGGCGCGGGCATGATCGCCCCCGACATGGCGACGATGCTGGCCTTCGTGTTCACCGACGCCGCCCTGCCGCGGCCGGCGCTCCAGGCCATGCTGGCGCAGGGCGCGGGAAAGAGCTTCAACTGCGTGACCGTCGACGGGGACACCTCGACCTCCGACACGCTGATGCTGTTTGCGACCGGCGCCGCCGGCACCGCGCCGGTCGCGGATGCCGCCGACCCGCGGCTCGCGGGCTTCCGCGCGGCGCTCGACGACCTCCTGATCGAGCTGGCGCAGCTCGTCGCCCGGGACGGCGAGGGCGCGCGGAAATTCGTCACCGTCGCGGTGGGCGGCGCCGAGAGCGACGCCTCGGCCCACCGCATCGCGATGTCGATCGCCAACTCGCCGCTGGTGAAGACCGCGGTCGCCGGCGAGGACGCCAACTGGGGCCGCGTGGTCATGGCGGTCGGCAAGGCCGGCGAGCCCGCCGACCGCGACCGCCTCGCGATCTGGTTCGGCGACGTGCGGGTCGCGGTCGCGGGCGCGCGCGACCCGGATTACAGCGAGGACGCCGCGGGCGCGGTGATGCGCGAGCCGAACGTGACCGTCCGGGTCGACCTCGGGCTGGGTTCGGGACAGGCCCGGGTCTGGACCTGCGATCTCACCAAGGGCTACGTCGAGATCAACGGGGATTACCGCTCGTGACGCGCGCCGACGCGGCGCCGATGCGGCTCCTGCTCGTCGTCGCCGTGGCGCTGATCGATCCTGACGGGCGCGTGCTGGTGAGCGAGCGTCCCGCCGGCAAGCCGCTCGCGGGCCTGTGGGAGTTTCCCGGCGGCAAGGTCGAGCCGGGCGAGCGCCCCGAGGCGACGCTGATCCGCGAGCTTGCCGAGGAGATCGACGTCCGCGTCGCGGAGCCCTGCCTCGCGCCGCTCACCTTCGCGAGCCACGCCTATCCGGATTTCCACCTCCTGATGCCGCTCTACGTCTGCCGCCGCTGGAGCGGCACGCCGCGCGGGCTCGAGGGACAGGCGCTGCGCTGGGTGCGCCCGCGCGACCTGCGCGATCTCGCGATGCCGCCGGCCGACGCGCCACTGATCCCCTGCCTGATCGACCTGCTGGGTCCCTGAGCCGTGCTGACTTGGTTGAACTTGGGTCGTTAGAGGACCGGGGGTGGGGTCAAATCCGCGATCCGCACGAATACGCATGGTCGATCTATGACTTGAGGGGCGGAGGTCGCAAGTGGCTGCCGACAAGCCGCAGGCGACCCCGCCGTCGAAGCCTCATTGCCGAATCCGAGAAACCGGCAGCACCGGAAGAGCCGGCGATAGGTGTCAGTCAACTGGACGGCGTGACGAGCGGCTTCTATGACAAGGCCCCCGGCATCGAAAATCACGCCGGTTATCGGCGGATTTCGTCTCCGGTTCAGCTTGAGACTTTTGGAAGCAGGGTTGCGCGATGTCTCTTACCGTCTTCGCTGCCGACGACGGTACGCATGGTCGTGAACTGTGGCGGACCGACGGGACCGCTACGGGAACCATGCTGCTGAAGGACATCCTTCCAGGAAGCGCCGGCTCGGCACCGCATGATTTTGCATCTACCTCTACAGGCGCGTATTTCATAGTCGGAGCCGGACTCTGGCATACCGACGGTACGGCAAGCGCAACGTTCCTCCTCGACAATTTTCCTAATATAACAAACCTTACGAGTGCCGGAGACCGGTTATTCTTCAGAACTTATACGAACAATCCAAATACGCAACTTTGGACGTCTGACGGTACTGCGATCGGTACAATACCGATCTATACCGGCAACGGTAGTTCTTCGCCATATAATATTACAGATCTGATCGGTGTGGGACGCACGCTCTTTTTCAACGCTTCCAACCCTCAAGCCGGGACGGAGCTCTGGTCCAGCGATGGCACGGCGGCCGGCACGCGGCTCGTCAGGGACATCGCCGCAGGCACGGCCCCTTCGTATCCCTCCGAAATGACGGTCGTGGGAACCAGGCTGTTCTTCACGGCAGACGACGGCGTGAACGGTCGGGAACTCTGGGTGGCGGATGCGTCGTCTGGCGAAGCCACCCTTGTCCGCGACATCGCGCCCGGTTCCTCCAGCTCGAACCCGACCGGCCTGACCAGCGTCGACGGTCGGCTCTACTTTCGCGCCAACAACGGCCCGGATGGGCCGCGCGTATGGACGTCGGACGGTACGGCGGCCGGGACGATCGCGTTGAGCGCGGACGCCGTCGTCCCGAACTCTTCAAGCACGCGCTACGTCGCGGCAACGGACGTCGGGCATGGGACCGAACTGTGGACCCGGACGGGTGCAGCAACCGCATTCCTCGCCGACATCAATCCGCTGACGGACCCATCGCCATCTTTCATTGGTTTCGACGGATCGCTTGCTGTCGTCGGTGGTCGTCTGATCTTCAATCGTAACGACGGCGAAAGTTCCAGGTTCGGACAAGTCGCTCATGGTCGCGAGCTTTGGGTCAGCAACGGAACAGCCGCCGGTACGACCCTCCTGAAAGACATCAACCCGTCTAGTTACGTTGCAGGCATCATCGCAGGCGGGACGATTGCCTATGGTAGCTCGAATCCCGCCAACTTCACGAACTACAATGGCCAGCTCTACTTCTCCGCAGACAACCAGAGCGGGCGGGAACTGTGGCGGACGGACGGGACTGCTTCCGGTACGCTGCTCGTCAGCGACATCCTGCCGGGCAGCGCAAGTTCCAATCCGACGAACCTCGTCAACGCGGGGCAACTGTATTTCCTCGCTGACGACGGTCACGGCTCCGCGCTTTACCGCAGTGACGGCACGGCGCAGGGGACCGTCGTCGTCCACGCAAGTGGTTCCGGCTTCGCTCCGAGCAATCTGATCGCGACCGCGTCGGGACTGTCGTTCACGAGCGGATCGCAGATCTGGCACAGCGACGGCACTACCCAGGGCACGACGGTCGTGGCGGACCTTGCGGCGGCTGGCAGCTCGGCACCGACCGATCTTCAGACTTCGAGCGGAGCGATCACCTTTCGCGCGACGGGGACGGGAGGCGCTACGGAGCTGTGGACCTCGGACGGCAGTGCGTCGGGCACTTACCGGATCAACGTTCTCGCCGCCGGCGAGAGGACCGGCATCGCCAACCTGACCGATGGCAACGGGGCTCTGTATTTCACGGCCTCGACACCGTCTGCGGGGCTGGAGATATGGCGCACAGACGCGAGCGGAACCGCGCTCTTGCGTGACATCAATCCGGGCGCGGGAAGCTCTGGTCCCGCAAATCTGGCATTTTTGAACAATCAGCTTTATTTCACAGCCAACGACGGATCGCACGGTACTGAGCTTTGGGTCTCGGATGGGACCGGGATTGGAACAAGGCTTCTGGATGTCGCCCCCGGTGCTGCGAGTTCGAGTCCTGCCAGTTTGTCGGCCGTCGGCGGGCTGGTCTACTTCACCGCTGCCACTGCGGCCAGCGGCCGCGAGGTATGGCGAACCGATGGCAGTTCCGCCGGGACGGTACAGGTATCTGAAACGCAAACGGCTTTCAGTTCCAATCCGGACGGCTTTACCACCCCGGCCGCTGCGGCGATGACCTCCCGTCCCGATCTGTTCGGGGCGGTGACCCACGATCCGGGCAGCGTCGCCGGACGCGTCTATGAACTCTATGACGGTCTGCTCGGACGAGCACCGGACCCGCTGGGGCTCGAAGGATGGACCGCCAATCTTCGAGCAGGCGCATCGCTACAAAGCGTTGCGCAGGCATTCTTGGCTTCCCCCGAAGGACAGGCTCGCGCGGGAGCACTCAACAGCACAGACTTCGTACAACAGCTTTATGGGGCGACCTTGCATCGAACTGGCGAGGCAGGCGGCGTTCAATACTGGGGAGATCAATTGGACCACGGGGCATCGCGAGCGGACGTGGCGCTCGGTTTCGCGCTTTCATCCGAGCACATTGCAAACCTGCAGGGTGCGTTCGATACGGGTATCTATGTTTCTGACACTGCGTCCACGGATGTGGCACGGGTATATTACGGCGTTCTTGGACGCGCACCTGATGCGGGTGGTCTGGCGGCTGAAGCGAACCTGATCCGACAAGGTGTCTCGCTGCACGACATCGTGCAGGGGTTCCTCGGATCGGGAGAATATGCGGTCAGGTTCGGCAGCCCGGACAACAGCCGATTTGTAGACGCGCTCTATGAGCATGCGCTTGGCCGCAGCGCCGATACGGGTAGCCTTCAGTATTGGTCGAACACGCTGGATCACGGTGCGAACCGTGCCGACGTCGCGATCGCGATCACGCAAAGCGCAGAGGCGCACCAGCACCTTCTCGCGAGCATCGAAGCCGGCTGGAACATCGTCTAGAGCATTTTCTAGCGAGGTGGATACCGGCTCGCGTGAAGAAAATGCGACCACACAGAGACTTAGAGCGTTTTCCATGATCTTGCGATCACTGAAAACGCTTTATGTTTGTTGTAGGACTGCATTGTCTCCATGAAAACCTGCATTCACCGCGCTGGAGGCGGGACGATGCTTAGACGGCCGAAATGCGGCGCATCGGTCGCGCGGCGGCTTGGTGCGACCGCTGCCGCGCGACGGGCTGGAGCGGATGCCGGAGGATCTCGCAAAACGCGACACCATCTTCGTCACCGCCGCACCGGCCGGCGACGCGCCGGTCCATGCGGCGATGGCGCTGCGCGCCGGCTAGAGCATTTTCCATGATTCTTGAATCATGGAAAATGCTCTAAGTCTCTGTGTGGTCGCATTTTCTTCACGCGAGCCGGTATCCACCTCGCTGGAAAATGCTCTAATCGCTCGGCATCGTGCGCTCGCCTGCCGATCCGCGGCGCGGCCCGGCGAGCGTCGGCAGCCTGTCGAGGCGCAGGGCAAAGGCCGATCCCCGATCGCGTCCGCCGGATCGGGCACGAAGCCCTTCTCCCGCTGGAACACGGACAGGGTCGGGACGCGCGCCTTCCGGGCCGTCCCGGCCCTCGCCCGGAGCCGCGTCCGACCGGACGAGGGGCGGATGCGGGCTCCTCCGGCCGCCCGGCCGCTCACTCCGCCGCCTGCTGCAACCGCAGGCGCTGACCCCGGCCGATCGCCCGGGAGATGAGGGAGCGGCGCGCGCTGTAGGCGGCCGAGACCAGGGGGTAGTCGACGGGCAGGCCCCATTTGGTCCGGTACGCCTCGGGCGACAGGCCGCGGAGCGTGAGGTGCCGGCGCAGCGCCTTGTAGGGCTTGCCGTCCTCGAAGCTGACGAGCGTGTCCGGCCGGATCGAGGCGTGGATCTGCGCGTCCGACGGCTTGACGACGGCCGGCACGCGCGGGCTCTGGAGGCCGGTGATCGACCCGTGAACGATGCGGATCAACTCCGGCAGGCCGGTGGCCGGGACGGCGTTCCGCGCGACGTAGGTGGTGAGGATCTTCGCGGCGAGTGCGATGGTGTCGGTTCTGGTCTGCACGGTCGTTTCCTTCCGGGGTCGATGGGCTTCGGGTCGATCTGGTGGCCTGCGCCTTCCGGCATGCGCGATGCGGGATCGCGCCCGGGTTCCTTCGGGTCGTGGCTCCGGTCGTGGCGTCGCGGCGCAATCTCGGGCCTCGGCCGCTTCGCACGACGCCATCAGCCCATCCCGCCCGGCATGATTATGCACCGAGGATCGAGAAACACAACTTATAGGCGTATTATTCCGTAAACTGAACCTACTTAGAATTGATTAACGGGATCGACCGGGTTGTACGCCTCCTGCGCCCGGCCGTGCCGTACATTGAAATTTCTCTTTTTTTTCAATGGCTTGTCCTGCGTCGAAGACCGCTCTGCGGCGACCGTCCGCGCGGCAGGCTCGGCGGCGGCGGCCATCATCCGAGCCGTTCATCGGCATATCCTGCCACCGGCTCCGCCGCGTCCTGCGCCGCCCGACGCGACGCGGGCGGCTCTTTACCGGGGCGTCGTCCTCGCGGAGAACGGGCGCGGGAGGGTCTCGGCATGGAAATCCTGGTCGTCGGTGCGGGCGTCGTCGGTCTCGCGGTCGCACGCGCGCTCGCCCTGCGCGGGCACGAGGTCGTGCTCGCCGAAGCCGCCGACGCGGTCGGCACGGGCGTGTCCTCGCGCAACTCCGAGGTGATCCACGGCGGGATGTATTATCCGTCCGGATCGCTGCGCGCCCGCCACTGCGTCGCCGGCGCGCGGATGCTCTACGCCCTCTGCGAGAGCCACGGCATCGGCCATCGCCGATGCGGCAAGCTGATCGTCGCCGCGACCGAAGCGGAAGCCGACGGGATCGCGGCGATCCGCGAACGCGGCGACGCGAACGGGGTCGCGGGCCTGGAACTGCTCGATGGCGCCCAGGCCCGTCGGCTGGAGCCGAACCTCGCCTGCACTGCGGCGCTCCTGTCGCCGGACACCGGCATCGTCGACAGCCACGCGCTCATGCTGGCGCTCCAGGGCGACCTCGCCGATCGCGGCGGCGCGCTCGCCCTGCGCACGCCCGTGGCTGGCCTGTCGCGGGCGGACGGCCGGTGGCTCGCGGCCTTCGGTGGCGAGGCGCCGGGTAATTACCCGTGCGACGCCGTCGTCAACGCCGCGAGCTTCGGGGCGCAGGCGCTCGCCGCGCGGACCGAGGGCTATCCCGCAGCCCGCGTGCCGCCCCTGGTGCTGGCCCGCGGCAACTATTTCGGCTGCACCGGAAAAGCGGCCTTCAGCCGCCTGATCTACCCGGCCCCGGTCGAGGGCGGGCTGGGTACCCACCTCACCCTCGATCTCGCCGGGCGGATGCGCTTCGGTCCTGACGTGGAGTGGATCGACAGCCTCGACTACCGGGTGAATCCGGCGCGCGGGGCGGCGTTCTACGCGGCGATCCGGCGCTACTGGCCGGGCCTGCCCGACGGCGCGCTGGTGGCCGACTATGCCGGCATCCGCCCCAAGCTCACCGGCCCCGGCGAGCCCGCGGCGGACTTCCGTATCGACGGCCCGGCCGAGCACGGCCTGCCGGGCCTGGTCCAGCTCTTCGGCATCGAGAGCCCGGGGCTGACGGCGAGCCTGTCGCTGGCCGAGGACGTCGCCGACCGGCTGGCGGCATGAGGCGCGCTCACTTCGTCAGCGCGACGTGGACGCCGCCCCAATCGTCCGGCGGCGGTTCGGCCGCGAAGCCGGCGATGCGCCCGGCATAGAGGTCGTAGAGCCCGTCGAGCCCGAGAGCCCGGCCCGCGCCGCGGCAGGCGTCGAGCCGGGTCTGCGCGCCCGCCCAGTCGCGCGCCCGGTAGGCGGCGAGCATCGCGGCGTGCCCGGCCGCCAGGTCCGAGAAGGCGGGCGAGGCGCGCAGGGCAGCGTCCCCCAGCAGGGTCGAGACGGTCTCGGCCTCGCGCTTGCCCTTCACCCGGATCAGGTCGATCTCGAGCACCGCGAAGCGGTCCGCCACCGCGCCCGCGGTCGCCGCGCCGAGGATCGTCTTGACGCCGTAGGCTTTCGACTGGCCCTCCAGCCGCGAGGCGAGGTTCACGGTGTCGCCGAGCACCGAGTAGTCGAAGCGCAGCGTCGAGCCCATGTTGCCGACGACGCAAAGTCCGGTGTTGATGCCGATGCCGATGTCGATCGGCAGCACCGGGTGGCCGCCGGATTCGGCCTCCGCCTTGCGCAGGGCGTTGAGCGCGGTCATCCGCGCGATCATGCCGAGCGCCGCATGGCAGGCGTTGGCCTCCTGGTCGGCATCGTCCAGCGGCGCGTTCCAGAACGCCATGATCGCGTCGCCCATGTACTTGTCGATGGTGCCGCGGCGTTCGAGGATCGCGTCGGTGAGCGGCGTCAGGAAGCGGTTCATCAGGGCGGTGAGACCGGCAGGATCGGTCTTGTAGAACTCGGCGATCGTGGTGAAGCCGCGCACGTCCGAGAACATGATCGTCAGGGTGCGCGCCTCGCCGCCGAGCTTCAGCCGCTCCGGGTGGGCGGCGAGCTGCGCGACGAGCGCCGGCGAGAGGTACTGCCCGAAGGCCGAGCGGATGCGCTGCCGGCCCACCTGCTCGCGGGTGTAGTTGGTGAATACCAGAACGGCGTAGACGGCGAAGCTGGCGCCGAGCGGGAAGGTCGGGTCGAGCAGGATGCCGAGCTGCGTGAACCGCAGCCACGACACCGCGGCGATCGAGCCGGCGACGACGGCCGCCAGCAGCAGCAGCCGCATCGCGCCGAGCACCGGCGCCAGCACGATGATCCCGAGGCAGACCGCGATCGCGAGCGCCAGCTCCACCACCACCGCGGTGCTGGGATAGGACAGCGTCGTGCGGGTGAGCACGCTCTCCAGCACCTGCGCGTGAACCTCGACGCCGGGGATGGTGCGGTCGACGGGCGTGGTCTTGTTGTCCAAGAGCCCGATCGCCGAGGTGCCGACCAGCACGATCTTACCCGCCACCGCGGCAGGCGCCAGCGCCCCGTCGAGGATGGTGCGCGCCGAGACGAAGCGGGCCGGGTCGTGGTGGTTGAAGTGCGGCCACACCGCGCCGGTGGCGTCGGTCGGCACCTCGAAGCCGGGGATCGCCACGGACGAGACGCCGCCCGCGTTGCCGCGCACCAGCACCGCACTGCCGCCGGAGAGCACCCGCAGGATCTCCAGAGCGAGCGCCGGCACCATCCGCTCCTCGGCGACCATCACCAGCGGCACGCGGCGGACCATGCCGTCGCGCTCCGGCACGATGGTGAACAGGCCGCGCCCGGCCGCTGCCCGCTCGATCGCCGGCACGTTGCGCAGCAGCCCCGGGAACGTGGCGAGGAAGCCGGTCGGGTCGGGTCCGCGGGTGGCAAAGCCCGTCTGCGGCAGCGCCGCGTCGTTGTCGGTGGCCTGCGCGAGCGCCGTCTGGCCGACGACGACGCGGCCGGCACCGATGGCGTCGGCGAGGATCGCGTCGTTGCTCGGCAGCTTGGCGAGCGCGGCGACGGTCGCGGCGTCGAGGCCCGCCAGCGACTGCGCCACCAGCCCCGGCGAGAGCCGGTCGGGCTCGGGGAACACCGCGTCGAAGCCGATCACCGCCGCGCCCGCCGCGGTGAGCCTGCCGACGAGGTCGGCGACGCGGGTGCGCGCCCACGGCCATTGCCCGTAGGCGCGGATGCTGTCCTCGTCGATGTCGACGATCACCACCGGCCGGGCGGTGACCGGCCGCGGCGACAGAGTCTGGAACGCGTCGAAGGTGCGAAGCCGCAGGATCTCCACCGGCGCCGGGTCCCACAGGCGGACCGGCACCAGGGCGAGGAGCACGGCGAGCGCGAGCAGGCGGTCGAGGCCGATCCTTCGGATCAGCGGGCGGGCGGGGCGCTTCGGCGGCGGCGCGGTTGCACCCTGCCGGCTGCCGCGCCGCATCCATCCGCATCGCAACAGCGCGCCGCGCCCGCGTTCCGCCGCGCCTTCCGACGACGGACCCGTATCCACGCCATCGCGAAGCGCCCTAGAGGGCATACGGGAACTGCATGACGGTGACCTGCGCCACGTGATCGTGCCAGAGGATGGTCAGCGCATTGCCGACGGCGACGGTCGGGTCGAGATGCGCGATGTGGAAGGCGCTCGTGTCGTCGCGGATCGCGACGTCGTAGCCGGCGGTCCCATTGCCGACGACGGTGACGTAGGTCCCGATGCTCAACGTCGTGATCGCCGGATGCGCGGACAAGCCGGGCAGGTCGATCGCGTCCTGCGTGGCCGAGAAATCGGTGATCGTGTGGGCGGCCGGGTTCGGGCCGGGCGTGTCGAACACGAACACGTCGTGCCCGCCCCCGCCGGTGAGCCGCGTGTCCTGCGGGCCCGCAAACAGGATGTCGTCCCCGGCCCCGCCGATCGCCTGCGCCGTCGTCCCGGAGGCGGTGGAGGTCGCGACCGACACGGTGCCGAGGGTGCCGGCGTGATCGCCTTCGTCGGCCGCGCGGTAGGTGAAGGCGTCGTGGCCGGAGGCCGCCGGCTGCACCGTCACCGTCACCGCCGCATCGTCCGAGCTTGCGACGTAGCCCGATCCGAGGCCGGCGACGCTGCCGGCATGGAGATGGAGCGGCGAGCCGTCGCCGCCGCGGTCGTTGAACAGCAGCGCCTCCGTCGGGATCGCCAGCGGGCCCGTGGCGTCGCTCGCGCGCACCACGTGGTCGTCGGCGGTGACGACGGTGGTGTCCGGGGTCACCGTCAGGTTCAGCGCGGCGCGGCTGCTGCCGCCGGCGCCGTCCGAAAGCGTCAGCACCACCGCGTCCGGCGTGGTGCCCAGCGCGCTGCCGTCGTGGTGGAACCGGACGCGGCCGGCATCGACGTCGCCTTGCGTGAACCGCATCGCGTCGCCCGTGGTGCCATCCACCGTGAAGCGGCCGTGCGGGTCGGTCACGACCGTGTAGACCAGATCCGCCGCGGCGGTGTCCGGGTCCGTCCCGGCGAGGTCGGCAGGGGTCAGCGTCGCGGTGCCGCCTCTGGCGACGGTGAGCGCGTGGTCGCCGCCGGAGGTCGGGGCGTCGTTGACGCCGGTGATCGTCACGGCGACGGTGGCCGGCGGCGCGCTCGCGCTGCCGTCGCCGACGATCACGTCGTAGGTGACGGACAGCGTGTCGCCGGCGGCCAGGAACGCGGCCTCGCTGTTGGCGAGCGCCAGCGTCCAGGTCGCGGTGCCGGCGCTTCCGTTGGCGGTCGCGCCGTCCTGCGTGATCCGCGCCGAGAACGCGGCGGCGAGCGCGCTCGTCGTCGCGGCGGAGACGGTGCCCGCAGAACGCCCGTCCGCGTGCCGCCACTGCACCGAGGCCGCCTCGACCTGCGTCGTGACGCCGTGGCGGTCGTCGGCGTCCGCGTCGGAGAAATCGACCGTGCCGGTGCCGCGCAACGTCGTGTCGGCGGTGACCGCGCCTTTCTCGACCTGGAACACGTAGACGCCGGCGATGCCGGTGTTGCCGGCAATCGTCGGCAGGGCCAGGAGCGCGGTGGCGTCGCCCGATTGCGGAAGCTCGTAGAAGTTCTCCCCGTTGCCGGCGGCGTAGCCGGCGCGCGCGCTCTGGCCCTCACTGGCCGAGCCGAGCGTCCAGTTCACCGCCTCGTAGCGGAAGACGATGTCGAAATCGCCGCCGCCGAGATCGACGAGCTGGAGCTGGAAGGCGTTGAGGCTGTCGGTGCGTGAGTTGTAGTAGCCGACATCGTCCCAGGTGATAGTCACGACGCCGTTGGCCGCGTCCTGATCGACGTAGATCAGGTTCGAGCCGGTCGAGGTCCCGCCCTGCGTCGCCGCCGCCGCTCCGCCGCGGGTGTCCACGTCGGCGAAGAACGGCGCGATGATCGGGTTGTCGGCACCCGCATCGATCACCGTCGGCACGAAGGTCGCTGACGGGCCGTTGAAGGTGATGTTGCCGTTGGTGTTGATGTAGATCGACGTGTAGGCGCCGCCGAAGAAGTTGAGGCCGCCGGCTCCGAACACGCCGGTGATGTCGATGGCGCTCGACGATTCGTCGTCGTTGGGCTCGAGCGTCGTCTCCCCGAAGCCGGGCGTGCCGCCGAGCCCGACGACGAGGCTGTTGCCGGCGGTGATGGCTCCGCTCGCGACGGCCCCCTGCGGCGCACGGATCGCGGCGGCCATCAGGGCGAGGCTGGCGCTGGCGCCGTGGGTGATCGCCGGCGCGGCGTTCGGCGGCGGCGTCATCGTGACGGTGGCGGTGTTGGAGGTCAGCGTCCCGTCGCTGGCCTGGAAGGTGAAGCCGTCGCTTCCGCGATAGCCGGCATCGGGCGTGTAGGTGTAGCGGCCATCCGACCCGAGGGTCAGCGTGCCGTGGGCCGGTCCTTCGACCCGCGCGTAGGTCAGCGCGGGCGAGTCCACGTCGGTCGCGACGAGGACCCCGGTCAGCACGCGGCTCGCCGGCACCGCCACGGTCGCGTCTTCGGCCACCGGCGCGATGTCGGGCGGGGGCCCGATCGTCACGGTGGCGATGTTGGAGTCGAGCGTGCCGTCGTTCGCCCGGAAGGTGAAGCGGTCGCCGCCGTAATACCCGTCCGCCGGCGTGTAGGTGTAGCCGCCATCCGACCGAAGGATCAGTGTTCCGTGGGCCGGTCCTTCGACCCGCGCGTAGGTCAGCGTGGGCGAGTCCACGTCGGTCGCGACGAGGACCCCGGTCAGCACGCGGCTCGCCGGCACCGCCACGGTCGCGTCTTCGGCCACCGGCGCGATGTCGGGCGGGGGCCCGATCGTCACGGTGGCGATGTTGGAGTCGAGCGTGCCGTCGTTCGCCCGGAAGGTGAAGCGGTCGCCGCCGTAATACCCGTCCGCCGGCGTGTAGATGTAGCCGCCATCCGACCGGAGGATCAGCGTGCCATGCATCGGCCCGTCGACCTGCGCGTAGGTCAGCGCCGGCGAGTCCACGTCGGTCGCGACGAGAGCCCCGGTCAGCACGCGGCTTGCCGGCACCGCCACGGTCGCGTCTTCGGCCACCGGCGCGATGTCGGGCGGGGCGCCGATCGTCACGGTGGCGATGTTGGAGTCGAGCGTGCCGTCGTTCGCCCGGAACGTGAAGCGGTCGCCGCCGTAATAGCCTTCGTCGGGTCTGTAGGTGTAGCGGCCATCGGACGCGAGGGTCAGCGTCCCGTGCGCCGGACCGCTTGTCAGGGCGTAGGTCAAGCTCGACGAATCGACGTCGGTCGCGGTCACCGCACCCGTGAGCACCCGGCTGGCCGGCACCGCGGTGAACGCGTCCTCCGCCACCGGCGCGAGGTCGGGCGGAGCCCCGATCGTGACGGTGGCGAGGTTGGAGTCGAGCGTGCCGTCGCTGGCGCGGAACGTGAAGCTGTCGCCGCCGTAATAGCCGTCCGCCGGGGTGTAGATGTAGTCGCCATCGGGCTGGAGCGTGAGCGTGCCGTGCGCCGGTCCCTCGATCTGCGCGTAGGTCAACGTGGATGAATCCACATCCGTCGCGATCAGCACACCGGTCAGGACCCGGTTCGCCGGCACCGCGACTGAAAGATCCTGCGCCACCGGCGCGAGGTCGGGCGGCGCTCCGATCGTGACGGTGGCAAGGTTCGAGTCGAGCGTGCCGTCGCTGGCGCGGAAGGTGAACCCGTCGCCGCCGTAGTACCCGTCCGTCGGCGTGTAGGTGTAGTCTCCATCGGGCTGGACGGTGAGGGTCCCGTGGGCCGGACCGGTGACCTGCGCGTACGTTAGCACCGGCGAGTCGGGGTCGCTCGCACCCAGCGTTCCTCTGAGCACCCGGCTCGCCGGCACCGTGGGGGCTGCATCTTCGGCCACCGGGGCGAGGTCGGGCGGCGCTCCGATCGTGACGGTGGCGACGTTGGACTCGAGCGTGCCGTCGCTGGCGCGGAAGGTGAAGCTGTCGCCGCCGTAATACCCGTCCGCCGGCGTGTAGGTGTAGCGCCCGTCCGGCTGAACGATCAGCGTTCCGTGCCTCGGTCCCTCGACCTGCGCGTAGGTCAGCGCGGGCGAGTCGACGTCGGTCGCGCTCAGCGTTCCCGTCAGGATGCGGCTCGCCGGCAGACCGGCGGACGCGTCTTCCGCCACCGGCGCGAGGTCGGGCGGCGCCCCGATCGTGACGGTGGCGATGTTGGACTCGAGCGTTCCGTCGTTGACGCGGAAGCTGAAGCCGTCGTCGCCGTAGTACCCGTCATCGGGCGTGTAGGTGTAGTGCCCGTCTGGCTCGATGGTCACCGTCCCGTGCGCCGGTCCCTCGACCTGCGCATAGGTCAGCGTCGGCGAGTCGGCGTCGGTCGCGCTCAGCGTTCCCGTCAGCACGCGGCTCGCCGGCAGATCCGCGGACGCGTCCTCGGCCACCGGTGCGAGGTCGGGTGGCGCCCCGATCGTGACGGTGGCGACGTTGGAGTCGAGCGTTCCGTCGTTGGCGCGGAAGCTGAAGCCGTCGCCGCCGTAATAGCCGGCCGCCGGCACGTAGGTGTAGCGCCCGTCCGGCCGGAGGGTGAGCGTGCCGTGCGCCGGCCCGGTCACCGGCGCATAGGTCAGCGTGGGCGAATCGACGTCGGTAGCCGTGAGCATGCCCGCTAGCACGCGGCTCGCCGGCAGATCCGCGGACGCGTCCTGCGCCACCGGCGCGACGCCGGGCGGCGCCCCGATCGTCACGGTGGCGACGTTGGAATCCAGCGTGCCGTCGTTGGCGCGGAAGCTGAAGCCGTCGCCGCCGTAATAGCCGGCCGCCGGCACGTAGGTGTAGCGGCCGTCTGCCTGGAGGGCGAGCGTGCCGTGCGCCGGTCCGGTCACCGGCGCGTAGGTGAGCGTGGGCGAATCGACGTCGCTCGCGCTCAGCGTCCCCGTCAGCACCCGGCCGGCCGGCACCGAGGCGGATGCGTCCTGCGCGACCGGTGCGTGGTCGAGGCCCGTCACCGTGATCGTCACCAAGCTGTGCGCGACGCCGCCATGGCCGTCCGAGACGGCGACGTCGTAGACCGCGGTCAGCCGCTCGCCGCCGAGGAGGAAGGCGACCGCCCCGTCGCCCACGGCGAAGGCGTAGTCGACGGTGCCGGCGCCGCCGGCCTCGCGCAGGGTCGCCGCGAGCGCGCCCGCGAGCGCCGCGCCGGCGTCCGCGGGGATCGCGCCGCCGCGCGATCGCGTCAGGCTCGGCGCGGCCACGCTCACCGTGTGCGCGTCGGTCAGGTCCGCGTCGGCGAAGGCGATCGTTCCGGCCGCGCGCAGCACCGCCTCCGTCCCGGCACGCGCGGCGGCGGACGCCGCGCCGGCATCGGCCACCGGCGCGTCGTTGCTCCCGGCGACGTCCACCGTCAGCGTCGCGGAGGCCGCGCCGCCGCTGCCGTCGCGGGCGGTGTAGCGGAACACGTCCGTGGCATGCTCGTCCTGCGCGAGGGCGGCGGCGCGGTCGGCCACGTAGGCGTAGGTGCCGTCGGCGGTCAGCACCAGGGTGCCGTAGCGGCCGGTCAGCGTCATCGACCCGCCGGTGAGCGTCAGGTCCGGCATGTCCGCGGCCGCGCCGGCATGGCCGCCGACGACGTGCACCCCGATCCCGGTCGCGGCCGACAGCACGCCCTGCGCGACGGTCGCGGCGACGAGGGCGCCCCCTTGCGTCACGCTCACGCTCGATCCGGCGAGCGTCAGGTTCGGCTGAGGCTCTGGCGACGGCGCGGGTGCCTGCGCGGGGGGCGCGGTCGGCGCGCCGCCGCCGGCCCGGGGCTGCTCCTCGCCGCCCGATGGCGGAGCCGGCTCCGGTCTCGGCCCGCCGCCGTTCGGGGCGGCCGGCGCGGATGGCGGCTGGACCACGTTCGGATCGGTGCTCGATCCGCCTCCACCCCCCGTCGAGGGCCCCTGGTAGACCGGCAGGCGCGGCGCCTCGGCCTGCGCCCGGAAGACCGCCAGCACCAGCCCCGCCTCGAACGCGACCTCGGCCGGCGATTTCGGGACCTGCTCGATCTGCACCAGGGCCGGCCCGTCCGGCCGGACGATCGCCTGGAGGCCGGGATCGGACACCGTGAACAGCAGGCGGGTCGGGTCGTTGCGGTCGTAGACGTCGAAGCGGCCGGTATGGCCGTCGGGCTCGGTCATCACCGAGAACCGGGTGGTGCCGTCGTCCGCCGAGATCGTGACGTGGACCGCGGTGCCGCGGATGCCCATGGTCGCCACCGGCGTGCCGACCTTCATGTCGCCGGTCTTGGCGACCTGGCCCGCCACGAAGGTGATCGAGCCCTGGACGAGGTTGAACAGCGCCGCGTTGTTCGCCCCGTCCGCCTGGTAGACCATCTCGCTCAGCACCATCCGCGCGCCGGCCGAGAGGTTGAACAGGGTGCCGTCGAGAAACGCGATCGCCAGCGCCGACGCCCTGTCGGTCGCGACCACGTCGCCCTTGTAGACGAGGTCGCCGACATGGAGCGCGACCGTGACGCCGTTGCGGACCGCGCTCGCGGCGCCCGTCACCGTCTGCACCCGGCCGATCGCCGCCGAGGCGTCGGAGGCCGGGGGCTGGCCCGCCTGCGCCACCTGCTCCCCGTGCAGCGGCCGGGCGAGCGCCGCGATCACGGCATCCGCGAGTGAGGCACCGTCCGGCGCGACGAGCCGCGGACGCTGGGCTACGGTGAAGTAGTCGTGCACCACGAGGCGGTGACCGGGGGCATCGATCACCAGGTCGGCGCCGTCGCGCACGTAGTCCCCGTGGAACAGGAGCGCGGAATCCGCGACCCGGATCGTGTCGCCGTCCCCGGCCTCGACGACGCGGACGCCCCCGGGCCCGAAGGCGGATGCGGGTTCGAGCGCGGAAGGGCCGTCGAGACTGTACACGCGCAGATCCGCCATTCGATCGCCCGGAACGTCCGGGCACCGGTCCTCGCTGCTATCCCCCCGGCGCGGGCGGCGTCGTGCGGTCGCTCACATAGCTCGGATACAGCAATCGATTGCAGCCGTACGAAGGCGACGCGCGCGAATTCCGTGGTCCGTCACGGACTTGGAGCGATCGTCCGGGCGCAGGCCGTCGCGCCGCATCGTCGGGCTCGCGATCAGGCGCGCGCCGGCCTCTCAGGCCGGGCCCGGTGCCCGCTCGAGGCCGGTTTCCGCGATGCCCTCGCCGCGCGCCCGCGCGATCCCGGCCTCGTCGAACCCCAGCAGCTTGCCGAGCCGCCAGACCAGCGCCTCCTCGAACTCGTCGACGGTGCCGTCGGCGGCGGCCACCGACCACGCCATCGCCAGGATGCGGCCGCGCTCGCCCGCATCGTCGGCGTGCGGCAGCATCTCGACGAGGCTCGCCACGTCGCGGGTCTCGGCATCGAACGCGGTCGCCCGGGCGATCAGCGCGTCGGCCGCCGCGGCGCCGTCCGCGTAGCGCCCGCGCACCAGCCGCGCGAGCCGCTCGGCTTCCGACGGCGCGAGGATGCCGTCGGCCCGCGCCACGTGGACGAGGAGCGCGGTCGCGGCCAGGTGCGCGTCGTCGGGAGGCGTCCCGTCGGCGGCGACGCCGAAGGTCTCGGCCGCGTAGGCCCGCAGGCGTGCGATCAGCGACATGATGTGCTCCGGCCCCGCCGCGTGCCCGCCGACCCTTCCCCCGCCGCCCGGCCCCGTCAAGGACGCGGTGCCCAGGCCGGGCGGTTCGGCCGGCACGCGTGTCCCCGCTGCATCGCGCCCGCCGCCACCGCCTTGCCAACGGCGGACCGGACGGCTATGCACCGGCTCCTCGGAAACCCGTAGCGTGTGGGTGCCGGGCGATGCCGCAATAGCTCAGCTGGTAGAGCACCTCATTCGTAATGAGGGGGTCGGGGGTTCGAATCCCTCTTGCGGCACCACCTAACGCTTTGCAGGCGTTCATTTTTTCGAAATGGCCATCGGAAAGCCTAGCCGGTTTGACGCTTCTTGCGATCGGGTTTGACACCCCGTGTTTCGCGTTTGTTCAGTTCAGCCTCGAACTTCCGCGCTACGTTCCGCATCTTCGGCGCGAGATCAGGACCCTTCGCGTAGCGACGCGCCATCTCGGTCGTGCGTTGCCCGAGTGCGTCAGCGATGGTGCGTTCGTCCATGCCGAGCCGCTGGCCGAGCAGACGGTTCTGACGCGCTTGGTGGAGGCGATCCGACCCCAGATCCCGAGTGGATCGATGCCGGCCATCGTTGACGCCGCGAACGGGGCGCTCGACGCGTGGGAGCAACGGGACGAAGCCGTCCGCGGTCCACGGGTCAAGGCTATCGATCTCCACGACGGCGCCGTGACGATGCGGCGGGACAGATGAGCAGGGAGCCGCGCGTTGTCAGCGATGAAGTCCGTTCCCATCGCACCGAGATCCGCCTTACGAACGCAGTCATGCTCCTCTGTACGGTGCTGTTCTAAGCAGGCTCGCGTTGGCAGGCCAACGCGAGCCTGCTTAGGTCCTTGGTCTGTCGCAGGTTTTTTTCGCAAAACCGCGGGGCACTTTTGCGAAACCTGCTTAGGCCATCGTGGTCGCCATGATCGGGCGCGCGTTCCGGCTCTGGTGATCCTCCTCTCACTGATCCGCACTCATCACTCCGCGCGGCTCGGCTCGGCCGCCAGACCCTCAACGTATTGCAGCGCCTGTAGCCGGGTTTCGCCATCGGGCAGGGACCGGAATGCTCGGATCAGCCGGAACAGCAGGACCGTCCGGTGGTGCTCCGCGGGCGTGTCGCCACTATCGCGAGCGGTGCGCCCGCTTCGCCAAGCGTCGAAGGTCGCGAGATCAGCGCCGACCGTTTCCGCAATGGTCTGAAGCAGTTCGGCGCTGCGCCCGTTGTTCAACATCCACTTCGCCTAGCCTCCTGACCAAAACCTATCTAAGGTTTTTATATCGCGGACGCGCGGTGCGTCAGTAACATATCTTGAGTTGGCCCGGCGATCGGGTTGAATTCTGCCCTGCACCTTTGCCGCCGGGATCGATCCGCCGCCGTGTTGAACGTCCGCCAAATCACCTTCGACATCGTGCACCGTCTGAAGGAGGCGCAGACGCATATCGACCTCTACACCGAGCTGCGCCGTTGCGGCGGGGTGTTTGGGTACGAGGCGTTCCTAGTCGCCGGGCTCCCGCAGTCCCCGCGCGAAAACCTGTTCGACTGCCGAATCATCTCGGGCTGGCCACCCGAGTGGGAGCGCCGCTACCAGGACCGCCGATACATGCACGTCGATCCTGTCATCCGCCACATCCGTGGGACGGCCGACCCCTTCCTGTGGCAGGAGGCTGCCGAGGCGGTCGGCACGCCGCAGGGCACCGTGGTGTTCGACGAGGCCCGCGCTTACGGTCTTCACGCCGGACTGTGCGTACCTTTCCACCAGATCGACGGAGGCGAGGCCGGCGTCAGCTTCGGCGGCGACCGCTATGCCCCGACCCCGGACGAGCGAGCCGGGCTCCATCTGGTCGCGATCTACGCGATGTCCTGCGCCAAGGCGATCCTGCGACGCGAGGGCGAGGCCGACGGCAAGGACGAGGCGCCCCCACCCCTGACCGGTCGGGAGATGGAGTGCCTCAAATGGGCGGCGGACGGCAAGAGCGCGTGGGATATCGGGGTCATCCTATCGATCTCCTCTAGGACCGTGGAGCAGCATCTCGCCAGTGCGGCACGCAAGCTCGACGCAGTCAGCCGAGCGCAATGCGTGGCGGAGGCGATTCGGCGCGGGCTGATCGGCTGAACCAATAGGCGTCTATCCGTAGATCTACGGATGCCCGGCTCTGCGTAGAATAGAGATTATCTTCGCTGTTTCGCGGAGATACCGGCCGTGTTCAGACTGCTGAATGGTGACATAGACGCCGAAAGTCCCGAACTGGCGGACCATATCTATAGGTTTCGTCACGGTTTTTTCGTGGACCACCTGCATTGGGAGGCCTGCCGCAAACCCGATGGACGAGAGCGTGACCAGTTCGACGGGCCGGGCTGCATCCATGTGGTCGGCGAGGAAATCGACGAGATCGTCGCCTACGCGCGCCTCCTGCCGACGACGCGCCCCCACCTCGTCAGCCACGTCTACCCGGAAATCATGCAGGGTGCACCCTCGCCCACCGGCCCGCGGATCTACGAGTGGACCCGGCATGCCGTCGCGCCGCGCAAGCGCGAAGGCCGAGGCGCCCGCGACTTCACGAAGGCGCATTTTGCGGCCGTGGCGCGCGCAGCGGAGGCCGTCGGAATCGAAGCTCTCCTGGTGCAGACCCATCCGATGCTAGCGGATCGGGTCATGGACATGGGCTGGGACGTCGAACCGCTGGCCTTGCCGACCGCCTACGACGGCAACATGATCCTGCCCATAATCGCGCGGCTGACGCAGCGCACGCTCGCTACGGCGCAGACAGTGCTCGCTGCATACGGATCCGACCTTGTCGTCGACGGTCGCCGCCCCGCGCTGGCACTACCGGATCGGCTCGTGGCGTGACCCGGCCGGCACGCCCCTCCTGAGCCTTATCGCACCGATGGCCGAGGACCGAAACGACCCGGAGGCATGGATCGAGCGCGCCGTCGCGCAGGCCTGCGCTCTGCGTGAGACGGTCCGCGATCAGCCAGATCTGCGCGAACTGGTCGACGTGATCCTCCTCGACCTTGGCACCAGGGTCGGTCCGCACTCAACTCCCTCAACAACCGAGATCTGATGTCGTCGCTGCCCTCGCAAAGCGTGTTGTTCTTCCGGATCTACCGCGAAGTGACCATGCCGCTCTACGCAGCCATGATCACGGAGCTATGTGCCTCGCCACATCTACCGTTTGAATTGGAGACGACGCTCGAAGACATCGGACAGAAATTCATCCGCCTGGCCGACGAGGTCAACGTCGAGTTGCGGCGGCGCGGACTTCTCGACCGCGAGGCGGACCCTGACGATACGGTTGAGGCCAAGATCGAGGGTTATGCTGAAGCGCCTCATGGCCGAGACGGGGCGGGCTCCGCCGCGAAAGGGTGGTCGCGAGCCTACGATCCCCGAAGACCAGCGATTGCAACAGGCGCTCCGCACCGCGCTCACCATGACCTACGACCTGCCAGTCGCGTGCGCCGCATCTGCGATCCGCTGACCGTGACGGGGAGATCGGCGGCCTCACGCGCCGTCGCTACGGTTCCCCCACGCGACCTCCTGCATCGCCTCATCGGGCAATGCTCGCTGAAGCTGTAGGGCGATCTCGGCTGGCGCCTCCAGCCAAGCGCGCTACTCCCCCGGCGTCGTCAGCAGCACCAGCATCGCCTTCGGGTGCACCGGCCCGACCACGCCGTTCGCCCGGCAGGTCAGGAAGGAGTACAGCCGGTGCTCCGCCTCGCTCCGATTCGGGTTCTCGGCTTTTGTGCCGCGCACGCCCGTCCAGAGGCGCCAGATCCCGGCGAAAGCGAACAGCGGCCGGTCCTCGTCGAGGGCGAACCACACCGGCGTCTTGCGCGGCTAGGTATCGGCGTACTCGCTGAACAACGAAACCGGCACGAGGCAGCGCTGTTCCGGCTTCAGCCAGGGCCACCAGTACGGCGAGGCGGCGTTGCGCATGTTCGTCACCGGCTGCGGAACGGCCTTCGGTGGCGGCGGGAAGCCCCAGCGCATCATGGATAGCGTGCGCTCGTCATCGGCGATGCGGACGATCGGCGCCATCTGATCCGGGAAGATCGCCGGCAGCGGCGGCAGGTTGCCGGTTTCGTCGCGATCGACCTTGAACGCCTCGCAAATGGCGTCCTGGCTCTTATCGAGGTGTAGAGGTTGCACCTGCACGCACCGTGCGCCGATCAGGTCCGAGACGGCAACCCAAGCCTTCAACCAACTCCATGTCGCGCCTCGGAACTGTCCCTTCCAAGTGAAGTTGCCCCGCCGCATGCCTACGGACGTGTTGAGGATTATCATGCGCGACCGCAAGCCACCCTCACGCCGCGTTTTGCTCGGGGCTGGAGGCGCCGTCGTCGCTGACACGATCCTTGGGATGAAAGGAGCAGCCGGCGCGGAGACCGGTGCCGGCGGGCCGGCCGAGACGGGCCGTCGGTCGAACTCCCTCGACACGGACTACTTCAGGGGCATGTACGCCACCGAGTCAGATCCCTGGCGCTTCGCCACGAGCGCCTACGAGCGGGACAAGTACGCGGCCACGCTCGCGGCCTTGCCGCGGGCCCGTTACGCGTCCGCCCTGGACGTGGGCTGTTCCATCGGCGTGTTCACCCGCCAGCTCTGCCCCCGCTGCGATGTGGTGCTCGGGCTTGATGTGGTGCCGTCCGTGCTGGACGACGCCCGTGCCCGGTGCGCCGATTGGCCGAACGCTCACTTCCAGCTAGCCGCCGTTCCCGGCCAATGGCCGGATGGGCGGTTCGACTTGATCGTGATTTCGGAGGTGGCCTACTATCTCGACCGGGCTGACCTCGCGCGCCTTGTCACGCGGATCGAAGGGGCGTTGTTGCCCGGGGGCGACGTCGTGCTGGTGCATTGGCTCGGCGTCACCCACTACCCGCTTTCCGGGGACGATGCAGCCGAGGGCTTCATCGCGGGCGCGCAAGGCTTCGCGCGGGTCCTGACGCAGCAGCGAGCCGCTGAATACCGGCTCGACGTGCTGAGGTCTCTCGCATCCGAGGCGGGTTCCGCCCGGTGATAGCACCTGCCGCCGTCCATGAGGCCGCACCGCCTCATGGCGCGGCTTTCCCTGCCGCCCGCCGCGCCTGCGCGGCCGTGACGGCGTGGAGCCCCAGGCCCGCCAGCATCAACAGGCAGCCCGCGAGCGACTGGAGCGGCCGGGAGGCCGCCAGATGCACCAGCATGAAAAGCGTAGTGCCGAGGAAGATCAGCGGCGTGACGGGATAGCCCCAGGCGCGGAACGGACGCGGCAGGTCCGGCTGGACGATGCGCAACCGCATCAACCCAAGGACCGTCAGGAACGCGCAGACGAGCAGCCCGAACTGGATGAATTCGAGCACCGCCGCGAAGCTCCGGGTGAGAAGCAGGAGGCTGGCGATGACGGCCTGGAGGAGGATCGCGGCCACGGGCACGCCGGTGGGCGAGCGGCGCGCGAACCGGTGCAGCAGCGGCACGTCCTCGCCCATCGCCACCGCGACGCTCGGGCCGATCCACATCATCGCGCCGATCGTCGGGATCAGGCCGACGCAGATCAGCAGACCGACGAGGCGCCCGCCCGCCTCGCCGAAGACGTGCCGGCCGCTGATCAGACCGACCTCGATCTGCCCGGCAAGTTCCGCCACGGGCGTCGTGTAGAGGAACGCCGCGTTCAGCGCGACGTAGAGAGCAAGCACGAAGCCCGTCCCGATGAACAGCGCCCGCGGCACGCTGCGGGCCGGGTCACTCAAGTCGCCGACGATGTAAGTCGCGGCGTTCCAGCCCGAGTAGGCGTACATCACGAAGACGAGACTCACCGCGAAGCCGGTACTGAAGATCAGGGCCGGGTCGGACGCGCTCGGCGCGAAGGAGACCGACCCGCCTCCACCCCCGGCAAAGCCCGCGACGATGAAGGCCAGGATCAGCGCAAACTTCAGCAACGTAAAGCCGATCTGGAACGCGCTGCCGTGGCGCCCCCCGCGCAGGCGGACAGCCGAGACGAGCCAGATGACCGCAAGCCCGAGCGGAAGTGCTGGTACCCCCGGCAGGACCGCTCCGGCATACTGCCCGAAGGCCATCGCTGCGAGCGCCACGGGCGCGGAGAAGCCGACGGTGGCCGAGAGCCATCCCGCCATGAACCCGAAGGCCGGGCCGTAGGCGCGCGTGAGGAAGTTGTACTCGCCGCTGGAGCGGGGAAACATCGCGGCCAGTTCGGCGTAGCTGAACGCCCCGCACAGCGCGACCACGCCGCCGACGAACCACAGCAGCAACAGCGCGAACCCAGACGGGATGTCCGTCACCTGGAACCCGAGGCTGGTGAAGACGCCGACGCCCACCATGTCGGCTACGACGATGGCGGTCGCCGCCCGCGTGGAAACGGTTAGGGCGGTTCCAGTGGTGGGTGGATTACCAGCCATGGGTATGAAGATGACCTTCACCTTGCAGACGTTCGCGATCAAGCGCAAGCGCCTCGTCCCCGGCGACCGCGAGGTGGCCCCGACCGAGAGCGGGGCGTTGAAGAAGGCGCAAGCCATGGCCGGCCGGATGCCCGGCACCGCGGCCCTGAAGGTGATGGCCGACGACGAGACCGGCGAGCTGGAGGGCGTGACGATCGTCGGGCAATGGGGCGAGGTGCCGGAGGATTTCGCGGAGAGTTTGCAGGACGACTAAAACGCCACGGGAGGATGTCGTGAACTTCTGGCCCGACCTAGAACCAAGCACGCTGCGGAAAACCCGGCTGGCTTCCGACGCGCTGCTCGACCGAGTCGGGCGCTGATCGCCGCGCTGCTGCCCTGCTGATGATCGTCATCACGAAGGGGCGTTGACGGCTTCCCACGCAACGGCTGATCGGCTCAACTGCCGGTGTTCGGAAAAGGCGGATCGAGAGCGATGGAAATTCGAGACGAAGAGGACATCAGCCCGGAAGACGCAACCGAGCTGTTCTCGAAATTCGCAGACGTCGTCGCCTTTATGGACGAGGTCGCACCGAAGTGGAAATGCGTGACCTGCGGTAGTGAAGCGATGACCTTGTACGGCACGCAGGACGACGGCACCGACCCTGCACATGTTCGTTTTAATTTCAAAATGAGGACGATACTGTTTTTTCGCAGTTTCGAACTGCACTGCGACAAGTGTGGCCATGTTTACAACTTCGACATAGTTCCGTTTATGAATTGGAAAGCTGCGAGGAAGGCGTTATGATTAGTCTTTCACGGCCGGGAATGTCGAGAACATCAAGCGCGCCCTTGCGTTTGATCGATGGTAGCCACGGTTCATGGGTCGAGGATAGAGAATTATCGCGTGGCGGCGACGGAGATGGTATACCTCCCGACATGGAACGGATCGCGAAACTCGAAGTCCGGATGGACACGACGAACGATCGCCTCGGACGCGTGGACACGCGGCTCGATCGGATCGACGGCAAGCTTGAAACCGTCGCCGTCGAGATCGCGACGCTGAAGGAGCGCGTGGCGCACCTGCCCTTGAAGGGCTTTATCGTTTCCGCGACGACTGTGAGGCTGGCCCTCCTCACCGCGATCATGTTGTTTCAATCGAAACTGCAGACGCTTCTAGGCGTGGCGCACTAGGTGTGCAGTCCCGGAGTGTGATGGTGCATTGTTGGCGCTGACGCGTCAGGCGGAGGATGCACTATGGCAGGCGTTCTTCACGGCAGCGCCCGCACGACGCCGCGTGTTCGAGCCGAG